>NZ_JBFAIM010000019.1:0-203245 GCF_040654715.1 Nonomuraea sp. NPDC050643 | reverse complement strand
GCTCCCGGCTCCCGGGTTCCGGGAGCCGGGAGCCGGGTTGAGGTTCACCTTCCGTTGATAGGCGCACGGGAAGCGGTGGTGCCGCCGCTCGGGGCCTGCCACCCGGCCAGGACGGCCGCCCCGCCGGACAGCGCCCGGGTCAGGGGGACGGTCACGGTCGTGGTGCCCTTGCGGGGGATCGTCACGACCCGGCTGCCCGCCGTGCCCTGGGCGTCACGGACGAACAGGTGCGCCGTGCCGCCGGAGGCCGCCCGCAACGTCACCCTCACCGCCCCTTGCCCGCCACCCTGGGTACCGCCCTGCCCGGCGGCCTGGTCGTTGCCCTTGCTACCGGGCTGGGCACCGGTCTGGACGTCGGTTTGAGCGCCGGTCTGGACGTCGGTTCGGGCACTGGTCTCGGCGTCGGTTTGCTCGCCGTCCTGGGCGCCGGTCTGGGTGGGCCGGGCTGCGGTTACTCGGCCGCTTTCCGAGTCTCTTGCCGCCGGGCCGCCGGCCAGGGGGACGCCCACGCGGACGGCCTGCTCCAGTGACTGCGGGGAGTCCAGGCTGGACAGGGCGGCGTCGGGGATCACCGGCGGGGTGGCCGGGCGGTCGGCGGGCGGTTCGTAGCCGGGCAGGGTGGCGACGCCCCACCGGTACGGGTCGCCCTGCACCCCGCCCCACGTCGACCACCCGATCCGGGTCTGGCCGGTCTTGTCCTGGGTGTCGGAGTCGTACACCAGGATGTTCAGCCCCAGGTGCGCGGGATCGACCGCACCGGGCAGGGCCGCCATCGGGATCGCCATCTCCACGGCGTACTCCCCGGCGGACACCTTCGAGGCGATCCGCATGCCCGGTGCCGTCGACTCGCCCGGGCCCTGGCGGTTGTCGGCGTCGCGCAGGTGGCACGGCGGGCCCTCGGCCGTCACCGGCAGCACCGCGGCCTTGAACGTCGTGGAGGTGTTCTCCGAGGTGCCGCGCGGGTCGATGGCGACCTCCACCGCGTCCGTACGCCAGTGCCGCTTGCAGTCCGAGGCGGCCAGCCGGGTGCCGAGCACGTCGTCCTTGACGTGGACCAGCAGGTACAGGGTGTCGTCGTGCCAGCTCACCTTGGCCGTGCCGGAGCAGTCGGCCGCCGACGAGCACGCGGTGCCCTCCCACAGGCGGGAGACGTCCAGCGCGGGCCCCGGATACTCGCCGTCGCCCTCGGCCCCGTCGACCGCCGGGGCGGCGGGCGCCCGCGCGAGGGTGGCGGCGGGGACCAGTTCGAGCGCGGGCCGGCCGGTGACCGTGCCGTCCACGGTCACGGTGTAGGCGTAGTCGCCGCCCTCGTTGGAGGTCTTGAGCGTGGGGTCGGCGTTGGTGACGGTGAACGGCACCGTCGCCGAGGCGCCCGCCGCCAGGTCGCGGTAGGGGGCCTCGACGCGGTCGGCGGTGAAGCCGGCGGGCAGGCCGATCCGTACGGTGCCGGAGCGGGTGGCGCCGCTGATGTTGGTGACCACGACGCCGACCTCGCGCGAGCCGCCCGACGGGAGCGTGAGCACGGGGGTGACCAGGCCGCGCAGGTGCGGCACGCCGACGTCGGTGGTCCACTTCTCGTACTGGGCGACCTGGGGCAGGAGCTGCTGCTGTCCTCGTACGGCCGGGCTCACCTCGACCTGCCGGTCGGTGTGGCCGCTGCCCTTCTCGGTGGTCAGTGTGGCCGCCACCCGGGCCCGAGCGCCCTCGCCCGGCGTCACCTTGAACGTGGCCGACCCCGTTCGCCCCGCGCCGAGCCGGCCGAGGTCACCGGAGCCGCGGACCTGCCAGCCGGCCGGGACGCGCAGCGCCACCGACGAGCGGCCCAGGGATTCGCGCGGCGGCGCGGTCGCGGTGACCGTGACGGTGAACGCCTCGCCGGGACGGACGTCGAACGAGCCGGTCCGCAGCTCCAGGCGGGTGCCCAGCGGCACGGTCCCGCTCGCCCTGGTCAGCGCGCCGTCCAGGATCGCCGTCGGCGCGGCGGCCGCCGCCGAGCCCGGCTCGGGGAACGGCACCCGGGCGTCCACCTGCGTGAAGAAGTCGCAGCCGAGCTGTGCCGGATCCGAGGGCACGTCGGGGAAGCCGGCCCAGCCCTGGGAGGCGTACGTGCGCTGCGCGTCGCGCTCGACGGCCGCCCACGTCGTGCTCCGGCTCGGCGAGGCGCGCCCGCTCCACACCCCGAACACGTTCTGCGCCGCGTTGGCCGGGCGGAACGTCGCGGCACAGCCGGGCCCCACCTGCGAGGTGCCGCGCGCGCCGCCGGTCAGCAGCCGCGCGGGCGCGAACGGGCGCAGCCCCTCACGGCTGATCTGCTCCGGGAACGCCTTCGGGTCGGCCGCCGCGTAGAAGGCCTCGATGGCCAGCCGGGCGGCCTGCTGGTGGTTGCCGTGGTTGCCGGGCGTGGGAGCCGGGTCCATGGTCAGCAGGATCTCCGGCCGGGTCCGGCGGACGATCCTGACGACCTTCTCGAGGGTGTCGCCGCCCCACACCTGGTCGGTCAGCGGCGCGCTCACCGTGTAGTAGAAGTCGACGTCGTCGAGGTTGAACACCTCGCTCACGCCGGCCTTCCCGACCGCCGTCCGCTCCTCGGCCTCGCGCAGCAGGCCGAGCGCCGGGCCCTCCTCGGGGCCGACGGCGTTGCCGCCGCCCTCGCCCCGCGTGACGGTGACGACGCCGGTGCGCACGTCGTGGTCCTCGTTCCACTGGCCGAGCGTGGACAGGCTGAACGCCTCGTCGTCGGGGTGGGCGCCGACGAACAGCGCGTCGAGATCGACAGGCGCCGGCGCCGGCTCACCGGCCGCCGCCGGGGCCTGCATGAGAGCCAGCGCCACGGCGGCGGCCAGCAGGATCGCTCTGGTACGCATCGAACCTCCGGGGGGTTACTCGCGGACCGCCCCCTGGAGCAGCCCGCGGACGAAGTGACGCTGGAGGAACAGGTAGAAGATCACGACCGGGGTCGCGACGATGACCGAACCGGCGGCGAGCAGCGTGAACCCCGAGGTGTACTGGCCCTGGAAGAAGGCCAGCCCCAGCGGCGCGGTCCGCAGCGACTCGCTGGTCACCATGATCAGCGGAATGAGGAACTCGTTCCACGTCCACATGAAGACCAGGACGATCAGCGTGACCACGGCGGGCCTGGCCGGGGGCAGCAGCACCTGCCACAGGATGCGCCAGCTCGACGCGCCGTCGATGCGGGCCGCCTCCACGATCGCCCGGTTGGCGGCCCGGAAGTACGCCCGCATCCAGAACGTGCCGAACGCCACCGACAACGCCACCTGCGGCAGCGTGATCGACCAGAACGTGTCGATCAGCCCGAGCGCGCGCAGGTCGAAGTAGAGCGGCACCGCGATGGCCTCGCTCGGCATCATGATCCCGAGCATGAACAGGTAGAACAGCACCGACTGGCCGCGGAAGCGCATCGTGCCGAACGCGTACCCGCTCATGATCGACAGCGCCACGCTGACGACCACGACGAACACCGACACCATCAGGCTCGTCCGCAGATAGTCGCCGAACCGGCCGATCTCCCACGCCGCAGCGAAGTTGCCCAGCCCGGCCGTGCCGCCGCTGTCGGCGGGGCCGAGCGCGGCCGCGAGGATCACCACGATCGGGTAGAGCGCGAACGCGGCGAACACCGACAGGATGACGTAGTTGGCCACCCGCTCCCCGCGCGAGATCACGAGACCCCCCTGTCCGCGAAGCGGTTGATCCCGAACGAGATCGCGAAGATGACGACGGTGAGGGTGACGCCGACGGCCGCCGCCGAGCCGATCTGGCCGAGCCCGAACGCGCGGTGGTAGACCTCGTATGACGGCACCGACGTGGAGTCGCCGGGGCCGCCGCGCGTGGTGACGTACACCAGGTCGAACGTGCGCAGCGCGGCGATCACGGTCAGCGTCAGCGCCACCGCGATCTCCCCGCGCACCGACGGCAGCGTGACCGCGAAGAACTCCCGCACGGCGCCGGCGCCGTCCAGCCGCGCCGCCTCGTACAGCTCGGAGGGGATGCGGCTCATCCCGGCCAGCAGCAGCACCGTCACCAGGCCGCTCTCGAACCAGGTGCCGACCACGCCGACCGCCGGCAGCGCGAAGGTGTAGTCGCCCAGCCAGCCGCGCGTCAGCGAGTCCAGGCCCAGGGCGCTGAGCAGGGAGTTCAGGGTGCCGTCGGGAGCGTACACGCGCCGCCACGCCACGGCCACCACGACCATGGCGATCACCTGCGGCAGGAACACCACCGTGCGGAAGAAGCCGAGCCCGCGCACCTTGGCGTGGTTGAGGACCGCGGCCAGCGCCAGCCCGATGACCAGCGGCCCGGCCGCGTAGAACACGACGAGGACCAGGGCGTGCGCGAACGCGGCCCGCAGCCCCTCGTCCGCGACGATGGCCACGTAGTTGTCCAGCCCGGCCCAGCGGCCGAGCGACAGCCCGTCCCAGTCGTACAGCGAGATCTGCACCGCCCGGCCGATGGGGTAGAGCAGGAACGCCGCGTAGATGACGAAGGCGGGCAGGATGTACAGGTAGGCGACGCGGCGAGGCTCCCCCGGAGGATGGGTCATCCTCAGCCGTTGCTCTCGGCGAAGGTCTTGTAGTCCTTCTCCAGCGTTCCGAGGAACTCCTGCGGAGCCGCCTTCTTGGCCAGCAGGTCCTGTAGCGCCGCGCCCAGCGTGTCGGCGAACGTCGGCGTGGCGTAGTCGAGGTACGGCACCAGCCCGTCCTTCCCGGTCACCGTCCCGAACGCCGTGAAGACGTCCTTCTGCGGCCCCTCCGGCACGCTCTGCGCGCCGGTGTCGGCGACCGGCAGGTTGCCCGTGTCGGTGAGCACCTTCATCGCGTCCGCGCTGGTGATGAAGTCGATGTACGCCGCCGCCGCGTCCGGGTTGGGGCTCTTGGCCGTGATGGCGAACGGCAGCCCCGTGCCCCCCGTCGCCACCGGCGGCGCGCCGGCCGTGGCGCCCGGCGGCAGCATGAACCGCAGGTTCTCGCCCAGGGCCTTCTGCAGGTCGGCCAGCAGCCACGTGCCGCCGATCAGGAAGACGCCCTCGCCCTTGCCGAACGCCTGCCAGGCCGCGTCGTAGCCCTGGCCGTTGAAGCCCTTGTTGAAGTAGCCCTGGTCCACCCAGCCGACGAGCTGCTCGGCCGCCTTGACGTTCTCGGGCGTGTTCCAGGAGGCGCCCTTGCGGCCGAACGCCAGCGTGGCGATCTGGTCGGCGGGCACGCTCCGGCTCTGCACCGTGCCGAACACGTGCACGGCCGGCCACTTGTCGAGGTTGCCGAGCTGCAGCGGCACCTCGCCGGCCGTCTTGGCCTTGGCCAGCGCGGACTCGAACTCGGCCCACGTCGCGGGCGGCCGCAGGCCGAGCGACTTCAGCTTGGCGGCGTTGTAGAAGACGCCGACGACCTCGCCGACCTGGGGCAGGCCGTACAGGTTGCCCTCGCCGAACAGCTTGCCGTCGGCGCTGTAGCGGGAGTACTTCAGCACCGAGTCGGGGTAGCGCTCCTTCCACCCGTACGCCTGCGCGTAGGGGTCCAGCGGGCGGAGCTGACCGGCCTTCACGAACGCGCCCATCGAGGAGCGGCCGTTGTTGGCCTCCACCACGTCGGGCGGCTCGTTGCCGCTCAGCGCCAGGCGCAGGGTGGTGTTGAGGTCGTCGAAGGAGCGGGAGACCCGGTTGAGCTTGATGTTGGGGTATTTGGCCTCGAACGCGGCGTTGAGCTGCTTCATCTGGGCGGCCTGGCCGCCGCGTACCTCCTGGTCCCACACGGTCAGCGTGACGTTGCCCAGGGCGGCCGCGTCGGTGCGCACCGGGGAGGCGCTCGCGGGCGCGCTCGTGGCGGCGGGCGGTGCCGAGGAGCCTGGCGCGCACGCGGCCAGCAGGGCCGCGCCGGCGGCGAGCGCGGCCAGTGTCGTGGAACGGTGTGGCCGTCGCGTCGGGGGGGTCATGGCGTCACTCCTTCTGCACAGGCACGCGAGGCGTGTCCGGGTCCTCGTCCTCGGGGCCCTCAGGCCGTGAGGCGTTCTCGCCCGCACGCTGCCCCGGACCAGCGGACACCATGCCGGCGTCCTCGCCGAGCCGTCCCGACGACGTTCCGCGGGCCTCGCCGCCCGGCCGTCCCGACGACGCTCCGCCGGCGTCCGGCCGTTGCGCGGGCGCTCTGCCGGTTTCGTCGCCCGGTCGTTCGGCGGGGGGTCCGCCGGAGTCGGCGCCCGGTCGCTTCGCGGGCGGTCTGCCGGTCTCTTCCGGCGGGCGTTTCGCGGGAGGGTGGGGAGCCGTGGCGGGGTCGTCGCCCGGTCGTCTCGTCTGGGCCGGGGGAGCGATGCCGACGTCGGCGTAGCGGGCGATGGTGGCGGCCGCGCGGCGTACCGCGCCGACCGGGACCGTCGGCACGAGCCGGTCGAGGAAGGCGTAGCGGCGGGCCAGCGAACTGCCGTACGCGCCGCTGTGCCGGGCCGAGGCGCGCACCTCGTGCCACCAGTCGGCGATGTCGCCCCAGCCGGGTGCGGCCAGCGAGCCGCCGAACTGCTGCACGGCCAGCGCCGCGCACACCCCGGCGAACGCCAGCCGGTCGGCCAGCGGCCACTTCGACAGCGTGCCCAGCACGATGCCCGCGCCGAACACGTCGCCCGCACCCGTCGGGTCGAGCGCCGTCACCCGGGGCGCGGGCACGAACGCCTCCTCACCCGTCGAGGAGTCGATCGCCATCGCGCCGTTGGCCCCGTCGGTCACCACGGCCAGGGGGACCCGGTCGGCGATCGAGTACAGGGCGTCGCGCGGGGTGTCGGTGCCGGTGTAGGCCATGGCCTCGGTCGCGTTGGGCATGAACGCGTGGCAGACCGCGAGCTGGTCGAGCAGCGAGCGCGACCACACGCCCGACGGGTCCCAGCCGACGTCGGCGAAGATGAGGGCGCCGTTGCGGTGCGCCAGCTCGGCCCAGCCGGCCCCGTCGCCGGCCACGCCGAGCGGCTCCTCGCCGGACAGCGTCACGATCACCGCCCGCGACCGCGGCGGCGAGCCGATCATCTCGGAGGCGGCCATGGGCGCCGGATGGCCGTGCGTGACCATGCTGCGGTCGCGGTCGACCGCCATCGACACCGTCACCGGCGAATGCCAGTGCTGGAAACGCCGCGACCTGGTCAGGTCCACCGACTCCTGCTCCTCGAGCGTGCGCCAGCAGAAGTCGCCGTAGTCGTCGTCGCCGAACGCGGCGGCCAGCGACGTGCGCAGCCCGAGGCGGCTCGTCGCGATCGCCAGGTTGGCGATGCCGCCGGGGCACGAGCCCATGCCCTCGGCCCAGATCTCGGTTCCGGCGGCGGGCATCGCGGGCAGGCCGGTGAAGATGATGTCGAGGAAGACGGTTCCGGCCAGGAAGACGTCGAACTGCGGGCCCTCTGGGGTCCGTTCGCCGGCGAGAGGGTCGTACGCCTGGACAGACACGGGAATGAGTCCTCCTCGACACACCGAGATGTGCGCAATCTTGCACGTTTGCTCGCGCACTTCAAGTGTTTCACGCGAGTATTCGAAGCAAGTTGCTCCTTTCTGCTTACTTCTGCGCGATATTGACTGGTAGACTCCGGCCGTGCTCCAGCGCCTCAGGCATGCCGAGATCATGCGCCGCGTCCGCGCGTCAGGCGCCACCAGCGTCCAGGATCTGGCCAGTCAGCTCGGCGTGAGCCCGTCCACCATCCGCAGGGACCTCGAGGTGCTCGACCGCGACGGCACGCTGCGGCGCGTGCGCGGCGGCGCCCTGGCGGGCACGCTCGCCGACGCCGACGCCGTCCGGCCCTTCGCCGAGGTGGCGGCCACCGACGGGCACGACAAGGAGGCCGTGGCCGCCCGCGCCGCGCTGCTGGTCGCCGACGGCGACGTGATCCTGCTCGACATCGGCACGACGACGATGTGCCTGGCCCGCCGGCTCCGGGGGCGCCGCGTCACCGTGGTCACCTCCAGCCTGGCCGTGCTCGACGTGCTGCGCTCCGACCCGGAGGTCGAGCTGCTGCTGCTCGGCGGCATGGTCCGCAGGCCCTACCACTCGCTCGTCGGGATGCTGACCGAGGCGGCGCTGAGCCAGGTCGTCGCCGACCGCGTGTTCCTAGGGGCCAGCGGCGTACGCCCCGACGGGCAACTCGTCGACACCACGCTCGCCGAGGTGCCCCTCAAACGCGCGATGATCGCCGCCGCCGGACAGGTGGTGCTGCTCGTGGACCGGCACAAGTTCCCCGGCACCGGGGCCCTGCGGGTGTGCGGGCCCGAGGACATCGACATGATCGTCACGAACGACGGCGCCGACGCGGCCACGCTGCGCGCCTGCGCGGCCGCCGGCGCCGAGGTGCTGCTCACGTGAGAGGACTCAGATGAGACTGGCCGTTCTGGGCGGCGGCGGCTTCCGGGTGCCGCTGGTGTACGGCGCGCTGCTGCGCGATCGGGCCAGGCCCCGGGTGGAGGAGGTGGTGCTCCACGACGTGTCGCAGGACCGGCTGGAGGTCATCGAGCGCGTCCTGGCCCAGCTCGCCGCCGGTCACGACGACCCGCCCGCGGTGCGGACCACCACCGACCTGGACACCGCGCTGCGCGACGCCACGTTCGTCTTCTCCGCCATCCGCGTCGGCGGGCTCGCGGGCCGGACGGCGGACGAGCGGGTCGCGCTCGACCTGGGCCTGCTCGGCCAGGAGACGACCGGGCCGGGCGGGATCGCGTTCGGGCTGCGTACGGTGCCGGTCGCGGTGCGCGTGGCGGAGCGGGTGGCGGCGCTCGCGCCGGGGGCGTGGGTCATCAACTTCACCAACCCCGCCGGGATGATCACCGAGGCCATGCGGGGCGTGCTCGGCGACCGCGTGATCGGCATCTGCGACTCGCCCATCGGGCTGATCCGCCGGGCCGCCGCCGCCCTGGGGCTCGACCCGGCGCGCGTGTCGCCCGACTACGTGGGGCTCAACCATCTCGGCTGGCTGCGCGGGCTCACGTACGAGGGGCGCGACGTGCTGCCCCGGCTGCTGGCCGACGACGAGGCGCTGCGGCGGGTCGAGGAGGCCCGCCTGCTGGGCGCCGACTGGGTGCGCACACTGGAGGCGCTGCCCAACGAATACCTGTACTACTACTACTTCACCCGGGAGGCCGTCGCCTCGATCTCCGGCCGGACCCCGCGGGGGGAGTCGCTGCGCACCCAGCAGGACGGCTTCTACGCCGCCGTGCGCGAACGGCCCGGCCGGGCGCTGGCCGAGTGGGACCGGGCGCGCAAGGAGCGCGACGCGTCGTACATGGCGGAGGCGCGCGACGTCACCGACGCGGGCGAGCGGGACGCCGCCGACCTGGAGGCGGGCGGCTACGAGGGCATCGCGCTGGCGCTCATGGCCGCCATCGCCCGGGGCGAGACCGCCACCATGATCCTCAACGTCCGCAACGGCGCCGCCGTCCCCGGCCTGCCGGCGGAGGCGGTCGTCGAGATCCCGTGCGCGGTGGACGGCTCGGGCGTCCGCGCCCTGGCCACCCGTCCTCTCCCCAGCCGGTTCCTGGGGCTCGCGCAGCAGGTCAAGGCGGTGGAGCAGACGGTCATCGAGGCGGCGCTGTCGGGGTCGTCCCGGCTGGCGGTGGCGGCGTTCGCGCTGCACCCGCTGGTGGACTCGGTGGGCACGGCGCACAGGCTGTTCGACGGCTACCGCGCCCACATCCCGGAACTGGCCACCGTCTTCCCCACCTGACCCACCCGCCTGCCCACTACGTGCCCGGTCTGGGGCGCGGAAGGAAGGACGGGACGACGGCATGGCCGCGTCCGTGCCGAGGATCGCCGGCGGGCACCCCGGCCTGGATCAAGGAACGCCGACGCGCGGCGCGTCGTTGCCGCCGTCACGAATTCTCCACGTGAGACCGGCGCTTCGCCACTCGGGACGGTCCACGGATTCCGGCCGGAAGCAGCGCGGGCCGGGTTCCGAGGGGCTCAGGGGGTGAAGATGTCGCGGCGGGAGAACGGGGCGGTGGCGAAGCGGTAGGCGATTTTGGCGGGGGTGAGCCAGCGGACGCGGGCGCCGTTGCGGGCCTGGGCGATCGCCCGTTCGGCGAGCCAGGGCGCCACGGTCTCCACGCGGTCGGCCAGGATCGACAGCATCTTGGCGGCACGCCTGCGCTCGGCGTCGGAGTAGCCGTACGTGAGCAGGTCGGTGACCACCATCCCCGGGCTGAGCAGGCCCACGCCCACCCCGTCGGGCACCTCCTTGGCCAGGGCCGTGGTGAGGTAGGCGACGGCCCGTTTGGTGGCACCGTACACGCTGAGGCCGGGCACCACGCGGCCGTCGCCGCCCAGGCCGTCCATGTTCCACACGTGGCCGCCGCCCTGCCCGGCCATGCCGGCCATCGCGACCGCGCACCCGTTGAGCACGCCGAGCAGGTTGACGTCCACGACGCGGCGGGCCTGGTCGGCGGGCAGGAGCCAGGACGGCTCACGGGTCTGTGAGACGCCCGCGTTGTTGATCCAGACGTCCACGCGGCCGTAGCGCGCGGTGGCGGCCTCCCAGAGTGCCTGGAGCTGCTCGCGGTCGGCGACGTCGGCCGCCCGGGACATGATGCCGCCCAGCTCCGCCCCCGCCTGCTCGGCCCGCTCCGGGTCGGTCCCGCAGACCACCACCTGATGGCCGCGCTCCAGCAGGGACTGCGCCAGGCCGAAGCCGAGGCCGCGGGTCCCGCCGGTGATGACGATCGTGCTCACTCGCCGGCCTCCAGTCTGGCCGCGGTGTTGGCCTTGATGCTGCTCTCCAGGAACCGGCCGATGACCCGCCGCTCTTCGGGGGTGAAGGCGTCGATCACCTTGGTGAGGTGGCGGGCCAGCGGGGTGAAGAAGTGGCGGGCGAGCTGGGCGGCCTGCTCGTTGAGGACCACCTCCACCTTGCGGCGGTCGGTGGTGCTGCGCCGCCGCTCGACGTGGCCGGCCTGCTCGAGCCGGTTGATCAGCGCGGTCGTGGCGGGCGGGCTGAGGTGCAGCGCGATGCCCAGCGCGCCCGGCGTCAGCGGCCGGCCGACCCGGTCGGCGTCGAGGATGACCACGAGGGCGTTCAGGTCGGTGCGGTGCAGCCCGTGCAGGGTGGCGAAGCGCTCGATGAACCGGTCGCTCTCCACGTTGAGAGCGCGCATCATGATCATCAGCTCGACGGCGTCCGGCGTGTCCGGCGTCACGATTCTCCTCGGCTTGCTGCCATGCGCCTCATCATTCCATAATCAAAACATTCCACGATGGAAATACCTTGAACGGAGCACACCCATGGCATGGCGCGAGACGTCGCTGAGGAGCATGAGCGCGGGCCGCGCCCTCGTCCTCGGCGTGGCGGCCAGCGCCGTCATGACGGCACTCGTCTGGCTGCTGGGCCAGCGGCTGCACGGCATCACCCTGCTACCCGACCAGGGCGCCTCCTGGTACTACTGGAAGCTGCCCGACCCCACCGTCTGGACCCGGCTGTCGGCCTGGACGGGATACGCGGCCCACCAGGTCGCCTTCTGGGGGCTGATCTACTACGCCCAGACCAGGGTCCGCCGCTACACCACCGGCCTGCACCCGGTGAACGTCGCCGCCCTGGTCGTGAACACCGCGTTCATCGCCCTGCACACCCTGCAGACCCACCTGTTCTACGACGGGCTCGCCCAGGACGTGTCGATCTTCAGCTCGCAGGGCTCGGTGATCCTGCTGCTGGTCGTCGTCCTGCTGATGGAGAACCGGCGGCGCGGGCTGTTCCTCGGAAAACCGGTGCCCTTCGGCAGGGCCGTCGTGGACTTCGCCCGCCGCTACCACGGCTACCTGTTCAGCTGGGCGGCGGTCTACACGTTCTGGTACCACCCGATGGAGGCCACCAGCGGCCACCTGATCGGCTTCTTCTACATGTTCCTGCTGCTCCTGCAGGGCTCGCTGTTCCTCACCCGGGCGCACACGAACCGCTGGTGGACGTTCACGCTGGAGGCGATGGTCGCCGTGCACGGCACCCTGGTCGCCGTCATGACCTCCGGCCCCGACGGGGCGTGGCCGATGTTCCTGTTCGGCTTCCTCGGGGTCTTCGTGATCACGCAGATGCACGGGCTGGGGCTGTCGGCGGCGACGCGCTGGGTGCTGGCCGGCTGTTACGTGGCGGGCGCCATGGTGGTGTACGGCCTGCGCGGCGACCTCGCCGGCGCGGCCGGGGAGGCGATCAGGATCCCGGCGATCGAGTACGTCCTGGTCGGCGTCCTCGCCCTGCTGCTCTGGCTCGGCCTGCGTGCCGCCGCCGGGATCCGCCGGGGGAAGGTCAGTCCACCCCCCAGCCGTGCGTCTTCATGAGCCGGGCCGCCACCCGGGCGAAACGGTCGCCGTCGAGCACCGCCCCCTCGCGCCGGATGTCGTCCTCGTCCAGCACGAAGACCCGGTCCAGGCGCAGGTAGGACACCCGGCCGTCGCGCCCCCACGCCCCCACCTCCAGCCAGTCGGGCCCGTCGTCGCCCCGGCTGGACAGCATCATGCCCAGCAGCCTGCGGCCGGTGCGGCCCACCACCAGCAGGGGGCGGTCCTTGCCCCGCTCCGGGTCCTCCTCGTACGGCACCCACGCCCAGACGATCTCGCCCGGGTCGGCCAGGCCGTCGAGGTCGGGGGAGTAGGCCAGGGTGGCGGGGCCGTCGAGGCGGTGGATCTCGCGTACCGCGCCCCGGGCCGGGCGGGGGTCATCACCTAGATCGCGCATTGGGGGAGCCTATGGCGGCGGGCCGGTGGAAATCCAGCCGAAGGAGATCCCGTCTGGTGAAGATCCGGCCGTCGGAGATCCAGCCCATGGCGGTTCGCCCCGGTGTCGGTTCGCCCGCTGGCTTACGTGTGCTGGTTCATCCGGGGCCGAGCAGGCGGCGCAGGGACGACGGGGTGTGGCCGGCGTGGCGGCGGATCGTGCGCGTCAGGTGGGCCTGGTCGGCGAAGCCCAGGTCGGCGGCGAGCGTGGCCAGGCTCGGCTCGCCCTGCTCCAGCCGGTCGAGCGCCCGGCCGACGCGCACCCGGTTGCGGTAGTGGGTCAAGGAGACACCGAGCTCCCGGGTGAAGGCGCGGCTGAGCTGGTAGGGGGAGACGCGGAGCAGCGCCGCCAGGGAGATCAGGCCGGTGGCGGCGGGATGGTCGGCGGAGATGGCCTCACGGGCGGCGTCGGTGACGGCGCTGGCGGTGGCCGCAGCGTTGCCTTTGGTGACGGTCCTGGTGGCGGCAGTGGTGGCCCCGGGCGTGGATGTGGCGGCCCCGGCGGTGGATGCGGGGACGCCGGTGATGGTGGGGGGCCGGGCGGTCCGGACGGGATGGGAGGGCTGGGAGGGGGCCGGTGCCGAGGTGGTCTGGGCGAGGGTGAGCGCGAGGAGGGGGAGCAGGGACTCGGTCAGCTCGAACGCCGGGTCACCGCCCCGCGCGGCCCGCAGGACACGCCGGTGCGCCAGGTCGAACCGGGCGTCCACGTAGAGCGTCGAGCGGGACGGCCGCAAGCCGTCGCCGGCGAGCGTGCGCCACAGCCCCGGCGACAGGGACAGCGACGTGCACACGTCGCCGCCCGCCGGATGCGCGAACCGCTCCTCCTCGCCCGGCACGCCCAGGTAGGCCATCGTCGGGTCGGCGACCGCCCGCCGCCCGTCGGCCATCCGCCGGAACGTGCCGCGCCGCACCAGCACCACCCGGTGGCGCGGGCTCAGCTCCGCCGATGACCAGCCGCGATGGTCGTCGAGGCAGGTCACGGCGTCGAGGCTGAACCCGGGCCCGGCGGCGAGACATACGGAGGAACGCACCCACGGCACGCTACGCCCCGGCTCCGACAAAACCCGGGGGTACGACAAACCGGGCAACGGCGATTCGCGGCCGCGGCGATTCCCGGCCAGGCCCGATCCCGGTCGCGACGAATCCCGGCCAGGCCGATCCCGGTCGAGGCGAATCCCGGCCGCGACGAATCCTGGCAGGCCCTCCCGTCGAGCCGAATCCGGCCGCGACCTTTCCCGCTGCCTCGAATCGCGCTGCGGCGAAGTCCGCCTGTGGTGGAGTGCGCAAGGATGTTCAAGACCCGCGGGCCCGCCGGCGGCAGGCTGTGAGGCATGACAGCGACGCTTTCCTCCATGGTCATCGACTGCGCCGACCCCGCCGCCCTGGCGGCCTTCTACGCCAAGGCGACCGGCTGGCGGGTCACCGGCGACGACGCCGAATTCCGTACCCTCGAGGGCGGCCCCGTCCCGCTCTCCTTCCAGCGGATCGACGGCTACCAGGGCCCGGGCTGGCCGGACGACGGCAAGCACGCGCACCTCGAGTTCACCGTCCCCGACGTCGAGGCCGCCCTGAAGGAGCTGGCCGGGCTCGGCGCCACCGTGCCGGACCTCCAGCCGGGTGGTGACGACTGGACCGTGCTCATCGACCCGGAAGGTCACCCGTTCTGCCTCATGCGAGGCTAGCGAAGAAGGCCCGGATGTCGCCCGCCAGCAGCTCCGGGGCCTGGAGGGCGGCGTAGTGGCCGCCGGTGGCGAACTCCGACCAGTGCACCACGTGGTGGACCTGCTCGGCGTACCGCCGCACGGTCGAGTCGCCGGGGAAGAGCGCGATCCCGGTCGGCGTCCTGTCCGGCTCGGCGGGAGGCGCCCAGTCGGGAGCGCTCTCCTTGTACAGGCGGCCGGCCGAGCCCGCGGTGCCGGTGAACCAGTAGAGGGCGACGTTGGTCAGGATGTCGTCGGGGGAGAGCCCGCCGCCCGGCCGGAGGTCCTGGCCCCAGGAGGCGAACGCGTCCAGGTTCCAGGCGAGCTGCCCCACCGGGGAGTCCACCAGGCCGTAGGCGAGGGTCTGCGGCCTGGTGCCCTGGATGACGGCGTACCCGGAGACCTCCTGCCACGCCTCCACCCCGCCGGCCCGCGCCCGCTCCTCCTCCGTCAGGCCCGACAGGTCGTCGGTGGGGAAGGCGGTGACAGAGGCGTTCAGGTGCACCCCCGTCACCCGGCCGGGGGCCGCGCGGCCCACCGCGGCGGAGATCAGCGAGCCGAAGTCGCCGCCCTGGACGCCGAAGCGGTCGTAGCCGAGCCTGCTCATCAGCTCGGCCCAGGCGGCGGCGATCCGGCGCACGCCCCAGCCGGGCTCGCGGGTGGGGCCGGAGAAGGCGAAGCCGGGGATCGACGGGATGACGAGGTGGAAGTCGCGGCTGAGCGGGCCGGCCACGTACGAGAAGTCCGCGAACGAGCTGGGCCAGCCGTGCGTGAGCAGCAGCGGCAGGGCGCCGGCCCGCGCCGAGCGTACGTGCGCGAAGTGCACCCGCTGCCCGTCGATGACGGTCGTGTACTGCGGCAGCGCGTTCAGCCGCGCCTCGTGCGCCCGCCAGGAGTACCCCTCCAGCCAGTACGCCACCAGCTCCCGCACCGCCTCCGGCGGCACCCCGTACGACCAGCCGACCCCGTCGAGCGCGTCCGGCCAGCGGGTCCGCTCCAGTCGTTCGCGCAGGTCGTCGAGCCGGTCCTGGGTGATGTCGATGACGAATGCGTCCATGCCCGCCACGCTAGGCACCATCGCGGCCAGGTTCGGGCCACAATGGCGGTTGTGCTGGACACCTCCGCGAGATTGCTGCGCCTGCTCTCCCTGCTTCAGGCCAGGCGCGACTGGCCGAGCGCCGAGCTGGCCGAGCGGCTCGGCGTGGCCCCGAGGACCGTGCGCCGCGACGTCGGACGGCTGCGCAGCCTCGGCTACCCCGTGCGCTCCACACCCGGCGTGTCCGGCGGCTACCGCCTGGGCGCGGGCGCCGAGCTGCCGCCGCTGCTGCTCGACGACGACGAGGCCGTGGCGGTCGCGGTCGGGCTGCGTACCGCCGCGAACGGCACCGTCACCGGCATCGAGGAGACCTCGCTGCGCGCCCTGGCCAAGCTCGAACGGCTCCTGCCCGCCCGCCTGCGCCACCGCGTCAACACGCTGCAGACGCACACCGTGCGGATCGACCGCGAGGGCCCCACCGTGGACGCCGACGTGCTCGGCCGCGTCGCCGCCGCCTGCCGCGACCGCGAGCAGCTCCGTTTCGACTACACCGACCACCGGGGCGAGGTCACGCTCAGGAGGGCCGAGCCGCACAGCCTCGTCACCCAGGGCCACCGCTGGTATCTCGTCGGCTGGGACGCCGACCGCCGCGACTGGCGCACCTACCGCGCCGACCGCATGGCCCTGCGCGCCCCCAACGGCCCCCGCTTCGCCCCGCGCGAACCGCCCGAGCCCGACGTCGCCGCCTGGGTCCAGCACCGCCTGGCTCACCAGATGTGGCCGTACGAGGCCCGCTTCCTCCTCCACGCCCCCGCCGCGGCGGTCTCCGGCCGGACCTCGGGCACCGTCGAGCCGGTGGACGAGCACACCTGCCGGCTCACCCTGCGCGGCGACGACCCGCACCTCATGGCCGTGGTGGTGGCCTTCCTCGACGTCGACTTCGAGGTGCTCGAACCGGCCGAGCTGAAGGAGCATCTGCGCGCGCTCGGCCGCCGCCTGCTGTCCACTAGAATCTGATTCTGTGTCGTCAGCGTTCTTCACCCGTGAAAAGGACGAACTCGTCCCCGCCCCGCACGCCCGCGGACCCTGGTCCCCCGACATGCTGCACGGGCGCCTGCTCGGCGGGCTGGCCGCCCGCGCCATCGAGGAGCACCACGCCGAGCCCGGCCTGCGCTTCGCCCGGCTGACCGTCGACCTGTTCCGCAACAGCCCGCTGCTGCCGGTCACGGTGGAGACCGTCCTGATCAGGGACGGCCGCAGGATCCGGGTGGCCGACGCGACGATCTCCACCGCCCAGGGCGTGATCGGCCGCGCCGGCGCCGTGCTGCTGCGCGAGGGCGAGCACCCCGAGGGGGAGCGCGCGATCGTCACCCCCGCCTGGGACGAGCCGGCGCCCGACGGGCCGCCGGTGACGGGCACGGGCTGGACGCCGCCATTCGACCTGTGGCGGCTGACCCCCTGGGGCGAGCCGGGGCCCGCGCGGGTGTGGATGCGGGAGCGATATCCGCTGGTGGACGACGAGCCGCTGACGCCGATCGTCCGCCTGGCGCTGGCCGCGGACTTCGCCAGCCCGCTCAGCAACGCCCAGCCCGACGGCCTGCGCTTCATCAACGCCGACTACACGATGACGCTGGCCCGGCCGCTCGAGGGCGAGCTCATCGGTGTCGAGGGCACCGGGCACGTCGGCGCCGGCGGTGTCGCGACAGGTCAGGTGACCATGCACGACACCGCCGGGCCGCTCGGCTTCTGCGTGGTGACGGCCGTGGCCAACGCCGTGGCGCTGGGCGGCCGCTGACGGGTCGGCGAGGGCTACGCCGGGTGCTCCGCGCGGTCGCCTGACCAGTCGGTGTGGTAGGTGCCCTCCTTGTCCACCCGCCGGTAGGTGTGCGCGCCGAAGTAGTCGCGCAGTCCCTGCACCAGCGCCGCCGGAAGGCGGTCCCGGCGCAGCCCGTCATAGTAGGCCAGGGCCGAGGAGAAGCCCGGCGTGGGCACGCCGATCTGCACGGCCGTGGTGACCACGCGCCGCCACGACTCCTGCGCGGCGTCGAGCGCGGCCGCGAACGTCGGGTCGGCCAGCAGCGTCGGAAGCGTGCGGTCGGCGTCGTACGCCGCCCTGATCCGGTCGAGGAACTTGGCCCTGATGATGCACCCGCCGCGCCAGATCGTGGCCATCGCCCCCAGGTCGAGGTCCCAGCCGTACTCCTTCGAGGCCGCGGCCATCTGGTCGAAGCCCTGCGCGTAGGCGACGATCTTGGAGGCGTAGAGCGCGTGGCGTACGTCCTCGACCAGCTCGCGTCCGCCCACCCCGGACAGCGCCGGCCCCTGCAGCGACGCCGCCGCGGCCCGCTGCTCCGGGTGCCCCGACAGCGCCCGCGCGAACGTCGCCTCCGCGATGCCCGTCACGGGCACGCCCAGGTCGAGGGCGCTCTGCACGGTCCAGCGGCCGGTGCCCTTCTGCTCGGCCTGGTCCACGACGACGTCCACGAACGGCCGGCCCGTTTCGGCGTCGACCTGGTCGAGCACCTCGGCGGTGATCTCGATCAGGTAGGAGTCGAGCTCGCCGCGGTTCCACTCCCTGAACACCTCGGCCAGCTCGGCCGGTGTCGCCCCCAGGGCCTGGCGCAGCAGGTCATAGGACTCCGCGATGAGCTGCATGTCCGAGTATTCGATGCCGTTGTGCACCATCTTCACGAAGTGCCCGGCGCCGTCGGGGCCGACGTGCACCGAACACGGCACGCCGTCGACCTTGGCCGAGATGTCCTGCAGGATCGGGCCGAGCGCCTCCCACGACTCCTTCGACCCGCCCGGCATGATGCTGGGGCCGTTGAGGGCGCCCTCCTCGCCGCCGGAGATGCCGGTGCCGACGAAGTGCAGGCCCCGCTCCCGCAACGCCGCCTCACGGCGCCGGGTGTCGTCGAAATGGGCGTTGCCGCCGTCGACGATCATGTCGCCCGGCTCCATCAGGTCGGCGAGCGCGTTGATCACCTCGTCGGTGCCCGCGCCGGCCTTCACCATGATGATCGCCCGCCGGGGCCGCTTCAGCGAGGCCACGAATCCGGCGAGGTCCTCGGACGGCACGAACGTGCCCTCCGTGCCGAACTCCTTGACCAGTTGCTGGGTACGGCTGTGCGAGCGGTTGTGCACCGCCACCGCGTATCCGTGCCTGGCCAGGTTGCGAGCCAGGTTGCGCCCCATGGTCGCCAGGCCGGTGACGCCGATGTCTGCCAAGTCCATTCAAAGCTCCTCTGTGGGGGATACGCATGATCCAGCCCGGTGGTTCGGCGGGATATTCCGCCTTCAGTCGTCGAGTCGTACGCCCAGCTCGTCGAGCCTGACCAGCATGTCCTCCGGGTCGGCGTACACCCTGAAGGCTCCGGCGCGTTCGAGCTCCTCCCGGCCATACCCTCCGGACAACAGCCCGACGCCCAGCGCGCCGGCCCGGCGGGCGGCGAGCAGGTCCCAGACGCTGTCGCCCACCACCATGGCATGCGCCGGGTCGACGCGGACCAATGCCGCACCGGCCAGGAACAGGTCGGGGTCGGGCTTGGCCCGTCGCACCATGTCACGCGTGACCAGCGGCGTGTCCTCCGGCAGCCCCAGCATGCCCAGGGCCAGGCGGGCCGTACGGGAGTAGCCGCTCGTGCAGATCGCCCAGGGCACCCGCCGCGCGCTCAGCTCGGCCAGCAGCTCCGGCGCGCCCGGCAGCGGCCTGACCGAGCCGACCTGCTGCTCGTACGCCTCCGCGTGCGTGCTCTGCAGCTCGTCGATCTGCTCCCGGCTCAGCTTCAGCCCCGTCTCGCGCAGCAGCGCGCTGACGAACAGCCCGCCGCTCATGCCGATGCGCCGGTGGATCCGCCACACCGACAGGTCGATGCCCATCCCGCTCAGCGCCTGCCGCCACGCCACCACGTGCTGGTAGACACTGTCGATCAAGGTGCCGTCCAGGTCGAACAGGAAAGCGGGCGCCGGCGCCTGCGGGAATTGGTGCATGGGTCCATGACACCATGACGACCATGAGGATCATCATCGCGGGTGGCCACGGGAAGATCGCGCTGCGGCTCGCCGCCCGGCTCACCTCCGGCGCGGTCGGCCTGGTCCGCAATCCGGACCACGTCGCCGACGTGGCGGCCACCGGGGCCGAGGCCGTCGTGTGCGACCTGGAACGGTCGAGCGTCGAGGACGTCGCGGCGATCCTCGAGGGCGCCGACGCCGTGGTGTTCGCGGCCGGCGCGGGGCCGGGCAGCGGCGCGCCGCGCAAGGACAGCGTGGACAGGGGCGCGTCCGTGCTGCTCGCCGACGCGGCCGAGCGGGCGGGCGTCAGGCGCTTCATCCAGATCTCCTCGATGGGCGCCGGCAAGCCGCCCGCGCCGGGACGCGACGAGGTGTGGGCCGCCTACATCACCGCCAAGACCGCGGCCGAGCAGGACCTGCGCGCCCGCGACCTCGCCTGGACGATCCTGCGGCCCGGCCGCCTCACCGACGATCCCGGCACCGGCCTGGTCAGGCTCGCCCCCGAGGTGCCGCCCGGACCGGTGCCGCGCGACGACGTGGCCGCCGTCGTCGTCGCGCTGCTCGGCGACCCCGGCTCCGTCGGCAGGACACTCGAACTCGTCTCCGGTGACACGCCCGTCGCGAAGCTGATTGCCTCAGAGTGAAGAAATGACTGAATATCGCGTACTCGGACGTACCGGTCTCAAGGTCAGCCCCCTCTGCCTGGGCGCGATGATGTTCGGCTGGTGGGGCGAATCCGACCCTGAGGAGTCGGCCCGGATCATCGACCGGGCGCTCGACGCGGGCGTCAACTTCATCGACACCGCCGACGTCTACAGCCAGGGCCAGTCGGAGGAGTTCGTCGGCCAGGCCCTGGCCAAATCCGGCAAGCGCGACGACGTGATCCTGGCCACCAAGTGTCACGGCGTCATGGGGGAGGGCCCCAACCAGCGGGGCAACTCCCGCCACTGGATCTTCCAGGCCGTCGAGAACAGCCTGCGGCGCCTCGGCACCGACTGGATCGACCTCTACCAGATCCACCGTCCCGACCCGGCCACCGACATCGAGGAGACCCTCGGGGCCCTGACCGACCTCGTCCGGCAGGGCAAGGTCCGCTACATCGGCAGCTCCACCTTCCCCGCGCACCAGGTGGTCGAGGCCCAGTGGGCGTCGGAGCGGCGCGCGCTGGAGCGGTTCGTGTGCGAGCAGCCGCCGTACTCGCCGCTGGTACGCGGCGCCGAGGCCGGCGTGCTGCCGGTGGCCGAGAGGTACGGCATGGGCGTCATCGTCTGGAGCCCGCTGGCCGGCGGCTGGCTCACCGGCCGCTACCGCAAGGGCAGGGAGCAGCCCGAGACCCGCCGCTCGGCCAGGCTGCCGCAGCGCTACGACATGGGGCTCGAGGTCAACCAGCGCAAGCTGGAGGCCGTCGAACGGCTCGCTCTGCTGGCCGAGGAGGCCGGCCTCACGCTGATCGAGCTGTCACTGGCCTTCACCCTCAGGCACCCCGCCGTGACCTCGGCCATCATCGGGCCGCGCACGATGGAGCACCTGGAGAGCCAGCTCACCGCCGGCGGCGTACGGCTGAGCGACGACGTGCTGGACCGGATCGACGAGATCATCCCGCCCGGCGTCACGCTCAACCCCGCCGACGCCGGCTGGGAACCGCCCGAACTGGGCGACGCGAGCCTGCGCCGCCGTCCATAACCCCCTACCTCGTCCTTTCCACCGTTTTTTACCTGGTCCTGGCTATGTCTGGCGGCAGGTCCGGCTAAGTGTCCCCTGGGCGCAAAAGGGGGACTTTCGATGTCGGACATGCCGTTCAGATCGTTTTTCGGGGGAGACCCGTTCCGAGGGTTCGAGGAGCTCACGGGCCGGATGTTCGGCGGCATGGAGGGCTGGCCGCCGTCCCGGCCCGGCGTCCAGCGCGTGGACGTGGGCCGCATGCTCAGCGAGCCGGCGCGGGAGGTCCTGAGCAGGGCCCTGGAGGCGGCCGGGCAGCGCGGCGCCGCCGATCTCGACGTGCTCGACCTGCTCGACGCGCTCACCGAGTACGACGCCACCAGCGCCATGCTGCGCTCGGCCGGCGTGGACGTCGGGCGGCTGCGCGACCGCATCCACGCGCTCGGGGGTACGGGCCACGCCGCGCAGCCGCCCACGACGCTCTCGCCGTCGGCCAAGCGCGCCGTCCTGGACGCCCAGCGGGTCTCGCGGGCGCTGCAGTCGTCGTACATCGGGCCCGAGCACCTGCTTCTCGCGCTCGCCGCCAATCCCGAGTCCAGCGCCGCGCGCCTGCTCCAGGAGCAGGGCGTGACGATCGAGGACCTGCAGCAGGCCATCATGTCCGGGGCAGGCCCGGGGATGGGCCAGGGAATGGGCCAGGGAATGGGCCCGGGGATGGGGGCGGGCCGGTCGGGGAACGGTCACCGTCAGTCCGGCACGCCCACGCTGGACGAGTACGGCCGCGACATCACCGAGGAGGCCAGGCAGGGCCGGATCGACCCGGTCGTCGGCCGCGAGGACGAGATCGAGCAGGCCATCGAGGTGCTCTCGCGCCGCACCAAGAACAACCCGTGCCTGATCGGCGAGCCCGGCGTCGGCAAGACCGCGATCGTCGAGGGCATCGCCCAGCGCATCGTCAACGGCAGCGTGCCCGACACCCTCAAGGACCGGCGCGCCGTCGCCCTCGACCTGACCGGGATGGTGGCCGGGACGAAGTACCGGGGCGAGTTCGAGGAGCGCATCAAGAAGGTCATCGACGAGGTGCGCGAGCACGCCGACGAGATCGTCCTGTTCATCGACGAGCTGCACACGCTGGTCGGCGCGGGCTCGGCGGAGGGCGGCATGGACGCGGCCAACATCCTCAAGCCCGCCCTGTCGCGCGGCGAGCTGCACGTCATCGGCGCCACGACCATCGACGAATACCGCAAGAACATCGAGAAGGACGCCGCGCTGGAGCGCCGCTTCCAGCCGATCCTGGTCCCCGAGCCGTCGGTGGAGGAGACGATCGAGATCCTGCGCGGGCTGCGCGACGTGTACGAGGCCCACCACCAGGTCCGCATCACCGACGAGGCGATCGACGCGGCGGCGAACCTGTCCGACCGCTACATCCCCGACCGCTTCCTGCCGGACAAGGCCATCGACCTCATGGACCAGGCCGCCGCCCGCGTCCGGCTGCGCTCACGCACGCCCGGCAGCGACGTGCGGGAGCTGGAGGAGCGGCTGCGGCAGCTCCGCCGCGACAAGGACCAGGCCGTCTCCTCGGACGACTTCGACCGGGCCAAGGAGCTGTCCACCCAGATCGACAAGGTCAGGCCGGAGCTCGACCGCGCCCGGCAGAGCACGGAGGCCGTGCCCGAGGTGATGGTGGACGACATCGCCGAGGTCGTCTCCCGTCGTACCGGCATCCCGGTCACCCAGCTCACCCAGCAGGAGCGCGAGCGGCTCATGCGCCTCGAGCAGCACCTGCACGAGCGCGTGATCGGCCAGGACGAGGCCGTCACCGCCATCGCGGAGGCCGTACGCAGGGGCCGGGCGGGCCTGAAGGACCCGAACCGGCCGATCGGCAGCTTCCTGTTCCTCGGGCCGACGGGCGTCGGCAAGACGGAGCTCGCCCGGTCCCTGGCCGCCGCCCTGTTCGGGGGCGAGGACCACATGGTGCGCATCGACATGAGCGAGTTCCAGGAGCGGCACACGGTCTCGCGCCTCATCGGCGCGCCGCCCGGATACGTCGGGTACGAGGAGGCCGGCCAGCTCACCGAGGCCGTACGCCGCCGCCCGCACGGCGTGGTGCTCCTGGACGAGATCGAGAAGGCCCACCCCGACGTCATGAACATCCTGCTGCAGATGCTCGACGACGGCCGCCTCACCGACGGCCAGGGCCGCACGGTGGACTTCACGAACACGATCGTCATCATGACCAGCAACATCGGCGCCGACCTGATCCTGGAGTCCAGCGGCGACTCGAAGGAGCTGGAGGACCAGCTCATGAACCTGCTGCGGCACTCGCTGCGGCCGGAGCTGCTCAACCGGATCGACGAGACGATCATCTTCAAGCGGCTGGAGGCCGAGCAGCTCCGTCAGATCGTGGACCTGATGCTCGAGCGCACCCGTCAGCGCCTGCGCGGCCAGGGCGTGGAGCTGGAGGTCACGGACGCGGCCAAGGACTGGCTGGCGCGGCGCGGCTACCAGCCGGAGTTCGGCGCCCGCCCGCTGCGCCGTACGGTGCAGCGGGAGCTGGACAACCGGCTGGCCACGATGCTGCTGACCGGCGAGGCGGCGGAGGGCGGCAGGGTGCTGGTGGACGTCGAGGACGACGGGCTCGCCCTCAAGGCCCACAACCCGGAGCCGGTCGGCTGACGGGCGGGGCGCGGTCCGGCGGCGCACCTCGCGCGCGCCGCTCCGCGCGCCCGCCCGGCCGGCCGGCGGGCTCAGAGAACCCGGCCCAGGGCGGCGCCGGCGCGTTCCCGGCACTCGTCCAGGCTGAGCCCGGCCAGCGCCTCGCGGACGAGCGGCACGCACACCGGGGCCATGGACAGGCTCGTCACGCCCAGGCCCACCAGCAGGGGTGCGATCAGCGGGTCGCCCGCCGCCTCCCCGCACACCCCGACCGGCTTGCCCGCCTCCCGGCCCGCACGCGCGCACATCGCGATCAGCTCCAGCAGCGCCGGCTGGCGCGGGTCGAGGAGGTCGGCCAGGGCGGAGTGCTGACGGTCGGCGGCGAAGGTGTACTGGGCCAGGTCGTTGGTGCCGATGCTGAGGAAGCCCACCTCCTGCAGCAGCAGGCCCGCGCGCAGCGCGGCGGCCGGGACCTCGACCATCACCCCGACCGTGGCGATGCCCTTCGCCCTGGCGCGGCGGGCGAAGCCGGTGGCCTCGGTCATGGTGGTGACCATGGGCGCCATCACCCACGGGGCGGCGCCCGTCCGGCGGGCCGCCTCGGCGATCGCGTCGAGCTGGGTGTCCAGGACCTCGGGCAGGAGCCGGTCCACGCGCAGGCCGCGGACGCCCAGGGCCGGGTTCTGCTCGTCGGGCAGATCGAGGAAGGGCAGCGGCTTGTCGGTTCCGGCGTCGAGCGTGCGCACGATCACGTGCTCCGCCTGGCCGAACACCTCGGCGTACGCGCCGACCTGCTCCTCGAACGACGGCGCCTGCTTGCGGTCCAGGAACAGGAACTCCGTGCGGAACAGGCCCACGCCCTCGGCCCCCGGGGCCAGGTCCTTGGCCGAGCCGATGTTGTGCAGCAGCTTGACCGGGTGGCCGTCGGCGGTCCGGCCCGGCCCCTCGCTGGCCGCCAGCCTGGCCCTGCGGGTCCGGTCGGCGTGCCCGACCTCGGCCGCCTGCGTCTCGGTGAGGCCGATCGCGAGCTCGCCGGTGCCGCCGTCCACGCCGATCACCGTGCCGTCGGCCAGGTCCAGGGCGCCCGCGCAGGCCACCACGGCGGGCAGGCCCCTGGCGCGGGCCAGGATCGCGGTGTGGCTGGTGGGGCCGCCCCGCTCGGTGACGAGCGCCAGGACGTCGGGGCCGAGGCCCGCGGTGTCGGCGGGGGAGAGGTCGGCGGCGACCAGCACGTACGGGTGGCCGGGGGCGGGCAGGCCGGGCATGGGCAGGTCGAGGGCGTACGCGATCGCCCGGTGCTTGAGGTCGTCGAGGTCGGCCGCCCGCTCGGCCAGGTAGCCGCCGAGGGCCGCGAGGGCGTCGCGGTGGCCGGCGAAGGCGGCGTCGAGGGCGTGGGCGGCGTCCGCGCCGTCCCTGGCCAGCCGCTCGGCCTCCTCCAGGAGCATCGGATCGTCGGCCATCATGGCCAGCGCCTCGAGAATCTCGGCCGCCTCACTCTGAGCGGCGCTCTCCTGCCGGGCGGCGGCCTCGTGCCGGGCGGCGGTGGCGCGGCGGTTGAGGTCGGCGGTGACCGCCTCCAGGGCCTTGGCGACGACGGCCGCCTCCGCCTGGGGGTCGGTGACGGCGCGCGGCGCGGGCAGCGCGGGCGGCCCGGCCATCCGCATCACCGGCCCCGCCGCCCGCCCCTGGCTGACCCCCAGGCCGGCGAGCCGCCCGGCGGCCCCCGTCCAGGGGCCGCCGGCAGGACGGGAACCACCGGGCGGGGGAACGGGGACGCCCGCCACCGGACCGCGGGCGCTGTCGTCACGCATCGAGGGCCTCTTCCGCGTCCAGGTCGCGGGACAGCAGCGTGGCGAGGGTGTCGAGGGCCTCCTCCGCCCCCGGCCCGTCCGCCTCGAGCGTCACCTCCGTGCCGCGCACCGCCCCCAGCGACAGCACTCCCAGCATGCTCCTGGCCGGTACGGACTTCTCCCCGAGCCGGATCGTCACCGGCACCCCCACCTTCACCGCCGCCTGCACGAACAGCTTGGCGGGACGGGCGTGCAGGCCGCTGGCCGAGGCCACGGCCACCGTTCGCTGGGCCATAACGATCCTCCTTCAGGGTTCGATGGTGACCTTGATGGCGGCGCCCCGGCTGACCAGGTCGATCCCGTCCAGCACCCGGGGCAGCGGCAGCCGGTGGGTGATCAGGTCCGAGACCACCACGGCCCCCTCGGCCACCAGGTTCAGCGCCTGCGCGTTGTGCGCGGGGCTGGAGCCGTTCGCGCCGACGATGGTCAGCTCCCGGTAGTGCACCAGGTTCGCGTCGAGCGCGATGACCGGGTCGTCCTTCGGCAGGCCGCCGAAGAAGCTGACGCGGCCCTGCCGGGCCGCCATCCGTACCGCCTGCTCCTGCGCCGCGCCCGACGCCGCCGCCGTGATCACCACGTCGGCGCCCCGGCCGCCGGTCAGCTTGAGCACCTGCTCGACCGGGTCGGCGTCGATGGCGGCGTCGGGGCGGACCAGCTCGGCCGCCATCGCCAGCCGCTCGGCGTTGACGTCCACCAGGAACACCCGGGCCGCCCCGCGGGCCCGCGCGAGCCGTACGTGCAGGCAGCCGATCGGGCCCGCGCCCATCACGACCACGTCGTCCCCGGCGCCGACGCCCGCCAGCGACTGGCCGTTGAGCACGCACGCGAGGGGCTCGGCCACCGACGCCTCGGCGAAGCCGACGCCGTCGGGGACGGCGTTGACGCCGTTCACGGCCAGGACCTTGGCGGGGACGATCATGTACTCGGCGAAGCCGCCGTCGTAGTGGTAGCCCATCGACTCCTGGTTCGGGCACACGGTCTGGCGGCCACGGCGGCACTCGGCGCACGTCCCGCACGGGATCGCGGCGATCACCTGCACCCGCGCGCCCGTGTCCACGACCTCGCCGGCGATCTCGTGGCCCATCACGCGCGGCGGCACGATGTGGTGGTGCCCGAACTTGAAGATCTTGGCGTCGGTGCCGCACGTCGAGCAGTTCCGTACCCGGATCTTCAGCTCGCCCGGCCCGGCGACCGGCTCGGGCGCGTCCTCGATCCTGATGTCGCCCGGGGCGTGGAATCTGGCGACCTTCATGTCAGCTCCTTCATCACCTGCGAGACCTCCGTGGCCTCGCGCAGCGTCCTGGCGCGGTCGGGGTCGAGCAGGATCTCGGCCAGCGCCGCCAGCAGCGGCACGTGCCCGTCGTCCTTGGCCGCGATGCCGACGCACAGCGTGACCGGCTCGCCGTCCCAGTCCACGCCGCCGGGGAAGCGCACGACGCAGATCGCGTCGCGCTTGACGTCCTCCTTGGAGGCGGCCGTCCCGTGCGGGATGGCCACCCCCTCCCCGACGTAGGTGGAGATGGTTCGCTCGCGCTCGATCATCGCCTCCACGTACGGCTCCGCGACCGCCCCCACCTCGACCAGTACCCGCCCGCAGCGCCGAATCGCGGCGTCCCGGTCGGGGGCGCTCTCGTGCAGCAGCACGGCCCGCGGGTCGAGCAGGTCGTCACGCATCGACCGTGCCGCCGTTCTTGATCGTGTTCACCAGCCGGGTCACCGCCGGGTCGCCGAGGAAGATCTGGAACGACACCAGCACCTTCCCCGGAGCGGACGCCCTGGCCCGGGCGGCCAGGCCCGCGTGGCACACCACCACGTCGGCGTCGTCGGGGATGGAGTTGACCGGGGTGTGCTCCACGGTGACGCCGGTCTCCTTGAGCTGCTTCTTGAGCTGGGAGGCGAGCATCACGCTGCTGCCCATGCCCGCGTCGCAGGCTACGATGATCTTGTGGATGTCCTTGCTGTCGATGCCGGCCATGGCTCAGCCTTCCTTGGTAGCGGTTTCGGCGGACTCGGAGGGTTCCTCGGCGGGGTCGGCCTTCTCGCCCCTGCCGAAGCCGAGCAGGACGGCGGCCACCGCGAACGTCACGCCCGTGGCCACGAGGATCCCGAGGCTGGAGGCGAGCCAGCCGCCTCTCGGGGTGACCGCGAGGTAGGCGAAGATGCTGCCGGGCGACGGCGTGGCGACCAGCCCCGCCCCGGTGATCATGAAGGTGAACACGCCGGCCGCGCCGCCCGCGATGACGGCCAGGATGAGGCGGGGCTTCATGAGCACGTACGGGAAGTAGATCTCGTGGATGCCGCCGAAGAAGTGGATGATCATCGCGGCGGGCGTGCTCGGCCGCAGCGCGCGCGGCCCGAACAGCAGGTACGCCAGCAGCAGCCCCAGCCCCGGCCCCGGGTTCGACTCCAGCATGAACAGGATCGACTTGCCCGTCTCGGCGGCCTCCTTGACGGCCAGCGGGCTGAGGACGCCGTGGTTGATGGCGTTGTTGAGGAACAGCACCTTGGCCGGTTCGATCAGCACGGACGCGGCGGGGAGCAGGTTGTGGAGGATCAGCCAGTTCACCGCGTTGCTCGCGGCCGTGGTGATCGCCTGGACGATGGGGCCGACGCCGAACATGCCGACCACGGCCATCGCGCCGCCCACGATGCCGGCGGAGAAGTTGTCCACCAGCATCTCGAACCCGGCCTTGGTCCGCTGCTCCGTGAACTTGTCCACATATTTCAGGATCAAAGCGGTGAGCGGGCCGATGACCATGGCGCCCAGGAACATCGGATCTTCCGTGCCCACCACGACGCCCATCACCGCCACCGCGCCGACGACCGCCCCGCGCTGCCCGTGCACCATCCGGCCGCCGGTATAGGCGATGAGGATGGGCAGCAGGTAGCTGATGATCGGGTCGACCATCTTCGCGAGCGTCTCGTTGGGCAGCCAGCCGGTCGGGATGAAGAGCGCGGTGATCAGGCCCCAGGCGATGAACGCGCCGATGTTCGGCATGATCATGCCGGCCAGATAGCCGCCGATGCGCTGGATGGTGGCCTTGACCCCGGTTCCGGTGACCGGGGGAGTGTAGGTGTCGGCCATGGACGTGCTCCTTCGGGGGGATGAGCAGTTGATCAGCCGTGGGGGAGGGGGATCTCCGGAAGGGGAGCGGAGAGGGGGCGGTCGGGGTCGGGCGGGTGGACGGTGACGTGGTCCTGGGCGATGTCGGCGGGGCCGGGCATGCGGCTGCCGGGCAGTCCCACGGCCGCGGCGCCCCAGGCCAGCGCCCGCGCCAGCGAGCCGGGGCCGCGCCCGCCCGCGGCCAGGAAACCGGCCAGCATGGCGTCGCCGGCGCCCACGGGGCTGCGCGGCTCGGTGACGGGGGCCTCGCCGTACCAGACGCCGCCCTCCTCGACGAGGACGGCGCCGTCGGCGCCCAGGCTGGCCAGCACCGCGCGGGCGCCCGCGGCCCGCAGCTTGCCGGCGGCCTCGACCACGTCGCCCAGACGGCGGATCGGCATGCCGGTGGCCGCGGACAGCTCCTCGAGATTGGGTTTGACCAGGGCGGGCGCGGCGCCGAGCGCGCAGGCGAGCGCGGGGCCGCTGGTGTCGACGGCCACGTGGATGCCCGCCCCGGCGAAGCGGCGGCAGAGCCGGGCGTAGACGTCGGCGGGCACCTCGGGCGGCAGGCTGCCCGAGGCGACCACCCAGTCGGCCTGATGCGCGGCGGCCAGCACGGCGTCGGCGATCTCGTCGAGCTCCGCGGGCGACAGGGCGGTGCCCGGTTCGTTGATCTTGGTGATGGTGCCGTCGGGCTCGGCCAGCGTGACGTTCGACCGGGTCGGGCCGGCCACCGGGACGGTGACCATGTCCAGCCCCTCGGCGGCGAGCAGGCGGACGAGCTGCCGTCCCTCGTCCCCGCCGTACGGCACCACCGCCCGGCTCGCCACGTCGTTGGCCAGCAGCGCGCGCGAGACGTTCACCCCCTTGCCGCCGGGGTCGAGGTGGGCGGCGGCGGCGCGGATGACCGCGCCCCGCTCCAGTGCCGCGATCGCGATCGTGCGGTCGAGGCTGGGATTGAGCGTCAGGGTGAGGATCACGCCCTGATCACCTCCGGCCCGGTCGCCGCCAGGTCGGCGGCCACGGTCACGTCCAGCCCGGTGTCGGTGATCACCACGTCGATCTCGCTCAGCTCGGCGAACGTGGCCAGGTACGTGTTGCCGAACTTCGTGTGGTCGGCCAGCAGCACACTGCGCTGCGCGGCCTTGACCATGGCCCGCTTGATCGCCGCCTCGGCCGGGTCGGGCGTCGTCAGCCCCCGGCCCAGCGAGCAGCCGTTGGTCGCCATGAACGCCACGTCCACGTTGAGGTAGGCCAGCGGGCGCAGCGCCCAGTCGTCCACCGTGGCCAGCGTCTTGCCGCGCAGCCGCCCGCCCAGCATGATCACGTGCAGGTTGGCGCGCGCGGCCAGGGCGGTGGCCAGCGGCGGGGAGTTCACCACGACGGTCAGCTCCCGGTCGGCGGGCAGCACCTGCACCAGGCGGCCGGTCGTGGTGCCGGCGTCGATGATCACGGACCCGTCTTCGGGCAGCTCGGCGAGCGCGGCCTTGGCGATGCGCTCCTTCTCGGCCGTCATGACCTCGTCGCGGGCGGCCAGCGCGGGCTCGAACCCCAGCCGCTCCACGGGGATCGCGCCCCCGTGGACGCGGCGCAGCACGCCCGCCCGCTCCAGCGACGTCAGGTCGCGGCGGATCGTCTCGGTGGTCACGTCGAGCTCGGCGGCCAGCGTCACCACGTCGACGCGGCCCGAGGCCCGCGCCCTGCGCAGGATCTCCTGCTGCCGTTCCTCGGCGTACATGATGTTGATTCACCGCCGTTTCGGGTTGGTTTCATCTGTGTTTATACCCGTTTTAGTTGGCAGGTCAAGAGTGAGCGGGCGGAATCTGGTAGTTATAGGCGGGTGCGAATGAAGCCCCTGGCCGCCGTGCCCCTCCTCGTCGCCGCGCTCTCCGCGCCCGCCCACGCGGCGGAGGCGGGCAAACCGCCCCGCGTGCCCGCCGGGACGACCGCGGCCTGGGTGGTGTTCGACCGGCAGGCCGGCAAGTTCGTGGCGGTGAAGAACGCGCACCGGAAATATCGCTCGGCCTCCGTCGTCAAGATCCTCATCGCGATCGACTACCTGGAGCGGCGCAAGGGCGTGCCGCCGGCCGACGCCAATCTGCTGAAGGTCATGCTGCGCTCCAGCGACGACGACGCGGCCTCGACGTTCTGGGACCGCCAGGGCAAGGGGCAGATCATCGTCAGGACGGCGCGCAAGCTCGGCCTGTCCGACACCACGCCGCCGCCCGCCTCCAGGCCCGGCTTCTGGGGCTACACCTCACTGAGCGCCTACGACATCGTGCGCACCTACCGCTACCTGCTCGACAGGGCCGACGCCCGGGTCCGGGACACGATCCTGGGCCACCTGCGCAAATCCACGCCGTGCGGGACCGACGGCTTCGACCAGACCTTCGGCATCCCCGACGCGGTGCCCAGGCCCTGGGCGGTCAAGCAGGGCTGGTCGGGCTTCGGCACCACGCCGCCCGTCAGGTGCAACGGCGAGGCCAGGGCCGTCGGGGCGCCCATCTCGTGGGTCGCGCAGCGGGCCGCCGGCTCGGGCGTGCCCGACTACGGCCGGCCGGTGCTGCACTCGACCGGCCTGGCCGGCAAGGGCGACCGCTACGTCATGGCCGTGCTGACCGCGCACCCCACGGGCGGCACGTGGAGCTCCTCGGTCCGGCGCACCACCACCCTGACCAAAGACCTCTACCGGAGCGTCACTAGCTGACGAACGTGAACATCCGCCCGCCCGGCTCCAGCGGCACGGGCGGGCCGGTGTAGCGGTGCACGCCGACGCCGAAGCCCGTGCCGGCGCCCTCGACGCTCACGCGCTCGAAGCCGCCGCCCTCGAACCACTCGCAGATCACCGGCACCAGATCGGGCTCGTCGCGGCCCCTGGTCCAGATCACCATCGCGCCGGGGGCGCAGAGCTGCGGCAGCGTGCGGACCGTACGCAGGACGTCGTCGGTGGTGATGTTCCCGAACACCCCGCAGACCATGACCAGGTCCGCGGGCACCGCCCCCGCGTACGACTCCAGCAGCGCCGCGTCCCCGCACACCACTTCGGCCCCCTCGGGGGCCATCCGCCTGGCGGCGCCGGCGTTGCGCTCGTCGAGCTCGACCAGCCGCGCCCGCACCTGCCCCCGCCGGGGATGCCCGGCCAGCACGGGCAGCAGATCGCGGCCCTGCCCGGCGCACAGGCTCACGACCTGTGAGGCCCCCTCGTCGAGCGCCGTCCCGACCCACTTCCGCACGGTCTCCAGCCGCTGTTTCAGGGACGAGCCCGGCAGATCGTAATAATCATGCCAGGCAACCCAATCGCGCTTCGTCATGATCATTGATACTTGTAGAGAATGGCGGAGCGAGCAAGTGCACTGGACCGGGTGCTCACGCAGGCGGGCGGCCCGGAGATCCTCGACATCCTGGCCGAGCGGCTGTCCGGCGCCGATCTGACCACGCTGCTGCTGGAGGTGATGCGCCGCCGCTCGCGAGCGCTCTCCCCGGCCGACGTCCTGCGCCGCTACGGCCGCGACCGGTTCGTCGCCCCCGGCCAGATCCCGTTCGCCCGGTTGCGGCAGGCCGAGGACGCCGTGCTGTCAGCGGTGCCACCCGGCGTCGAGCTGATCACACTCTCCCCCGTCGCGCCGATCGGCACCCACTCCGCGCTGGGCACCGTCGACCAGAACAAGGTCGTCTCCACGATCAGGAACAGCGAGGTCGCCGCCGACCCCACCAACGCCCTCGCCCTCGAGGCGGCGCTGCGCCGCCGCAACACCCCCGCTGAGCCGGTACGCCTGGCCACCGTCCAGCGCGTCGTACGCGCCCAGCACGTCGCCGGAGCCGCCACCTACGCCCACTTCACCCTGTTCGCCCTGGTCAGCGCGGGCCGCGACACCGGTGACCTGGCGTTCGAACGGCAACACGCGGCCGAGCACCTGGCCGTGCTCACCGCCGCCGTCCGCGCCTGCGGGGTGGCCGAGCCCGAGGTCAAGGTCACCGTCCTCGACGAGCGCTTCGAACGGGTGGCGGCGGAGCTCGGCGCCGCCCGCGACCCCGACCGCAAGGACGGGCGTGGCTACTACACCGGCCTGTGCTTCAAGATCTACGGCAAGGGCCTGGAGGTGGGCGACGGCGGCTTCGTCGACTGGACGGCCGGCCTGCTCGGCAACCGCAAGGAGCGCCTGCTGATCAGCGCCCTCGGCATCGACCGGCTGAGCTGAACGCCACCGGCCACATCGGAGACATGGGCCGGGCCCGCGCGTTCGCCGCGGGCCCGGGACGGCTACGGGTTCACCACTTCTCCCATTCGCTGGTCTTGAAGCACCGCATCGCCCAGTAGCTCAGCTTGGACGGCCCCGTCCACCCCACGTAGGGCGCGTGCCCCTGGAGGCAGCGCATCTTCTTGATCGTGGTGAGCTCCCACCGGCCGTGGCTGCACGCCGGGATGAGCTTCTTGATGACCGGCTTGCCGCACAGCCACTTGACGCTGGGCACCGGCCCGGCGGCCGTCACCTGCGCGACGGCGGGCATGGCCGTGGTGCTCGCCGTGGTGCTCGCCGCGGAGACGGCCGGCGTCCCCGCCGCCATCGCCAGCGTGAACGCCGCCGCCGCGACCGCGGTCCCGATCCGCTTCATGTGCTCGTCCTTCCTGTCGTACCGGATGTCGTACGAGGAAGGTAGGAGCGCGGGTGTTGAGCCCCTGTTGAGGATCTGTCGAGGCCTCCACGTCAAACGGTCAGAGCGGCCCGCGCCCGGCGGCCAGCTCCTGCTCCAGCCGCACCTTCTTCGGCACGCACATCCGCCAGGCGTCCAGCACCAGCTCGCGCATCTCCGTCACGTCGATGGCGGCCAGGCGTACCACCACCCAGTTGAAGCGCAGGTCGGACTCCCTCGGCATGAGGAACTTCGCCGGTTCGGCCGCGACCAGGGCCTCCCGCTCCTCCTTGGGAAATCCGAAGCCCATCAGCGTCTCGTCATGCGAGAACGCCACGTAGACGATCTTGCCGACGCGGAATTTGACGCGATCGCGGATCAGGTGCTCCGACGAGCGGGGGAGTGTGCGGGCGAGCTGCCGTACATCGTCGACTGTGACCACAGGGCCACGTTACCGGTTGGCCTCCGCGGCCGAGATGCTGGCGAGGGCGGAGCCCGGGTCGCGCTCCATGGCCAGGTCGCCGAGGCTCACGATGCCGATCGCGCGGCCGTCCTCGACCACCGGCAGGCGGCGTACGGCGTGGGCGCGCATGATCCGCACGGCCTGCTCGATGCTGGTGTCGGCGCAGACGACCTCGACGGACTCGCTGCAGGCCACACGGACGGGAGTGTCCGGGCCGCGCTCGTCGGCGATCACCCGCACGGCGATGTCGCGGTCGGTGACGATGCCGTGCAGACGCCCGTTCTCGTTGACGATGACCGCTCCGGTGCCGTGGTCGCGCATGAGCGCGGCCGGGACGGACACCGGCTGGTCGATGTCGACGGACGCGGGATGGGCGGTCATGACGTCGGCCACGGTCTGCGCCACGGTCTTTGCTGGGGTCTTCGCTGGGGTCTTCACCATGGGATCCTCCTGTCGATCGGTCCAGCCGCCCTCTACCCGGCCCCCTCGCGGGACTCACCGGACTTGGCCGGTTCTGTCGCCGGTCGAGGGCGGCTGATTACCGCTACGGCGCCTTGGCCGCCAGGCGGATCTCGTCGAGCAGCACGACCAGGTCCCGTTCGGTGGTGTCCGGGTGCAGGAAGCAGGCCCGCAGCGCGTCGCGCCCGCCCAGCCGGGTGCCGGTGATGAAGGCGTTGCCGCGTGCCTGGACCGCGAACGGGATCGCCCGGTTGAGCGCGTCGAGCCCGCCGTCCGGCGCCTCCTGGGGGACGTGCCGGAAGGCCGTGATCGAGGTGGTCGCGGGGGCCAGCAGTTCGAAGTCGCCGGCCTCCTCGACCATCGCGGCCAGCGTGCGGGCCAGCCCGGTCGTGTGGTCGACCAGGCGCTTGACGCCCGCCCGGCCGAGGTGCGACAGGGTCGCCCAGGTCTTCAGCGCGCGGAACGGGCGGGTCTGCTCGGGCCCGTACTCGGCGAACCAGCCGAGGTCGCCCGCGTTGTCGTCCATCAGGTACGACGGCACCAGGCTGAACGCGGCCCGCGCCGCGCCCGGATCGCGCAGCAGCGCGCAACCGCAGCCCACCGGCACGCCCAGCCACTTGTGCGGGTCGAGGGCCAGCGAGTCGGCCCGTTCGAGCCCCGCGTAGTGCGGCGCCGCGCCGTCGGCCAGGACACCGAGCGCGCCGTACGCGCCGTCGACGTGGAACCAGAGCCCGTACGCCGCCGCCACGTCGGCGATCTCGCCGAGCGGATCGACCGCGCCGGAGTTCACGGTGCCGGCGCTGCCCGCCACGCAGAACGGCCGCCGCCCCGCCGCCAGATCCTCGCCGATCATGGCGCGGAGCGCGCCCACGTCCATCCGGTACGCGGAGTCCACCGGCACCGTGCGCACGTTCCGTGCCCCCAGGCCGAGGAGCTGGGCCGCCTTGTGCAGGCAACTGTGGCCCTCCTCGGTGACGTACAGGACGAAGGGCGCCCGGCCGGACAGCCCTTCCTCACGCGCGTCCCACCCGTCGGCCCGCGCCGCCCGCTGGCGGGCGGTGGCCAGGCAGATCACGGTGGCGATGGACGCCCCGCTGGTCAGCAGCCCGCCGCCGGGCGGATGCGGGAAGCCGACCAGCCCGGCCAGCCAGCGCACCACCGTGCGCTCCAGGTGCGGCCCGGCGTGGTCGCCGCCGGCGCAGCTCGGGTTGAGTGCGGCGGCCAGCGGCTCCACGAGCACGCCCGCCGGGTTGGGCGGCGAGTTCACCCACCCGAAGAAGCGCGGGTGCCCGTTGCCCATCGGGTAGGGCAGGACGTGCGCCCGCGTGTCCTCCAGCAGGTCGTCGAGCGGGCGCCCGGTCTCGGGCAGCTCCTGCCCGGTCAGCCAGGCGAGCTCGTCGTCCGGCACCGGCCGCCAGACCGGCCCGTCGCCGACGCCCGCGAGGTGACCGGCCGCCATCTCGGCCGCCTTCGCTCCTGCCAGGCGCAGCTCATCCATGGGGCGTTTCCTTCCGTGGTTCGTGGTGCCCGCCCGCGCCTGCCCTCGGGCCCAGCTCCATGGCCAGGTAGAAGACGCAGTCGGTGGTGCCGTCGTTGGCGAAGGCGTGGCGGCGGTCGCCCGGGTAGTAGGCCGAGTCGCCGGCCGCCAGCTCGTACGGCCGGCCGTCGATCGTCAGCCGCAGCCCGCCGTGCTCGACGGCCAGGTATTCCCGCGACCCCGGCGCGTGCGGCGCGAACTCGCCCGCGTCCACGCCGGGGCCGATGGTCGTGCGCATGAACTCGAACTCGACTTCGCCCAGCACCGGCGACAGCACCCGCCGCTCCCAGCCGGACGGGTCGCGCAGCACCCGCTGCTCGGTGTGGCGCAGCACCCGCATCGCCCCGTGCGCCGGCTCGTCGAGCAGCCGCGCGATCGAGGTGCCGAGCGCCGTGGCCAGCCGGTCGAGCACCAGCACGGTCGGCGTCTTGGCGCCCCGCTCGACCTCGGAGACCATGCTCCTGCTGATGCCGCTCAGCTCGGCCAGTCGCTCGATGGACAGCCCGCGCGCCCGCCGCTCGGTGCGGATCCGCCTCCCCAGCTCGGCCATGGACAGCCCGCTGGACAGGAAACCTTCGCCTTCCATTCCTCCACTATAGCGGTGCCTTTTCCGCTTTAGTGGATTCTTGGTACGCCGCCAGCACCTGCTTGCGCCGCTTGGCCGGGAGCCGGTCGATGTAGAGATGGCCGTCGAGGTGGTCGGTCTCGTGCTGCAGGCAGCGGGCCAGCAGCCCGGTGCCCTCGACCGTGACGGGCTCGCCGGCGGTGTCCAGGCCGCGCACGGTGGCGCGGTCGGGGCGGGGGAGCGGCGCGTACTGGCCGGGGACCGACAGGCAGCCCTCGTCGTCGGGGTCCAGCCGCCGCTCGCCCAGGCCGGGCAGCTCCAGCTCGGGGTTGACGACGACGCCCTTGTGCCGCTGCCCGTCGGCGTCGGGGCAGTCGTAGATGAACACGCGCAGCGGCACGCCGATCTGGTTGGCGGCCAGGCCCACGCCCTCCGCCGCGTACATGCTCGCGAACATGTCGGCCACCAGTGCCGCCAGCTCGTCGTCGAACCGGGTGACCGGCTCGCACGGGTGATGCAGCACCGGGTCGCCCACGTGCACGATCGGCCGGACCTCTCCCACGACCAACGCCTTTCCTGAAGTGCGAACGTTTCCGGCAATTCTACGAGCTGTGGAAGGTGTCTCGTATCGCAAGACATTTTCTCTTGAATGGTGAGACTTCGTTACAGTGGCCTCATCGTCGCCCGAACGAGGTCGTCCGAACGAGGGAGTTTGCGATGGACGCCGTCTACACCCACGGCCACCACGAGTCCGTGCTGCGCTCACACCGCTGGCGCACCGCGGAGAACTCGGCGGCATACCTGCTGCCCTACCTCAAGCCGCACATGAAGGTGCTCGACGTGGGCAGCGGCCCCGGCACGATCACCGCCGACCTGGCGGCCCGGGTGGGGCACATGACGGCGTCCGAGGTGAGCGCGGACGCACTCGACCTGGCCAGGGCCGAGGTGACCGCCCGGGGGCTGGCGAACGTGGAGTTCGCGGTGACCGACGTACACGCGCTGGACTTCCCCGACGACACGTTCTGCGTGGTGCACGCGCACCAGGTGCTGCAGCACGTCGGCGATCCCGTGCGGGCGCTGCGGGAGATGGGCCGGGTGACCAAGCCGGGCGGGTTCGTGGCGGCGCGCGACAGCGACTACGCCGCGTTCACCTGGTATCCGGAGGTGCCGGAGCTGGAGGAGTGGTTGGCGCTGTACCAGCGGGTCGCGCGGGGCAACGGCGGCGAGCCGGACGCCGGGCGGCGCCTGCTGTCGTGGGCCCGCGCCGCCGGCTTCGGCGACGTCACCGCGACCTCCTCGACCTGGTGCTTCGCCACACCGGAAGACCGGGACTGGTGGGGCGGCATGTGGGCGGAGCGCGTCGTGCACTCGGCGATGGCCGAGCAGGCCCTGGCCACCGGGGCCGCCACGGACTCGGCCCTGCGGCGCATCTCGGCCGGCTGGCGGACGTGGGCGGCTGCCGAGGACGGCTGGCTGTCGATCCTGCACGGCGAGATCGTCTGCCGCGTGGCCTGACCGGTCGGGCCTGAAGAGGTGGGGTCGGACCTGAGACTGCGGGCCCCGTGCTCGAGGCGGCGGGTCGTCCCAGCGTTGACGGGGGGATGCCTGCGGCGGGGTCAGATGCCCAGCGTGCGGGCGCGCTGCCACTGCGGGTCGCGGTAGAGGACCATGTCCGTGCCGACCATCTCGTCGGGCGCCGACAGCATGGTGATCTCGCCCCCGGCCTGCAGTTGCAGCAGCAGGTCGCGCACCCGGGGCCCGACCGGCAGCCGGCCCGTGGGCAGCCCCAGCCCCGCGCGGACGGTGTCGGCGATCTCCGACAGGTGGAACGGGCCGTCGAAGCCCGCCACGATGCCGCGTACGACGGTCATCGTGATGACGTGCTCGGCCTCGGCGTAGGCGAGCTGCCAGGTGATCTGCTCCTTGCGCCGCCCGCTCCCGGCGCAGGCGGTGCAGGGCCGGTTCAGGCCGGGCACGGGCTCCTCCGCGGCGGAACCGAAGCAGACCGAGCACAGGCCGTTCTCGGCGGCGTGCAACTCGGCCGTCATCCGGCCGGCCAGCAGGGTGCCGCAGTCGCAGGCGTACGCGTCACCCAGGATGCCGGTCTGCGGCGAGATCACATGCGTCGTCACCGGCCCGACTCTACCGGCGCCCATCCGCTCCCGCGCGCCCACCCCACATCCCGCACCCCGCTCAACCCGTCCGGCTCAGCCCTTCCCGCGGCTTACGCGGGCCGCGGGAAGGCCCGGTCAGCCTCGGAGGTCGGTCAGGCCGTGGAGGCGTCGCAGGGCCTTGCGGGCCGTGGCGGACACGCGTTCGTCCGGATGATGCTCGATGATCACCCGCAGCACCTGCCCCGTCCACGGATGATCGCCGAACGCCAGGATCGCGATCGTCCCGGCCTGCTCCTCGGCGTCCATTCCCATGGCGATGGACTCGACGACCTCACCCGCCTCGCCCCCGAACTCCAGCAGCGCCGCCGCCATGTCCACGAGCACCCAGGCGATCTCCTCCGGCGCGGGCTGCCGATCCTCCCGCCCGGTCCTGGCCGCGACGACCGCCCCGAGCTTGGGCTCCTCCAGCAGCCGGGTCAGCGCCAGCCGCCCCTCCTCGCCGAAGGCGGACGACAGCAGCTCCACACCGACCGCCCGGCTCAGCGGGCTCACCGTGCCCAGCGCCGCCGCGATCTCGGCCACCGCCGTCGCCTCGTCGTCCCGGCCCTTCAGCCACCCCGTCAGCTCCTCGCCGCGCTCGGGCTCCGGATAGGACCGCAGCCCGTGCAGCAGCGCCGCCGCGTCGGCGCCGGCGAGCGAACCCATGACGGGGATGTCCTGCCCGGTGGTCTCGGCGATGATCTGCCGCGCCGCCCAGAGGCCGAGCCAGCTCAGCGTGTACGGCTCCGCCTGCCGTACCAGCCCCAGGCCCGTCAGCGTCTCGGGCACGTCGCCCACGAGCGGCTCGCGCGACAGGAACATCCTGATCAGCTCGAGCAGCAGCTCCTCGTCCTCGGCCAGCCGTCTCCGGCAGTGATCCGCCCAGGCGGCCAGCACTTCCGCGTCGTCGCCTGCCGGCTTCAGCTCTTCGGCCAGGGGAGCGGCGCGCACGGCGGCCGCGAGCGTGGCCTCGCCGGGCAGCCGGATCGGGGGCTGCAGGGGCAGCGTGTCGTCGTTGTAGGACATCACGAGCCCATCCTGTCGCGATATTTCAGTTAGAGTGCCGCCTGACACCGAAAAGTCAGAAGAAAGGAGGCGCTTAGATGTTCGGCACATGCCTGGGCGTTCACCGCGCCCGCTTCTACTTCTCGGAGGATTCATGCGTTTCCGTCCCGCGGTCAAGGAAGACCTAGACCGTCTGCTCGGCTGCGTCGTCGACGAGTCCATCAGCTGGAGCCACCCCGAACGGCTGCTGTCGTTCCTGGAGAGCGGGAACTACCACTTCGACCGCATCTGGCTGGCGCTCGACGACCAGAGCGACGAGATCCTGGCCAGGGCCGTCTGGTGGGGCTTCCCCGACGGTCCCAAGCCTCTCGCCCTCGACTGCCTCTACGTCCGCCCTTCGGTCCGCGACCGCGTGGAGGTGGCCGCCGAGCTGCTGCGCCGGGGTCATGAGGCGTTCGGGGTCGTGCCCGCGTACCACGTCTTCGTCTCCAACGGCTGGCGTGACGAACCCAAGGCCCGCGCGGCCATCGCCTGGCGGTGGGAGGCCGCGGGGCGGGCCGGGCTGACCGAGGAACTGGAACGGCTGCGTTACGCGTGGACGTCCGCGGAGGCGGAGGTGCCGGAGCCGTCGGAGCGGCTGGTGTTCCGGGGGGATGACGATGACGAGGCGTTCGTGGCGGCGTTCGCGAGGGTGGCGGCGGGGAGCCTCGACTTCCACACCCGCCAGGCCCTGACCACGATGGACCCGATGACGCAGGCGCGCCAGGACGTGAGCGACTACCGGTTGCTGGAGGGGGATCGGGAATGGTGGCGGCTGGCGTACGACGAGGGCGGGGACCTCGTCGGGGTCGCCCTGCCGTCGGCCAACAACGCCGGGCCCGTGGTCGGGTACCTGGGGGTGGTGCCCGAGCGGCGCGGCCAGGGGTACGCCGACGACCTGCTCGGCGAGATCACCCGTTTCCACGCGGCTCGCGGGGCGCAGCGGATCGTGGCCGACACGGACGCGGAGAACGTGCCGATGGCGCGGGCCTTCGAACGGGCCGGATACCGAAATTTCGCCGTAAGGCTGGTCTTGTCGGCGAATCCCGTGAACACGTGATGCGTCCCACCCGCCGCGCCCGCCACCGTGGAGTCCATGACGTGGGACATTGAGAAACTCGACCTGGACGCCTACCTGACCCGCATCGGCCTTGCCGGCCCGTTCGCTCCGTCCACCGCCACCCTGCGCGCCGTCCACCTGGCGCACGTGCGCTCGATCCCCTTCGAGAACCTGGACGTGGTCCTCGGCCGGGGCGTCGCCCTCGACCTGGGCAGCGTGCAGGACAAGCTGGTGACGGGCGGGCGGGGCGGCTACTGCCACGAGCACAACCTGCTGCTGGCCGCCGCCCTGGAACGCCTCGGCTTCCCGGTGACCCGGCACCTGGCCAGGATCCGCCTGGGCCGTTCCCACCTGCCCCGCGGCCACGCCATGCTCACCGTCCGGGCGGAGGGCCGCACCTGGCTGGCGGACGTGGGCTTCGGCGGGGACGGCCTGGTGGAGCCGCTGCCGTTCGAGGAGGGCGCCGAACTGGAGTCCGGGCCGTGGCGGTGGCGGCTCGGGCGGGACGGGGACTTCTGGGTGCTGCACGCGGGGGAGACGGAGCTGTACGCGTTCCGTCCGGACGAGCCGCACTATCCGAGCGATTTCGAGGTGGCGAACTTCTACGTGTCCCGCAGCCCGCACTCGCCGTTCGTCCGGCACGTCCTGGCCCAGCGCACGACCGCGGATGCCCGCATCCGCCTGGAGGAACGGACGTTCCCGGCGGCGGGCGATCTCGCGCGGTGGCTCCGGGACGAGCTCGGGATCGAGATCACCGATCAGGATGCCCAAGCCCTCCTGCCCCGCCTGCGCCCCTGACCCGGCGGGGTCACGGGCCCGGGGGTTCGTGGGACAGCACCTGGCGGGTCAGCTCCACCCGGCTGTTCACGCCGAGCTTGGCGAAGGCGTGGCGGAGGTGGCTGTCGATGGTGTGCGGCGACAGGAACAGCGCCGCCGCGGCCTCCCGGTTCGTCATGCCCTGAGCGACGAGCCGCACCACCCGCAACTCGGCCGCCGTCAACGCCGCCCACCCGCGCCTGCCTCTGGCCGGTCGTGCGCCACCCGCAACGGCACCGGCGCCTGTGTCCATCACGGCACCCGCAACGGTGCCCGCGGTGCCGGTGCCCGCAACGGTGCCGGTAACAGCGCCCGTACCGGTGTCCGTCACGGAGCCTGTCCCGGTGTCCATCGCGGCGCCGCACGACCGGTACACCTCGAGAGCCTCCTCCCGCCGCCCGGCCTCCTCCAGCGCTACGGCCAGCCCGAGCGGCCTGGGCCCGGCCCGGTACAGCTCGATCGCCTCCTCCAGCCGCCCCTCGGCGTGCGCGGCCCCTGCCGCCAGCGACACGACCCGGGGATTACGCCGCGCCAGGTCCCGCACGCACGCCACCACCCCCGGCACCGCCCGCCACCGCGCCGCCGTCCACGGCTCCCGCACCACCAGGTACGCCAACGCCCCACCCCGCAGGACCGCCGGAGCACCACCAGGCCCACCGCCACCTCCCACGACACCGGACCCGGAAGACGGCCGCGCCGTCCGCATCTCCGCCCGCATCTCCGTCCGCACTTTCGCCCGCATCTCCGCCTGCACCCCCGCCTCCTCCTCCGCCTGTGCCATCCGCCAGCGCAGTTCCTCGGCCACGAGTCCCGGCCCGTCCCCGGCCAGCGCACGCCCCCGATCCAGGAATCCGCGCGCCGTCTCCGGCTCGCCCCGCAGCGACGCCACATGCCCCAGCACCCCCAGCAACGCCGGAGCCAGCGCCATCGCCGACAGTTGTCCCGCCACCCGCAGCCCCGCCTCCGCCTCGGCCGCCGCATCGTCCAACCGCCCCCAGGCCAGCAGCAGCTCAGCCCGGAAGCAGTGCAGCAACGGCAACGCCCAGGCCGTACCCAGCCGCCCGGACTCCCGCTCGACCACCGCGTAGGCGGCCTGCGCCTCCTCGAACCGGTCCAGGGCCGTCAGCGCGGCTCCCAGCCACAGCCGCGGATGCCGATGCGCGCTCTCCCCGCCCGCCGCGTCCGCCAGCGCCACCGACCGTTCCGCGTGCCGCAGCGCACCGTCCAGATCGCCACGGAAGATCGCCACAGTGGAACGCGCCTCCAACCCCACCACTTGGGCGAACACCTCACCCTCCGCCACCGCCCGCACCGCCGCCCGATCGGCCGCGTCGATCTCGCCCGTCATCATCAGCGCGTGCGCCCGCACGGCCAGCAGCCGCGCCCGCTCCCGCACCGGTACGCCGGGCAACCCCAGCACCCGGCCGGTCCGCCGGATGACCCCCTGATCGTCCCCGGCGTGCTTCAACGCCTCGGCCAGCCCAATGGCGACCCCAGCCTCCCCGGCCGCGTCAAGGAGAACGCCATGCCCGTCGGCGATCTCCCGAGCCTCACCAATCCGCCCCGCCGACGCCAGCAACCGCACCACATCCCCCACCAGCCCACCACCCGCCCCCACCCTCCACACCCCCGCCTCACCACCCACCTGCCCATCCGCCTCACCGATCGCCTGCCCGTCCGCTTGACCGGCCACCTGCCCGGCTGCCTCACCGGCTTCCTGCCCGGTCGTCTGCCCGGCTGCCTCACGGGCCCTGTCACCGGCCGCCTCACCGATGGCCTCACCGGCCGTCTGCCTGGCCGCCTCACTGGCCGTCTGCCCGGTCGCCTCACCGCTCCGCTCATCGACCGCCTCACCAGCCGCCGCTCTCGGTGCCGCTCTCGGTGCCGCGCCCGGTGCCGTGGCGGGTGGCGTGGCGGGTGGCGCGAGGGTTGGCGGTCTCGACAGTTCGAGGGCTCGGAGCATGAGGTCCGCGGCGGCCGAGGGTGCGACGGCCATCACCTCCTCGGCGGCCATGCGCAGTTCCCGGATCGCCGACGCGTCACCCACCCGGGCCCCGTACCGAAGGTGCTCGGCCAGTTCCGTGGGCGATCGTCCCTCCACCCTGAGGACGGCCGCCGCCTCCCGGTGCAGCGCCGTCCGGAGGACCGCCCCGAGCCCGCCGTAGACGGCCTCCCTGATGAGATCGTGCCGGAACCCCAGCCGGTCCCCGTCCTCGACCAGCGCACCCGAACGCACACCCTCCTCCACGGGCCCGACCAGCATCCCAGGTGCCACCCCGAGCACCCCGGCGGCCTCGTGCACGGAGAACGGCCGCCGCAGCACGGAACCCACCTCCAGCAGCCTGCGCGCCTCACCCGAAAGATCGCTCAACCGCCTCTCCACCGCCACGACGAACCCCACAGGCAGCCCCAGCCCACCAATCCCACCGCTGCCAGCCCTTTCGCCGCCACCACCACGAGCGCCACCGCGCCGAGCGCTACCGCCGCCGCCCATGCCGCCGCCCATGCCGCCGCCCATGCCGCCGCCCATGCCGCCGTCCGTCGGAGCCGGGCGGCTGCTCGCCGGAGCGCGGCCATCGCCCGTCGGGGTGCCCCCAGTCGCCCCGGCCACGCCGCCGGTCGCCTCGGCCGCGTCGTCGCTCGCTCCGGCCGCGCCATCGGTTGCCTCGGCCACACCGCCGGTCACCGAGATCCGGCCCTCGGCCCGCAGTGCCGCCAGCACCTCCTCCAGCAGGAACGGATTTCCCCCGCTGCCCCGCACCAGCTCCAGCACCGACGCCCCCGGTCGGGCCCCGAGCAGCACCTCGCTCAGCTCCGCCGCCTCGTCCGGGCTGAGGGGCGGCAGCGGCACCCGCCGGGCGCCCTCCGCGATCAGTCGCTCCACCGCCTCCTGCCGGGGTAGTGGCCGCCGCCCCAGCAGCCACACCACCGGCGACCCGGCCAGCCCGGGAACGAGCTGCCGCAGCGCCAGGCAGGTCAGCTCATCCGCCCACTGCACGTCGTCCAGGATGATCACCAGCCCCCGGGAACGGGTGAAGCGCTCGATCGCCTCCCCGAGAAGCTCGACCGCCCGGAATCCGTCCCGCAACGGGTCCCCGCCGTGCGCGAAGGGTCCAGCCACAGCGGACGGCCCGGCCACGGCGAAGGGTCCGGCCACAGCGAAGGGCTCAGCCGTAGCAGAAGGCCCGGCCGCAGCGGACGGCCCGGCCACAGAGGAAGGCCCGGCCGTAAAGGAGGGGTCGGTCTCGAGAGAAGGGCCGGCGATGAGGGAGGTGTCGGTCAGGAAGGACGGCTCAGTCGCGAGGGAAGGCCCGGACAGGGGTGGGCCGAGGGCGCGGCGCAGGGTGGACAGGGGTGCCACCCGGTCCAGTTCGGTGGCCCGTCCCCGTGCCACCACCACCCCACGCGCCCGCCCCATCCCGGCGGCCTCCGCCAGCAGGCGGCTCTTCCCGATCCCCGCCGGTCCTTCGACCACCACGCACCCGGCCCCCGCCCTCAGCACCTCCTCGACGACCCCCAGCGCGGCCCGCCGGCCCACGAAGGGCACCGAGCTCATGGCAGCCGCGCCCGTACCACGAGGTCGTGCAGGGCGGCCTCCGCCGTGGAGCGGTCCGGCAGCGGCGACGAGGTCTGCGCCTCCTCCAGCGCCGCCGTCATCCGCTCCACGTCCCCCTCCACCCCCGGTACGGCGGGCGCCAGGGCGTGCTCGGCGGCCCGCTTGGCCGCGACCAGCTCCGGCAGGTAGGCGGGCCCGTACGCGTACAGCCGCGTCAGGTCGGCCTCCAGCTCCCCGGTGCGCATCAGGTGGGCCCCCGTGGCGAGCACGCGGAAGGTGTACAGCAGCGGCTTCAGCTCCCGCGTCTTGCCGAACAGCCGCCACTGCGTCCGCGCGAACCCCAGGTAGTGATGGGCGTGGTGCCGGGTCACGCACCCGGGGGCCAGCGCCACGAGCTCCTCGTACGGCGGCGAGGTCTTCACGGTCAGCGGCGACAGGAGCTGCTCCAGCACATACCCGTTGCGCCCCAGCAGCAGCCGGCAGAACTTCGCCAGGTCGTGCGTGACGAGGTCCACCTCCACCCCGTCGCGCGTCCAGGTGCGGTCGAGTGTTCCGGGCCCGTCGCGCAGTCCCGCCACCTCCGCCACCGGCAGCACGTGCGCGCCCCGCAGGTCCACGTCGGAGTCCGCCGACGGGAACCCGTACAGATGGGCTCCGCTCACCGTCGCGAACACCAGCGGGTACGGCTGCTCCCCGGCCACCTCGCCCAGCCACTCCGGCAACCCGGTCACAGGTGCTCCTTCCGCACGCCCACCAGGAAGTCCTCCACCCGCTCACGATCCGGCGAGGGCGGCAGCACGCCGGACAGGCCGGTCAGCTCGGCCGACAGGGCGGAGCGCCAGGCGTCCACCTCGTCCCACGGCACCTCGCCGCGCCTGATCGCCAGCAGCCGCTCCCGGTAAGTCCCCACCTCCACGAGCGGTTCACCGTGCCGCACCAGGTGCAGGCCGCTCAGCAGGAGCCGCACCATGTGCATGGCCTGCTTCCACTTCGGCCGCGCGGGGTCGAGGCGGCGGAACTGGTCGTCGGCGTATCCGGCGAACGTGCGCCGCGCCCGCTCCGACAGGAACGCCGCCCGCAGGTCCAGTAACCGCCGCCCGGCCGGGGTGACCGTCTCCACCAGGGGCGACCACAGGCACTCCAGGACGGAGGGGTTGGCCTCGAGGGCCAGGCCGCAGAAGCGTTCCACCTCTCACGAGAACTGCTCGGGCAGCGGCCCGTCCCGGTGGGTGGCGGGTTTGTCCAGCCGCCAGAACGCGGCCGTCGGCGCCACGAACACGCCGCGCCGGTCGGTGTCGGAGGTCGCGGTGTGCAGCCCGTACGCCCGGGAGCCCATCACGACCGAAAGGATCATGTCATCGTCCACCCGTCATATCTTGCGCCATGGGGGCGCGGACTGGTCTGATCGATAAGTGGGCGGTTATGACGAGGCTTACCGGCAGAGCATCGAGCGACCCGAGGAGTTCTGGGGCGAGGCGGCGCTGGGCATCCAGTGGGACGTGTCCCCGGCGACCGTCTACGGCGACGGCCGGTGGTTCCCCGACGGACGGCTGAACACCTGCTACAACGCGCTCGACCGGCACGTGAACGCCGGTCGGGGCGAGCAGGCGGCGCTGATCCACGACAGCCCGGTCACCGGCACGTCGCGCACCTACAGCTACGCCGAGCTGCTGGATCAGGTGGCCAGGACGGCGGGCATGCTGCGCGATCTCGGCGTGGCGGCCGGGGACACCGTGGTGATCTACATGCCCATGGTCCCCGAGGCGGTCGTCGCGATGCTGGCGTGCGCGCGGCTGGGCGCGGTGCACTCGGTGGTGTTCGGCGGGTTCGCGGCCAGGGAGCTGGCCCTGCGGATCGACCACGCCAGGCCCAAGGTGGTGCTGTCGGCGTCCTGCGGGATCGAGCCGGCGCGCGTGGTGGCGTACAAGCCGCTGCTGGACTCCGCGCTGGAGCAGGCCGCGCACCGGCCCGGCCGCTGCGTGATCCTGCAGCGGCCCGAGTGCCCGGCGGAGCTCGCCGAGGGCCGCGACCTGGACTGGGAGCGGGCGGTGAGTGAGGCGGCCCCGGCCGAGTGCGTGAGCGTGGCCGCCACCGACCCGCTCTACATCCTCTACACCTCCGGCACCACCGGCTCGCCCAAGGGCGTCGTGCGCGACAACGGCGGGCACGCGGTGGCGCTGCACTGGAGCATGTCCCACGTCTACGGCGCCGCCCCCGGCGAGGTCTACTGGGCGGCCTCCGACGTCGGCTGGGTGGTCGGCCACTCCTACATCGTCTACGCCCCGCTGCTCGCGGGCTGCACGACCATCCTGTACGAGGGCAAACCCGTCGGCACCCCCGACCCCGGCGCGTTCTGGCGGGTGGTGGCCACGCACGGCGTGCGGACGCTGTTCACCGCGCCGACCGCGATCCGCGCCATCAAAAAAGAGGACCCTTCCGGCAATTTCGCAAAAAAGTGGGACCTGTCCGGGCTGCGCTACCTCTTCCTCGCCGGCGAACGGCTCGACCCCGACACCTACCACTGGGCCGCCGACCTGCTCGGCATCCCGGTCATCGACCACTGGTGGCAGACCGAGACCGGCTGGCCCATCGCCGCCGACTGCGTCGGCCTCGGGCCGCTGCCGGTCAAGCCGGGCTCGCCGACGAAGCCCGTACCGGGCTGGGACGTGCACATCCTCGACCCCGACGGCAACGACTGCCCGCCCGGCGTCGACGGCGCCGTCACCGTCAAGCTGCCGCTGCCGCCGGGCGCGCTGCCCACCCTCTTCCGCGACGAGGCCCGCTACGCCCGCTCCTACCTCGAGCGCTACCCCGGCCACTACCTCACCGGCGACGGCGGCCACCTCGACGCCGACGGCTACCTCTACGTCATGGGCCGCATCGACGACGTCATCAACGTCGCCGGCCACCGGCTCTCGACCGGCTCGATGGAGGAGGTCATCGCCTCCCACCCCGACGTGGCCGAGTGCGCCGTGATCGGCGTGGCCGACGAGCTGAAGGGCCAGCTCCCGATGGGGTTCGTGGTGCTCAAGGCGGGCTCCGAGCGCGACCCGGGGGAGATGGAGCGCGAGCTGACCGCCCTCGTACGCGAACGCATCGGCCCGGTCGCCGCCTTCCGCCGCGCCGTCGTGGTGACCCGCCTGCCGAAGACCCGCTCGGGCAAGATCCTGCGCGCCACGATGCGCGACATCGCCGACGGCAACGCCTACAACACCCCCTCCACGATCGAGGACCCGGCGGCGTTGCCGGAGATCGAGCAGGCACTGAAGGGAACATGACGGCCAGGTAACGTTCGGACCGCCCTGGGCGAGGAGCCTGCGCGCCCAGGGCGTACGGCGCATGATGGGACATCCCAGTCCCCGGGAGAAGGCCATGATCGATACCCCGAACTACGCCGACGCCCTGAGGATCCTCGGATGCAAGGACGGCAGGCTCGTCAAGGTGATCGGGTTCGCCTCCGCGGCCTCCCGCACCGGGTGGGCGCTGGCCGGCGGCGGGCGGCTCACGGCGAACCTGCGCGACATGCGCGACGGCATCGTCGGCTACGGCGAGGACGTCGTACGCCGCATGCCCGAGCTGAAGAGCGGCGTGGACCGCTTCACCCGCACGCGGCGCCTGGCCGCCGCGCACGCCGCGATCGTCGTCGCCGCGTACTTCGAGGCGCTGGGGGAGGCGAAGCTGCCGTTCACGCTGGAGCAGCTCGACCGCGGCGACCGGATCTCCCACGGCGTGCCCACCGCCGAGCGGTTCGCCCGGCTGATGGCGGGGCTGCTGCTCGAACGGTTGCCCACGCCCGAGCCGCACGTCTCCTACGCCGAGACGCGGCAGGCCGTGGAACGTGCCTATCTGCGCATGTCCGAGGCCATGGCCGGCTACGTCGGCGGCCTGGCCGTCTGGGACGAGTTACCCGTCGACGACCAGCTCCTGCTGCCCCGCATGCTCGCCGAGGGCCCGCCCGCGCACGCGCTGCGCATCTACGACGAGGACTACCGGTCGCTGGCGCTCGACAGCCACGAGTTCGGCGTGCGCAGCCTGGTCACCGAGAAGCCGCCGCCCGCCACGGCGCTGTCGCGGGTGGCGTGGCTGCTGGCCGAGCTGGCCCCGCCCCGGGTGGGGGACCGGCCCGTGATCCACCGCGCCAGGATGGCCGCCAACGCCCTCGACCGGCCGCTCCTGCAGGCCGGCAAACATCCCGAGGACGTGTCGCTGCCGCTGCTCGGCGAGGGCTACCTGACGCCGCGCTGCCGGGTGGCGGAGCTGACCCGAGGGGCCACGCCGGCCCTGCGGGAATGGTGGGAGGAGCAGCGGCTGCTGCCCGACGCGGAGGCGTTCCTGGTCGGGTACCTCACCTCGCTGCGCGCCACCCAGGCGCCCCTGCTCGTGCTCGGCGAGCCGGGCTCGGGCAAGAGCAAGCTGACCGAGGTGCTGGGCGCCAGGCTGGCCAGGTCGGAGTTCCTGCCCATCAGGGTCGAGCTGCGCGCCGTGCGGGCGCGCGCCGAGGTCACCGAGCAGATCGAGCAGGCCGTCGCCGGGATCCTGGAGGAGCCGGTGACCTACCCGGACCTGGTGCAGGCCGGGGACGGCGCGATGCCGGTGATCCTCCTCGACGGGTTCGACGAGCTGGTCCAGGGCGATGTCAACCGCTACGACTACCTCCAGCATGTACGGGAGTTCCAGGCCGCGCAGGCCGAGCTCGGCAGGCCCGTCGCGGTGATCGTGACCAGCCGCACGGTCGTGACCGACCGCATCCGCTTCCCCGACGGGCTGCTGGCCCTGCAACTGGAGCCGTTCGACGACGACCAGGTACGCCAGTGGCTCGACATCTGGGACCAGGCCAACCGCGCCCTGCTGGCCCGGCGCGACCTGAAGCCGCTGCCCGCCGAGTCGGCGCTGGCCCACGGGGAGATGGCCAGGCACCCGCTGCTCCTGCTGCTGCTCGCGCTCTACGACGCCGGCGGCAACGCGCTGCAGCACGACCACGGCCCGCTCCGCCGGGCCCGCCTGTACGAGGTGCTGCTGCGGGACTACACCGAGCGCGAGACCGGCGGCGCCCGCCGGGTGGCGATCGACCAGGAGCTGGTCCTGCTCGGCGCCGTCGCGCTGTCCATGCTCGCCAGTGGCCGCCAGGTCATCACCGACGAGGCGCTCGACCGCGACCTGCCCGCCCTGTGCCACGGCGGCGAGGAGGACCCCGGCGACGAGGAGGAGCGGACCGACTGGGCGCGCAAGGCCACCGAGCGGTTCTTCTTCGTCCGCAGGAACGGCCACGCGTTCCTGCACTCCACGTTCGGCGAGTTCCTGGTGGCCTGGCTGACCCTCTACGCGCTGCGCGACCTCGACCGCCGCCGCCACCTCGTCGGGGACGAGCCGCTCGCCCTGGTGCAGGCCGTGGACGACGACCTGCTGTACGCGGTCACGTCCCACTCCTGCCTGGCCGAGCGGGGCCCGACGGTCGGCTTCCTCCTGGAGCTGATCGCCGAGGTGCCCTCCCCGGTACGCGCCCGCTGCGCCGACCTGCTGACGGGGCTGCTGCGCCGCTCCCTGCACGAGCGCCCGCGCCGCCACTTCACCGGCTTCCGCCCGGTGCGGCACACGGTCCCCCGCCGCCTGGCCGCCTACTCCGCGAACCTCACCCTGCTCATCGTCGCCGTCTCCGAGCAGCCGGTCAGCGTCTCCTCGATGCTGCCGGGGCCCGACCACCTGGAGCGCTGGTCCTCGCTCACCCACCTGTGGAAGGGCCAGCTCGGGCATGAGGGCTGGACCGGGCTGGTCACCGCCCTGTCGGCGCACCGGGTGATGGACGGCGGCAAGGAGGACGTCGTCCTCGGCGGCGCCACGGAGTCCGCCGGTCTGGGCGACGTCGTCGTGGCCGTCGCCACCGGGCACACGCCCCGGCACCGCCGGTTGCTGGACCTGCTGCTGCGCTCGCTGGGGGAGGGGCGGGCGCTGCCGTTCCGGGAGCGGGCCGGCATCCTTGCGGAGCTCCTGCGCACGGTGGCCGTCCGGTCGCCGGCGATGCACCAGGCGCTGGGCGCGATGTGGAACGAGGAGGGGGCCGACCGGTCCGAGCTGCGCCCGCTGCTGCACGCCCTGCTGGCCGACCCCGCCGACCGGATGGCGACCTGGGAGCAGCTCGTCAAGGCCGGCATCCCCGAACCGGCGCTCTGGGAGATCCACCAGAGCGCCCTGATGCCCGGCGACCGCCAGGGCCCGGACTGACCGCCCCCAGCCCGCGGACCGGCCGGCTCAGGGCACGGACTGGTCGGCGGGGAGCTCCACCGTGATGGTGAGCCCGCCCTCGTCCCTGGGCCGGGCCGTGACCGTGCCGCCGTGGGCCTCCGCGATCACCCGCACGATCGACAGTCCCAGCCCGCTGCCCCGGTCCGACCGCAGCCGGTCCCCGTGCAGCCGCCGGAACGGCTCGAAGATGGTCTCGATCTCGTACGCCGGCACGGGCAGCCCCGTGTTGGCCACGACCACCTCCACCTGCTCGGTACGCCGCCGCGTCGTCACCCACACCTCGCCCTTGGGATGGTTGTGCCGGACGGCGTTCTCCACCAGGTTCTGCACGAGCCGCTCCACCAGCACCGCCTCGCCGACCGTCGGGGCCGAGTCGAGCAGCCGGTGCATGCTCACCCCGCGCTCCGCCGCCTCGTCCGCCGCCTGGTCGAGCACGTGCTCGGCCACGTCCGACAGGTCGAACGGCCGCCGGTCCAGCACCGCCCGCTCACCCTCGGCCAGCGCCAGCAGGCCGTCGATGAGCCGTTCGTGACGGGTGTTGACCAGCAGCAGCGACTCGCCCAGCCGCTTGACGTCATCGGTGGCGTCGGGCCGCCGCACGGCCACGTCCACCAGCGTCCTGTTGATGGTGAGCGGCGTGCGCAGCTCGTGGGAGGCGTTGGCGATGAACCGGCGCTGGCCGTCGAACGAGCGGGCCAGCCGGTCCAGCATCGTGTCGTAGATGTCGGCCAGTTCCCTGACCTCCTCCCGGGCCCCCTCGTACGCGATGCGCTCGGTCAGGTCGTGGCTCTGCGCCACCCGCCGCGCGGTCTCGGTGACCTTCCCCAGGGGCCGCAGCGCCAGGCCGGCGCCCCACCATCCGAGCCCGAAGGCCACCGCCGCGGTCATCGGCACCGCGTACAGGCCGACGGTGCGCACGCTGTTCAGCGTGTCGCGCTGGTAGACCACGCGGACCTGCATCGCCCGCTGCCGGGCGACCTCGTAGGGGCCCTCCAGCCGCCGGAAGGTGCGCCAGCCGTCGACGGTGATGGCGGCGGGGGTGAGCAGGGCGCCCCGGTATTCGAGGCTCTGCCGCACCACGAGGTAGACCCCGGTCACGGTGAGGCCGCCGAGCAGCAGGAACACACCTGCGCAGGTCAGGGCGAAACGTAGGCGCATGCTCATGGGATGCGGTATCCCGACCCTGGCACGGTCTCGATGACCTGGGGCTCGCCGAGCTTCTTGCGCAGTTTCATCATCGTCGTCCGTACCGTGTTCGTGAACGGGTCGATGTGCTCGTCCCACACCTTCTCCAGCAGGGTCTCCGACGAGACCACCGCCCCCTGGGCGCGCAGCAGCTCGGCCAGCACGCCGAACTCCTTGCGGGCGAGCGGCACGTACCGGCCGTCGCGGAACACCTGCCGGTGCGCCCAGTCGAGCCGCACCCCCGTCCGCTCCAGCATGGGCGGGTCGGCCTTCCTGGCCCGCCGGCCGAGCGCGTGCACCCGGGCCAGCAGCTCCTCGAACGCGAACGGCTTCGGCAGGTAGTCGTCGGCGCCCAGCGACAGCCCGGCCACCCGGCTGCGCACGTCGGCGGCGGCGGTCAGCATGAGCACCCGCACCAGCCAGCCGCGCTCGACGACGGCCCGGCACACCTCGTCGCCGTGGAGGGCGGGCAGGTCCCTGTCCAGGATCAGCACGTCGTAGTCGTGCACGCCGAGCCGTTCGAGCGCCGCCTCCCCGTCATAGGCGACGTCGACCGCCAGCGCCTCCCCACGCAGCCCCTCGGCGATCGAAGCGGCGAGCATCCGCTCGTCCTCAGCGATCAGAACACGCACCGCGCCCCCAAAAAGATCTTCAAAATGCCGCCCCAGTCTGCACCGATCGGCATAACGCGGGCATAACCACCGCTAGGCGGGCTCCAGGCTAGCCCCTCACCCGGCCGCACGCGATCAGAGCCGCACGACTCCTCCGGCGCGGGGCCGGGCTCCCACGACCGCCCGCGCCGCGTCAGAGCCAGCCGCGCTCCTCCGCCACGCGGACGGCCTCCGCGCGGTTGCGGGCTCCGGTCTTGCCGATCGCCGACGACAGGTAGTTGCGCACGGTGCCCTCGGTCAGGAACAGCCGCCGGGCGATGTCCGCCACGGTGGCCTCGCCGGTGGCGACGCGCAGCACCTCCGCCTCCCGCTGGGTGAGCGGGCTCGGCCTGGTGGTCAGGGCGCTCAGGGCCAGCTTGGGATCGATGACGCGCTCTCCGGCCATCACCTTGCGGACGGCGGCGGCCGGCTCGGCGGCCGGGGCGTCCTTGACCACGTACCCCGCCACGCCCGCCGCCAGGGCCCTGCTGATATAGCCGGGCCGCCCGAACGTGGTCACGATGATCACCCGCCGGCCCGGCAGCCGCTCGGCGACCTCCAGCCCCGACAGGCCCGGCATCTCGATGTCGAGCAGGATCACGTCGGGGTCGTGCTCCTCGACGGCGGCCACCACCAGGTCGCCCCGGCCGGCCTCGGCCACCACCTCGATGTCCTCCTCGAGCCCGAGCAGCGCCGCCAGCCCGCCCCTGACCAGGTCCTGGTCGTCGGCGATCAGCACCCGGATCACGGCAGGACCCCTTCGAGCGGGACCAGGGCCCGGAGCCGGTAGCCGCCGCCGGGCAGGGCTCCCACCTCCAGCCGCCCACCGGCGCCGCCGATCCGCTCGGCCAGCCCGGCCAGCCCGTTCCCGGCGGCCGCGTCCGGGCGTCGCGTGGAACGGGCGGCATCAGGGGCGTGCCCGGCCCGGCCGTCGTCACGTACCTCCAGGGTCGCCGCCGCCTCGTCCACCCGCAGTCCGATCCAGCACCGCCGGGCGCGGCTGTGGCGCAGGACGTTCGTCGCGGCCTCCCGTACGGCCCAGGCCAGCAGGGTCTCGGCGGCGGCGGGGATGGGCCCGTCGGCGGGGGAGACCGTCGTCTCGATCCCGGCCACCCCCAGAGTCCGCGTGGCCGTCTCCAGCTCCTCCGACAACGACGGCGCCCGATAGCCCGCGATGGCGTGCCGCACCTCGTCGAGCGCCCGCCGCGCCGCCCGCTCCACCTCGGCCATCTCCCCGGGCTGCGGAAGGTGCGCAGCAGCTCCAGCCGCAGGTACGACCCCATCAGTCCCGCCCTCCGGTCAGGCTCAGGAACGCGCTCTCCAGATCCGTGCCCTCCACCCGCACGTCCCTGACCTCCTCGTACGCCGCGAACAGGGACTTGACCGTGGCGACCGGGCCGTCCGCGACGACCCTGCCCTCGGCCAGCAGGACGATCCTGTCGGCGTAGTCGTCGGCCTCGGTGAGGTCGTGCGTGGCGAAGACGGCGGTGCGACCGCGCGCCGTCCTGGCGCGTACCTCCTGCCAGAAGGCGCGGCGGCCCTCCACGTCGAGCCCGACGGTCGGCTCGTCGAGCACCAGCAGGTCCGGATCGCCGGCCACGCACAGCGCGAACCGCACCCGCTGCCGCTGCCCGCCGGACAGTCGCCCGGCGCGCTGCCCGGCGATCGGCTCGACCCCCGCCGCCCGCATCGCCCGCTCCGGCGTCAGCGGCTTCGGGTGCATCCCCGCCACCGCCGCCACCAGCTCCGCCACCCGCACGTCCTCCAGCAGCCCGGACTCCTGCGGCAACACCCCCACCCGGCCCGACCGCACCGTCTCGGCCGGCGTCCGGCCGAGCACGCGGGCCGAGCCGGCGTCGGGGGTGAGCAGCCCGAGCGCGATGGACAGCAGCGTGCTCTTGCCCGCGCCGTTGGGGCCGAGCACCGCCACCGTCTGTCCCCCGCCGACGTCCAGATCGACGCCGGCGAGCGCGGTGACCCGGCCGTACCGCTTGGTCACGGCCTCGAGTTTCAGCGCATCACTCATGCGGACAGCCTGCTCGAGGGCAGGGGAGCGCCTGTAGTGCCGTACGTCAGCCGCGCCCCTATGACGGATGTCATGAGCCTGCCGCGCCCGGGGCGCCGCGGGTCATGGGCGTGGGTGTGGCCGCCGCGGTGCTGGTCGACGCCACGGTGGTGCGCCTGGGCCCGGTGCCCGCCGCCATGGAGGTGCCCGGCGCGCGCAACCGGTGGTTCCCCTCCCTGACCTTTCGGAGGCTGACACTCACGCGGAATGTTACGTAATATCCACACACGACTAGCGTTGGGGGCGCCAGGGTGCCAGGACAGAACGTGGGTGTGGTCGTCGAGCCGGGTGTGCCGCCGGAGATCGCCGGACTGTTGCGCGCCAACGCCCCCTTACTGTCCAGGGTCAGAGCCGGGTGGGTGCCCCCCGCGGAGTTGCAGCCCTCGCGCCGCCGCAGCCCCTCCAGCGCGGTGTTACTGGCCGCCACACCGGTCGTCGTCGCGCTGATGTCCGTCCTGCTGGTCTCGCGGTACCCGGCCGCCGGGTTCGTGCTCCTCGGCACGTACGTCTTCATCGTCTTAGTCAAGATCGCCTCCATGAGCGAGGTGCCCGAGCACGACCGCCCCAACGAGCGCGCCGTGTACGAGCAGGCCCGCTGGTACGACGGCCGCTACCTCCTGGCCGAGGACTTCGACCAGGACGCCCGGAAGATCCTGCTCAGGGCCCAGCGGGCCATCGGCTCGGTGCTGCGCTCCCACGTCAACGCCGAAGGCCTGCTCGACGACGCGCGCAACGCCGTCATGCTGCCCGCCCAGGAGTGGGAGATCGCCCGGCTGCTGGCCAAGCTGTCGGCGCTGCGCCTGGAGCACCGGGAACTGCTGGCCAGGGGCATCGCGCCGGAGGTGGCCTCGGTGATCGAGCCGCTCGAACGGGCCCTGTCCAACAGCGAGGCGGCCGTGGTCGCCCGGGTCGAGGCGCTGGAACGTTACGCCGGGCACGTCGCCGAGGCCGAGCGCGCGTACCACGCCCGCAGCCAGATCGAGGAGCTGCGCGCCCGGCTGCCGCGCTACGAGGAGCTGCTCGCGGAGTCGGGCGCGGACAAGCTGGCCATCCCCGAGATCGAGCGGCTGGCCGAGGACGCCGACGTCCTGGAGAGCACCTTACGCCGCAGCGTCCGCTCGGCCCACGAGGCCTTCCGCTACCTCGAAGGCTGAACGCCGGAGAAGGCTGACAGTCGGACAGATGGGCACATAGGATCAATAACGTGCCCGGACGTCATACGAAGGTGATAGTCGATCCGGCGGTGCCCGGCGATGTCGCGGCCCTCCTTCGTGACAACCGCAAACTTCTCACCCGCATCCACGCGGGATGGGCGCCCGCGCACAGACGCCACCGTCCCATCGTGGGCAACGCGGCCCGGCTCGCGACCACCGTGACGGCCCTGGCGGCCGTCGTGTACGGCCTGGCCCTCTTCGTCGCCGGCCGCTACACCCCCTTCGTGGTCATCATGACCGGCGCGGCCCTGCTGATCGTCAGCGTCCTGCTCAGGCCCAGGCCCGACGCCGAGGTCGAACGCCGGCGCGTCCTGGAGCGCGAGGTCTACGACGCCGCCCGCCACAACGAGGGCCACTACGTCGTACGCGAACAGCTCGACGACCCCGCCCGATCGCTCATGACCCGCGCCCAGGCGGCCATCGAGCAGGTCATGGACTCCAGCGTGCACGCCAAGGGGCTGCTCGACGACGTCAGGAACGGCGTCATGCTGCCCGCCCAGGAGTGGGAGATCGCCCGGCTGCTGGCCAAGCTGTCGGAGCTGCGCTCCGAGCACCAGGAGGTCGTCTCCGAGGGCGTCACCCCCGAGGTGGAGGCCGTGGCCGAGCCCCTCGCCCGCGCGCTCGACAGCAGCGAGCGCGCCGTGCTCGCCCGCGTCGAGGCCCTCGAACGCTACGCCGGCCACGTGGCCGACGCCGAGCGCGCCTACCGCGCCCGAGACCAGATCGAACGCCTCAGCGCCCGGCTGCCCCGCTACGAGGAGCTCCTGGCCGAGTCCGGCGCCGACGGATCCGCGGTGCCGGAGCTGGGCCGGTTGTCCGACGACGCCGACCGCCTTGAACAGGCGCTACGCGACAGTGTCAGTTCGGCGCACGAAGCGTTCCGCCACCTTAACGGTTGATTTCCCTTAGGATCCGATTTCGTGGCGGATGTGGTGGTAGACCCCGGCGTACCTCCGGAGGACGCCCAATTGCTCGGGCAAAGCCGCCAGGTGCTGCTCAAGATGCGCCGCGGCTGGGTCCCCGAGCCGCGCAGAAGCATCACCGGCACGCACTACCGCGTGACCGCGGCGTTCGGGACGGTGGCCCTGTTCGGCCTGCTGCTGGGGGTGGGGGCCCTCGGCCGCCCCCTCGGCCTGCTCATGCTCGTGCTGCTCGGCATCCCCCTGATGATCGTGCTGTTCGTCCGCAACGACCTGCCCGAGGAGGAGCACGACGCGTACGAGCGCTCGGTCTACGAGCAACTGCGCTGGTACGAGGGCCGCTACATCCTCACCGAGGACCTCGACGAGTCCGCGGGCAGGCTGCTCGCCCGCGCCCAGCACGCCATCGACACCGTGACCCACTCCCGGGTCAACGCCGAGGGCCTGCTCGACGACGTCAGGAACGCCGTCATGCTGCCCGCCCAGGAGTGGGAGATCGCCCGGTTGCTGGCCAAGCTGTCCGCGCTGCGCACCCAGCACAGGGAGACCGTCTCGCAGGGCCTCACCCCCGAGGTGGAGGCCGTGGCCGAGCCCCTCGCCCGCGCGCTCGACAGCAGCGAGGACGCCGTGCTGGCGCGCGTGGAGGCACTGGAACGGTACGCCGCCAACGTCACCGACGCCGAGCGGGCCTTCGTGGCCCGCCGGCAGATCGAGGAGCTGCGCGGCCGGCTGCACCAGTACGAGGAACTGGTGGCGGAGACGGGGGCGGACACGTTCGCCGTACCGGAGCTGGAACGGCTGGCCCACGACGCCGACCGGCTGGAGCAGGCGCTGAGGCGGAGCGTGAGCTCCGCCCACGAGGCGTTCCGCTACCTGGAGCCCTGACCCGCCGGCCGCGGCACGCCTACCTCGCGCCCTGACCTCCGTGCTGCCCCTGACCACCAGGCCCTTGAACCCCGTGCCCTTGTGCCCCGTGCCGCCCTTGTGCCCCGTGCCGCCCTTGAGCCCCGTGCCCCGCCGCCTCCAGCAGCACGTCGCACAGCACGTCGGCCGCGTCGAGGCGGCCGAGCTTGGCCGCCGCCTGCCCCATCGCCTGCCGCAGCCCGGGGTCGGCCAGCAGCGGCATCAGCTCGGCCAGGAGCTGGTCGCCCGTCGGATGCGGCTCGAGCAGTGCCCGCCCCGCGCCCGCCGAGGCCAGGTAGCCGGCGTTCTTGCGCTGCTCGTCACCGCCGGTCGGGATCAGCGGGATCAGCACCGAGGGCTTGCCGATGGCCGTCAGCTCCGACACCGTGCCCGCCCCGCTGCGCGAGATCACCACGTCGGCCGCCGCGAACAGGTCGGCCAGCTCCGAGCCAACGTACGGCACCGGATGGTAGCGGTCGGCCAGCTCGGGGGGGAGGGCCACGGCCCGCATCTGGTCGATCCACGCGGGCCCGCACTGGTGCACGATCTGCGCGTGCGGCAGCAGCCGCGGCAGGATCTCCGCGATCAGCGTGTTGATCTGCTTGCTGCCCTGCGCGCCGCCCGTCACGTAGATGAGCGGCACCTCGAACGTCAGCCCGAACAGGTCGTAGGCCGCCGCCCGGTTGCCCTGCAGCAGCTCGGGCCTGATCGGGTTGCCCGTCACCACCGCCTTCGCGCGGGCGGAGGCGGGCAGGTAGTCCATCGAGGATTCGTGGGACAGCGCGATCCGGGTCGCCAGCCGGGCCAGGATGCGGTTGGCCAGCCCCACCACGGTCGTCTGCTCGTGCATCACGAGCGGCCGGCGGATCAGCTTGGCCGCGACCCCGATGGGCACCGCCACGTAACCCCCCGTCGAGAGCACCACGTCGGGCAGGTAGCGGGCCGCGTGGCCCACCGCCTGGAACACCCCGATCGGGATGCGGAACACGTCGGCGACATTGGTGCCCAGCTCTTTGAGGTTGGGGCGGCGGCGCAGCTTTCCCGTGATGATCGCCTTGAACGGGATGCCGTGCTCGGCCGTGATCCGGGCCTCAAGGCCGTTGGCCGTGCCGACCCACAGCACGTCGTGCGGCACCTGACGTCGCTGGACGGCCGACAGGGTCGTCAGGGCCGGATAGGTGTGACCACCGGTGCCGCCGCCGGTGATCAACAGTCGCAGGGTTCGTGACATGCGATCAGAGTATGGCCGCACAGCGGAACCCTGTGTGCCCGGTCGCGGAGTCCGGCGTGTTCGAGGTGCGCGCGGCCACGCGGTAGCGGTTGCAGTAGGAGTCATGGCACATGTACGAGCCGCCGCGGATCACCTTCGCCGTGCCCTCCGCCGGGCCCCCGGGATTGTCGGCGTACGGCTGCCACTCCGTGCCCCACCAGTCGGCGGTCCACTCCCACACGTTGCCCGAGACGTTGTAGAGGCCGTAGCCGTTCGGCTGGAACGACTTGACCGGCATCGTCCCCTTGCTCGGCGCCGTCGGGAAGTGGCCCTGCCAGATGTTGCAGCGCTGCCGGCCCTTGGGGGCCAGCTCGTCGCCCCACGGATAGCGCGCCCGCTCCAGGCCGCCGCGGGCGGCCATCTCCCACTCCGCCTCGGTGGGCAGCCGCTTGCCGGCCCACGCGGCGTACGCGGTGGCGTCGTGCCACGACACGTGGACCACGGGATGGTTCTGCCGGTCGCCGACCGACGACCCCGGGCCCTCGGGGGAGCGCCACGTGGCCCCCTCGACCCCCACCCACCAGGACGCGCCCGGCACGGAGGCGTCCATCACGCCGCGGGAGGCGAACTGGTGGAACACGAACGACCAGCCGATCCGCTCGGCCTCGGTCTCGTAGCCGGTCTCCTTGACGAACGTGGCGAACTGCGCGTTCGTCACGCACGCCGGATCGATGAGGAACGGCTCCAGCCGCACCTCCCGCACCGGCCCCTCGCCGTCCTCCGGCCGGCCGTCCGGATCGTCCCCGCCCATGAGGAACGTCCCCCCGGGCACCCGCACCATCCCACGCGGCGCCACCCGCCGCGCAGGAGCCGCCACGGCGCCCTGCACGGCGCCCTGCACGGCGCCCTGCACGGCGCCTTTGACGGCGTCCCGCACAGGGCCCTGTGCGGCGGTCCGCACGGCCTCCTGGGACGGCCCGTCGGCGGCCTCCCGGCTCGGGCCACAGCAAGCGGTCAAGGATCCCCCCCAAACGTGTCACGACACCATGGAAGGGTAGTCCCTGGGACATGCCCACGATCACGCGGCCACCCCAGGTCACGGCCGCCCAGACGCTCGCCCTGGCCACCACGCTGGTGCTGCCGGCCCTGGCCGAGGGCGCCGTCATCCGCCGGCCGCTCATGACGCGCCTGGCGGCGCTGGCCGGCGCCGAGCGGCGCGCGATCGGGCTGCTGAGCCGGCTGCGGGCCGAGCACGGCGACGGGCCGCTGCTGGTGCCGGTTACCGGCCGCCGCTGGGCCATGGTGCCGCTGTCCTCGCACGACGTACGGGCGGTGCTCGCGGACCGGGACTTCTCCCCGGCGACCAAGGAGAAACGGGGCGCGCTCGGCCATTTCGAGCCCGACGCCGTGCTGATCACCCCGGATCCGGAGCTGCGCGAGCGGCGGCGCGCGCTGAACGAGCGGGTGCTCTGCTCGGAGGCCGCCCGGTTCACCGACGAGGAAGCGACCGGCCCGTCCGCCGCGACCGGCGAGGAGGCGGGCAGGTTCGCCCGGGTCGTCGCGGAGGAGGTGGCCACGCTGCCCCGCGAGGGGGTGCTGACCTGGCCGCTCTTCCACGAGGCGCACTGGCGGATCGTGCGCCGCATCGTGCTCGGCGACGGGGCCCGCCACGACGTCACGCTCACCCGCCAGCTCGACCGGCTGCGCCGCGACGCCAACTGGTCCTACCTGCGCGGGCAGCGTACCGACGTGCGCAACGCCTTCCGCCGCCGGCTGGCCGGGCACCTGGCGCGGGCCGAGCCGGGCAGCCTGGCCGCCGTGCTGGCCCGCACCCCGGCCCCGGCCGACGTGAACGCCGAGGGGCAGGTGCCGCACTGGCTGTTCGCCTACGACGCCGCCGCCATCGGCGCCTACCGGGCGCTGGCCCTGCTGGCCGCCCACCCGGGCCCCCTGGAGCGCGAGCACCTGCGGGCGGCGATGCTGGAGTCCCTCCGGCTCTGGCCCACCACGCTCGCCATCCTGCGCGAGGCCACCGGCCCCACCCGCTGGAACCTCCCCGAGGGCACGACCGCGATCATCTACAGCCCCTACGTGAACAGGGCCGAGCCCGGCGACGCCTACCGGCCCGAGCTGTGGCTCGGCGGAGGTGAGGGGTGGGCGGGGGTGCCGTTCAGCGCGGGCTTCGGCCGCTGCGCCGGGCAGGACCTGGTGCTGGACACCGCGGCCACCCTCCTGGGCGCCTTCCTGCGTGAGCGCTCAGTCAGACCGTCCGTCAGGTTGGAGGATCCGGTGCCCGCCTCGCTCGACCACTTCCGGCTCCGTTTCGCTGTAAAAGCCGCAGAACGGTAGCGTTTTCTCATGCGACTCGGGGTGCTGGACATCGGCTCGAACACCGTCCACTTACTGGTCGTCGACGCCCACCGCGGCGCGCGACCCATGCCCGCCTACTCCCACAAGGTCGACCTGCGCCTCACCGAGCACCTCGACCAGAACCACCGCCTGGGCCGGCAGGGGATCGAACGGCTCGGCAACTTCGTCGAAGAGGCCGTCCACCTCGCCGAGGACAAGGGGGTGGAGGACCTGCTGGCCTTCGCCACCTCCGCCGTGCGCGAGGCCGCCAACGGCGAGCAGGTGCTCGCCGAGATCGACCAGCGCTGCGGCGTGCACATCGACGTGCTGTCCGGGCGCGACGAGGCCCGGCTGACGTTCCTGGCCGTGCGGCGGTGGTTCGGCTGGTCGTCCGGGCGGCTGCTGGCCTTCGACATCGGCGGCGGCTCGCTGGAGATCGCCGCCGGGGTCGACGAGGAGCCCGACCGCGCCGTCTCGCTGCCGCTGGGCGCCGGGCGCCTGACGCGCGACTGGTTCACCAGCGACCCGCCCACCACGGACGAGGTACGCAAGCTGCGCAAGCACGTACGCACCGAGATCGCCCGCACCGTCGGGGACGTCGTCAGGTTCGGCCAGCCCGACCGGGCGGTCGCCACCTCCAAGACCTTCAAGCAGCTCGCCAGGATCGCCGGGGCGGCCCCCTCCAGCGACGGCCCGTACGTCTCCCGCTCCCTGTCCCGCCAAGACATGGCCGACTGGGCCGTCAAGCTGACCACCATGGGCTCCGCGGAGCGGGCCCAGCTCTCCGGCGTGTCCGAGGGCCGGGCGGCGCAGCTCGCGGCCGGGGCGGTGGTCGCCGACGCGGCCATGGACCTGTTCGAGGTGGACCGGCTCGAAGTGTGCCCGTGGGCGCTGCGCGAAGGGGTCATTCTGCGCCGGCTCGACCTCCTGCCGGGGCGGCTCGACCAGTTCGAGCAGCTCGAGCAGCTCAACGGTGGGGCGGAGTAAGCTCGATATATCCCAAAAAATTGGAATAAAGTCCTGGTAGCGGGGCACTTTCCGCCGAATGGTGGCTGTGCTCGGCATGATCGGCTCTTTGGTGATGGTCTTCGTCCTCATCGTCCTGGCGGTGCTCCTCATCGCGGTGATCGGCATGATCACCCTGCTGGCCCTGGCCGGGACGCTGACCGACTGGCGTGGGATCTGGAGGCGCCTGACGCGGCGCCGAGCCCGGCTGGAGCTGAAACTCAGCGGGGAGACGGCGCCTGAGCGACGGCGGGCCGAGCTGAGCGGGGTGAAGCCCCGCGTGCGCCGCCGCTTCACGCTCGGCGGCGCACGCCCCAGGGATCGCGAGCGTTCCGGTGGCGACCTCCACCGATCCCGGCTCCACCGGCGGGTGCCGGTGGAGCGCCATACCGGGATCTAGTGTGCGTTCCGCATGTTCGATAGGGGATGCGGTCAGGTGTGCATGAGGTGCTGCCCGGCCGCTCCCGGCGCGTACCGCAGGCGTTTCTCGAGGCAGACGACCGCTCCGTTCTCCCGTCTGTTGGTGAAGCGGATGTCGTCGGCGAGCGCGCGCATGATCTGCAGGCCGCGGCCGTGCTCCGCGCCCGGGTCGGGCTCGGGCACGTCGCCCGGCCGGAATCCGCCGCCCGTGTCGACCACCTTGATGAAGCACATGTCGTCGTGGACGGTGGCGCTGACCATGTAATCATCGCTCGGCACCGCGTGCCTGATCACGTTGGAGCACGCCTCGGTGAGCATGAGCTCGATGTCGTCACGGACCTGCGGCTCGACGCCGAGCGACCGCAGCGTGCCGTCCAGCATCTGCCTGATCAGCGGGACGCTCGCCGCATCCCTGGGCAGTCGGAGCGCTATCATAGCCTCCACTGCTTCTCCTCCCGGTTGGATGCGTGGCAGCCTTCTGCCCCGAATGCGCTGTCCCAATCGTCCATTTCGGGGCCCGGGGTCCGAAAAGCTATGGCTCCAGTAGCCGGGCGGCCACCTCCAGGCACGCCTTGTGGATCTCCTCTTCGCTGAGCTCGTCGTCCTTCATCAGCCATTTGCCCGCGTGCATGGCGAACAGCGCCAGGGAGTGGCTGATGCGCTCGGCGGGCGTGGCCCCGGGCGGGCTCATCTCCGTCGTGAGCTCCATCATCCGGTCGCGGATCTTGATGAGCGTGGGGTGGTCGCGCAGCGCGGTCTGGTTGCGCTGCATGAACCGCTCGATCCCCAGATGCCGGGTCTCGCGGACCTGCGCGGCGTAGCGCTCGACGAGCTCGCGCCGCGTCTCCGGCGTCTTGGGCCGGCTCCTGAGCCAGGCGAGCAGCTCGCCGAGCTCGGCCAGCCGCATGTCGACCAGGCTGGCGACGATGTCGTCCTTGGTCTTGAAGTGGTAGTAGAGAGCCGCCTTCGTCACCCCGAGCTCCTCGGCGATCTCCCGTAGCGAGGTCGCCTCGTAACCCTGCTCGGTGAAGAGACGCAGCGCGATCTCCTGGATCCGGGTTCGGGTGTCTTCCCGCACTTCCCACCTATTTCGACTTGACGGCCGGCAAGTAAGTATCTAGCTTATTCTACGCTTGCCGGTCGGCAAGTAAGCAAGAGTGACATGGGGGGTGTGTCGTGGCGGAGGCAGTCGGACGACGCCGTGAGGTCATGGTCGTCCTGCCCGGCCTGATGCTGGCGATGGTGCTGGCCATGCTGGACAACATGATCGTGGGCACGGCCATGCCGCGCATCGTGGGGGAATTAGGCGGTCTGACGCATCTGTCGTGGGTCGTCACCGCGTACGTGCTGGGCACGACCGTCTCGACCCCGATCTGGGGCAAGATCGGCGACCTGTACGGCCGCAAGAACATCTTCATCATCTCGATCGTCATCTTCATGATCGGCTCCGTGCTCTGCGGCATGGCCGGCTCCGAGCTGTTCGGCGGCCCCGAGGGCGGCATGGCCGAGCTGATCGCGTTCCGCGCGGTGCAGGGGCTGGGCGCGGGCGGCCTCATGGTGAACGTCATGGCGATCATCGGCGACCTGGTGCCGCCCCGGGAGCGGGGCCAGTACCAGGGCATCATGGCCGGCGTCATGTCGCTGGCGATGATCGCCGGCCCCCTGGTCGGCGGCTTCATCACCGACCACCTCGACTGGCGCTGGGCCTTCTACGTGAACCTGCCCGTCGGCGCGGTCGCGCTGGTCCTGCTCGTGATGAAGCTGCACCTGCCGAAGCTGCACAACAAGGTCCGCATCGACTGGGCGGGCGCGATCCTGCTGTCGGTCAGCATCACCGCCATGGTGCTCATCACCACCTGGGGCGGCAACCAGTACACCTGGGGCTCGTGGCAGATCCTCAGCCTGGCCGCGCTCGCCGTGGTCACGCTGGTCGCGTTCATCATGGTCGAGCGCAAGGCGGTCGAGCCGATCATGCCGCTGCAGCTCTTCGGCAACCGCAACTTCACGCTGATCTCGATCATCGGCTTCCTGCTCGGGTTCGCCATGTTCGGCGCGATCAACTTCCTGCCGCTGTTCCAGCAGATGGTGCAGGGGGCCTCGGCCACCAACTCCGGCCTGCTGCTGCTGCCCATGATGGGCGCCGCCATGGTGGTGTCGCTGTTCGTGGGCAAGGCCATCACCAGCACGGGCAAGTACAAGATCTACCCGATCATCGGCGGCGTCGGCATGGCCGTCGGCATGTGGCTGCTGTCCACCATGGACGTCGGCACGCCGTCCTGGCTGACCGGTGTCTACATCGCGGTGCTCGGCCTCGGCATGGGCTTCCTCATGCAGACCACGATGCTCATCGCGCAGAACAGCGTGGAGCAGAAGGACCTGGGCGTCTCCAGCAGCGCGGCCACGTTCTTCCGGTCGATCGGCGGCTCGTTCGGCGTCTCGCTGTTCGGGGCGATCTTCAACAACCACCTCCTGTCCGAGCTGAGCGGCCGGTTCGGCGCGGAGGCGGCGGAGGGGCTGGCCACGACCGGCGCCCGGATGGACGCCGCCACCGTCGCGCAGATGCCGGCCCAGATGCGCACCGGGCTGCTGGAGTCGCTGGCGACCTCGATCTCCGGGGTGTTCTGGTGGGCGATCGCGTTCGCGGTCGTGGTGCCGGTGCTGGCGGCGTTCGTCAAGGAGATCCCGCTGCGCGGCGCCGGTCCCATGGACGCCGCGCCGGAGAAGGCGGTCACACCGGCGGCGGGCTGAGCGGCGCCCACGCCGGCCGCCGTCACAGCGGCGGCAGGGTGAAGAGCTGATCGAGGGCGGTCATCGTGAACAGGCCGCGCAGGTAGGGCGTCAACGCCACCACGTGCACCACGGCGTTGACCCCCGCGGCCTGCTGCTGCAGGCGCATGAGGGCGGCCAGGCCGGAGGAGTCGACGAAGCTGAGCGCCGACAGGTCGACGTCGATCCGGCTGTAGCCGGCGGCGAAGGTGAGGGCGGCGAGCTGGGCCACCGAGTCGTGATCGAGGTCGCCGCTCAGTGTCAGCGCGACGGTCGTCACGTCGCGCTGGGCGATGTCGATGTGCAGCGGCGTCCTGTCGAGCACGGGACCAGCTTAGTCCTCGAAAAATGAGAGGCGTAAAGCCCGATTTTTCTCGACAATTCTCTCCATGCATGACATCCGCCGGCCGCGCGTGGACGACGCCGCCGCCATCCACGAGCTCGTCGCCGCTTACGACACCTCGGTGATCGGCGGACCGGACTCGACCTTCGACGACATCGTCGACGAACTGGTCGAACCAGGCTTCGACCGGGACAAGGACGGCTGGCTGGCGTACGACGCCGCGGGCCGGCTCGTCGCCTGGGCCTGGGCCTGCGCCACCGGCGACAGCGACCTGGTGGACGTCGAGGTGATCGTCCGCCCCGGTGTCGAGGGCCTGGCGGAGGGCCTGTGGGAGCGCGTGATCGGGCGCGCCCGCGAGCTGGCCGCCGAACGGGGCCACGACGGCGTCACCCTGCACGTCGGCGTCTACCGCGTCGACGAGGCCAAGCGGGTCAAGGCCGAGGAGCTCGGCTTCGAGCCGGCCACCAGCTTTCACCGCATGCGCATCGACCACGACGGCCCGCTCTCCCCGCCCGTACCGCCGGGCGGCCTCACGCTGCACACCGGCGAGGACGACGACGTGCGGCGCGAGGCCCACCAGGTGCACCAGGAGGGGTTCGCCCAGCACTTCGCCTTCGTCCCGGCCCCCTACGACCAGTGGTACGAGCGCCGGCAGTCGTCGAGCGCCACCGACTGGGGCCAGCTCACGCTCGCCAGGATCGACGGCCGGGCGGCGGGCGTGGTGATCGGCAGCAACCAGTTCCTGTCCGACGAGGGCTGCGGCTACGTGGCCACGCTGGCCGTGGCGCCGGAGTTCCGGGGGCGCGGGCTCGGGCGGTTCCTGCTGCGGCACGCCTTCGCCGCCGACGCCGCCCGCGGCCGCAAGGGCACGATCCTGCACGTCGACTCCAACAACACCACCCCGGCCCTCGGGCTGTACGAGTCGGCGGGGATGCGCCCCGTCATGGTCATCGACATCTGGGGCCGCCGCCTCTGACCGGCCCCGACCCGGCCGCCTCTGGCTGGCCCCTGGGCCCGGAGCGCCCTGACGTGGCCGTCTTGGGCGGCGGTCACACCCGGTGGCGGGCCAGGTGTTCCAGCACCGACTGGTTGGCCTCCCAGCCGTCCGGGAACTTGACCGGCACCCCGAGCTGCACCGGCTCCGCCGACGGATGGGCGTCCAGCAGTTCGGCGATCCCGGCCCTGGCCACCACCACGCACGCGTGCCGGTGCCGCGACGCCAGCACGCACAGCCGTCCCGACTCCAGGTGGAAGGCCGTGGCGTCCCTGCGTCCCGACAGGGGGTGCAGCACGATCGTCACGTCGTACTCGCGGCCCTGGAGCCGGTTGGCGGTGTCCACGGTGATCTCCGGCGGCAGCCCGGCCGCCCGGATGGCCGCCACCTGGTCCCGGTGCGCCGCCCCCACCGCGATCCGGTCCGCCGTGACGTGCCGCTCGCCCTGCTCCGATCCGGCCGTCGCGCCGCGCTGCAGCAGCCGCTCGGCCAGCAGCGCCACCGCCTGCACGGCCTCGCCGTCGGTCCGCACCGTGTGCCGGTTCGGCAGTTCGAGCAGCGCCCACCCCGACCGGGCCGCCTCCTCCAGCGCCCGGTCGTGCACGGTGCCCATGCCGCCCGTCGACAGCTCCAGCCACCGGTCCCCGTGCCCGGTCCCGGACCGGAACCCGGTGAACGGGTAGAACGCCTGCGACACCACCGGCGCCGCCGTGGCGGGCAGCCGCCACGACACCGGCAGCCGGTGCACGGGCAGGTCCGGGTTGTGCCGCAGCAGCACCGACACCGCGCTCTGCAGCGGGTCCCACGACAGCCCCGACCAGCGGTCGCCGTCCACGATCGAGAACGGGTCCAACTGCCCGGGATCGCCCACGAACAGCGCCCGCTCGAACAGCCCCGCGATCCGCAGCAGCTTGTCCGAGCGCATCTGGTACGCCTCGTCCACGATCGCCCACGGCCACACCCGGCCGCTGATCCAGGCCCACTTGTCCGCCGTGGCGATGACGATGTCCGGGTCGCCCAGGTCCTGGATACGGGTGCCGACCCGGACGCCCGCCAGCTCCAGCAGGCGCAGCGGGGGCACGTAGCCGCCGGCCGACAGCCGCCCCACCCGCAGATGGGGGTGCTTGTCGGCGATCCTGGTCACCAGGTCGTCGACCTGCTCGTTGGTCTGGGCCACGATCATCAGCGGCTCGCCGGTGGCGGCGATGTGGGCGGCGGCCCGCACCACGAGGGTGGACTTGCCCGCGCCCGGCGGGGAGTCGACGACCACGCCGCGATGCCGGGGCAGGTCGGCCAGGACGTTCCTGATGACCTGCTCGGGGCTGTCGGTCACGACCACTCCTCTTGCGCGTCCTCGTCGTCGGGCACGTATTCCTGCGGCGGCCCGCCGTGGGTCCACGGCGTGGCCTCGGAGTCGGGCAGGCCGGGGGAGCCCTGGAAGTCGTCGGTCAGCGACGTGTAGCAGACCCGATCGCCGATCTCCGGCACGGCCCCGGGGGCGGGCGTCCTGCCCCGGCCCATGCCCTTGGTGATCTTCAGGGTGACGAGCCCGCCGGCCGCGTCGACCAGCTCGGCGCCCTGGCCGCGGCGCTGCGGGGTGCCGAGTGAGGTGCCGGGCGGCAGGCGTACCGGGTCGTCGGTCTTGATCACCACGAGCGGGCGCAGCTTGCGCGAGCGGCCCTCGCCCTCGGTGTTGTCGGGCACGGTCTCGATCACCTCGCCCGCGAACGCCTCGCCGGTCAGCCGGTATTCGGCCATGACCAGGGGGTCGTCGTAGGCGCGCTGCACGTCGTACGCGGCCTGGGCCCGTTCCATGCGGGCCAGCTTGGCCGCGGCGGCGATCGCGCCGTCGCGCCGGGGCTGCGGCGGCGCGCCCTCGGAGATGTGCACCGCCATGCCGCTGAACGAGCCGCGGTCCTGCTCCCACCGCTGCGCCACGCTCGCGCCCTCCGGCAGCGCGGCCAGCAGGTCGATCGCCTGCCACATGAGCCGCCACGTGGGTTCGAGCTGGGTGCGCAGCGCCTCGGTGATGCGCTCGGCCGACTCGCTCTCGATCGCCGGGGCGAGCACCTCGGCGTCGAAGCCGGGATCGGTGGCGGGCCCGGCGGGCGGCCAGATCAGCGGGTCCTCGGCCTCGTCGCTCGGCCCCGTGGTGATCCAGGCGAGCAGCGCGGCCAGGTTGGCGTCCTCGAGCCCGCTCTGCCCGCTGGCCCAGTGCCGGCCCAGCTCCTCGGTGGCGGCCGTCATCATCGACGACCCCGGGTACGTCGCCCGCTCCCCGAAGTAGGTCAGCCACCGCCCCAGCATCGGCACCACGTCGGGCACCGGATAGGGCCCGTCGGCCCGGCGGAAGCGCGTCGAGCGCCCGAGCAGCCGGGTGAAGGTCACGCCCGCCTGGTTCGGCACGATGAGCTGCGGGGCGTCCAGCGCCCGCTCGTAGGGGTCGGCGTTCTTGCGCTCGACCGTCTCGGTGTCGCCGAGGAACGTCTCCACGTACGGCAGCAGCACCCCGGCCAGCTCGGCCGCCCAGGCGAAGCGCAGGTCCCGGTTGCGCGGCTGGGTCACCACGAGCAGGCGCGGCCGGTCCTTCTCGGTGCCCAGCATCGCGGCCAGCGGCGCGGCGGCCTCGCCGGACAGCTTGAGCGGGATGAACACCATCGGCCGGTCGGACAGATGACAGTGCCTGACCGTCGCGACGGGCTGCGCGATGCCCTCGTCCAGGGCCCGCAGCCGGGCGAGCGAGGTGAGCAGGCTCATGTCGAACGTCTCCGCGGCGAGCGTGCGGTCGGCGAAGGGCTCAATTCAGGCACTCCTTGCGCAGGCGTTCGGCGTTGCGGAGCAGCCGGGCGATCTCCTCCTGCCCCTCGGCGGGATCGCGTGTCCCGTCGGCCAGGCCCAGGGCCTCGGCCACCGAGGCCACCCCGCCCAGCTCGTCGCGCACCTGCCGGCCGAGCAGGTCGGAGGCGCCCTCCTGCCGGGCCTCGTCGCGGCAGAAGAAGCACAGGTCGCACGTGGACAGGCAGTCGGGGGCGTAGCGGGCGGTCGTCCTGCGCAGCGCGTCGGCCAGCTCGGCCACCGGCCTGGTCGGCCGGCCGTCCTCGCCGGGCCGCAGGTCGAAGGTCAGGTCGTCGGGCAGCCCTTCGAGCAGCCGGTCGAGCGTGGTCATCCGGGTGAGCTGACGGCGCAGGACGGCGAGTTGCTTGCGTACGTCGACCAGGGTCGCGACCGGCCGGTTCGCGAAGTTCTCCGGGCAGACCAGCACCACCTCGTGCGCCACCTTCAGCGGGTCGTGCCCCAGCTCCTCGAGCAACGTGCGCAGCGCCAGCACGTAGACCGCCGCCTGCCGCGCCGCCCCCGCCACCGCCGCCGGGTCGGCCTGCCCGTCGACGACGGCGAACGACTTGATCTCCACGATGTGGAAGCGGCCGCCGAGCTGGAAGGCCACCACGTCGGGCTCCAGGTAGGCGGTGTGGCCGGCGATCTCCAGGGTGAGCAGCGGGTGGTCGTACAGCGTGCCCGCGTCCTGGCCCTCGCCCGCGGCCCGGTCGATCAGCGCCCGGGTGTGGGCGGCGCGCAGGTGGGCGCCGACGTTCTCCACGTCGTGGTAGGACACCTCGGCGATCGGCAGGCCGAGCAGCTCGCGCAGCATCCGCAGCAGCTCGGCGCACCCGTCGGCCTTGACCAGCGACTCGAACACGTTGCCGCGCGTGATCGCGAACGGCGACTGCCCGAACGGCGCCGGGAACCCCAGGTGCTGGGCCGCGGCGTCCTTGTCGATGCCGGCGCCGTCCATGAGCGCCCGGCGGGTGCAGCCCGGGTTCGCGGCCAGGGCCGCGATGGCGCGGGCGTCGTGCGGCTGCTGCGGCGTCGTGCCCCGCAGCGCATCGAGCCGGTGCACGTGGTCGCCTTCGCGCTTCAAGCCGCTCACTTCGCCTTCTCCTTCTTGATCGTGCTCAGCGTAGCGGCGCCGAACAGCCGGGCGACGTCACCGAGTTGCGCGGCGGCGCGTTCTGCCAGCTCGGCGCGATCCCGCGTGTCGCGTTCCGCGTGCACGCGCAGCTCGGCGCGGGCCGCCTCGGCCACCCGGGCCGGGTCGGGCGGGCCCAGCGAGCCGTCGGTCGCGCCCGGGATGTTCCTGGCCATCCTCACCAATAACCTGACCGCCCGATCGTCGTCCGTCTCCTGCTCGGCCACCGCGATGGCGCAGGTCAGGAAGTCGACGCGCGGGCTGAGCGGGCCGACCACCCGCCGCTCCAGCGGCCAGGCGCTGAGCGTGAGCAGGCCGCGGGCGGGGGAGAGGCGGTCGGTGAGCGCGGCGCACAGGTAGTAGGGCCGGCCGAAGGGTGACGACCTGAACGAGCGCTCCTCGTCCCTGCGCAGGCTGGTGAGCTGGTTGCTGCGGATGGTGCCGCCGAAGAACGCCTCGCTCACGGCCACGACCAGCCGCGGCTGCGCGGCCGCCCCCAGCAGCCGCAGCCCCTGGTGCACCTGCTCGCGTACGGTGACCAGCCGCGGCGGGTGTTCCTTGGCCTTCGGCTGCACGCCGGTCACGAGGGCGTCCCAGGCGCGTTCGGCGCTGCGCAGCTCGGCCCGCAGGACACGGGCGGTCGCGCCGTCCCTGACCCGCATCGCCTTGCGCACGCCCGCCCGCAGCTCGTCGATCCGCCGTTCGAGATCGTCCAGCCGGTCACTCATGGCGCGAGCGTACCAACAGTCCCAGTATTTTCCAGTAATTTCAGCACATGTAATAAGATCTACATCGTAAAGGGCGCTGCCAGGAGCCAGGTGCGGTCGTCCGTGAGGAAGCGCCGCAGCCGCAGGCCCTCGGCGGCCAGGTCGGCGGCGAGATCGTCGTCGGTGAGGCGCTTGGAGGAGAACGACTGCGTCCACACCCTGCCGCCGCCGCTGTCGTCGTCGCCGTACGTGTAGCGCATGGTCGCCTCGAAGACCCCCGGCGAGACCTCCTCGACGGCCGCCATCGTGATCGTGACGTCGCCGTCGCTCCTGCCCATGCCCACGTGCCACCGGTCGTGGGCGTCGGCGGGCATCCACTGGATCAGCACCGCGCCACCGGGTTTGACGTGACGCGCGCAGGCCGCCAGCAGGGCGCGCCGGGCCTGGTCCTGGACGGTGTTCACGAGCTGGGAGGCCAGCATGACCGTGTCGAAGCGCTCGCCGAGCCGCAACTCCTCCACCCGTCCGAGCACCGTGCGCGCGCCCCGCACCCGTTCCAGCATCTCGGCGGACTCGTCCACGGCCACCACCTCGAAGCCCAGCCCGACGAGCGGGTGCGTCACCCGGCCGACACCGGCGCCCAGCTCGAGGACCGAACCGCCGGGCGGCGTCACCTGGGCGACGAGCTCGGGCTCGCCGTTGGGTTTGAGCATGCTGTAGAACTCGACGGGGGATCCGTCCGGGGTGATGGGGCCGGGGCCCGTGCCTGAGTTAGCCATGGTTCGACGCTAACTCCGCGATCAAGACAGTGCGGGCACCCACCCACCGAGTCGTCAACCGCTCCGGCCTCCTTCGAGACCGCCATCCCCACGCCCGGAACGACCGTCCGCATCGGCCCCGGCACACGGGCGCGCGGTTGAGGCGGGGCGATCCCACCACGGTCAGGCGCACACAGGTCGGGCGTCTGGGCCGGGCGCCTGGGCCGGGCACGGCTGCGACTCGGTCCCGCAGCGGCCAAGTGCCCCCGGGTGGGGTGGGTGGTGCCGGCCCGTGGTCAGTGGTGGTTGTCGGGGCTTTTGGTGCGGTGGTGGGTGGTGAGGGTGAGGAGGGGGGCCAGGGCCAGTAGGGCGGCGAGGGCGGCGAAGCCGTACGGGAGGGCGGTGGCGGTGGCGACGCCGGCCACGAGGAGGGGCCCGCCGGCGTCGCCGAGTTCGCGGCCGAGTTCAGCCGACCCCATGGTCTGGCCCAGGTGCTCGCGCGGCGTGGCGGCGGCCAGTGCGGCGAACCCGAGCGGCGTGATCAGGCCCGTCCCGGCGCCGATCAGGACCGCGGCCGAGAGCAGGCCGGTCAGACCGGGCAGCAGGGCGCAGCCGAGGCCGGCGGCGGTGATGGCGAGGCCGGTCGCCAGGCCGGCGCGGGTGGTGAGGCGGCCGGCGTCGAGGGCGCGCCCGGCGTACGGCTGGACGAGGGCGCCGCAGGCGGCCAGGACGGAGACGGCGGCGCCGGTGGCCACCGTGCCGAGGCCCGCCGCCGCGCCGGAGACGGGCAGGAAGCCGACCCCGACCGACAGCGCGGCGGTCGCGCCCGCGAGGGCGGCGGTGGGGGCGAGGAAGGCACGGGAGGACAGGCGGCGGGCCAGGTCGAGCACCGTCTGCCGGGACCGGGGCAGCGGCTCCAGCCTGGGGACGGCCAGGGCGGCCCAGAGCGCCACCGCTCCGCCCAGCACGGCCATGACGGCGAAGAGCAGCCGCAGCCCGCCCGCCCAGGCCAGTACGCCGCCCAGGAGCGGGCCCAGCGTGTACCCGACGGACTTGGCGAAGCCGTATCCGCCGAAGGCGCGGCCGTGGCGTCCGGCCGGGTTGAGCCGGGCGACCAGCGCCGAGGCCGACGGGGAGAACGCGGAGGCGGCCGCGCCCTGTCCCAGACGGGCGGCCCAGAGCCAGCCGGGGCTGTCGGCGACCGCGTACAGGGCGGAGGCGGCGGCGAAGGCGACCAGGCCGCCGAGCAGGACCGGACGGGCGCCGATCCGGTCGGCGAGGGTGCCGAAGACGGGCTTGAGCACGACCTCGGCGCCGTCGTACAGGGCGAGCAGCCCCCCGAGCACCAGCAGGGAGGTGATCGCGTCACCGGAGAAGCCGCCCAGGTTGGCGGCGATGCCGTGCGCCCCGAACGCGGTGGTGAACCCGGCCGCGTAGAGCGGCCACATCGCCCGACGCGGCGCGCCGGTCACACGCCCCTCCCCGTTGTCGGGGTTCGGGGCCGTGGTCATGCGCCCTCCCCGTCGTTGTGGTGCAGGGCGGCGAAGACGCGTTCGGCGTAGTCCTCGCAGGCGGCCGTGCACTCCTTGAGACGCTCGCCGGCCAGCGCCGCCTCGGGCGCCCCGAAGACGTCGCGGGCCGTGAGGTCCCGGTGCCAGCGCCGCAGCCGCTCCAGGCTCTGCTCCTCTTCCTCCAGCTCGGCCAGCGTGAACTTGGCGATGCGGATCTCCTTGGCGAGCTCCGCATCGAACTTGGCGCAGTCGGAGAGGAACTCGGCCCAGTCCTCCGAGCGCGCGGCGGTGAACATCACCTCGAAGCGGCCGGCGTCCTGCGGCTCGCGCCCGGCGGCGGACAGGCTCACGGCCTGGCCCCCGGCCCGCTCCGTCAGCTCGATCGCGCGCCGTACGCCGTCGGCGAAGGCCGGGACGTCCGGCATCGCCCACACGCCCTGGCCCAGCGAGAGCGCGCCGGCCTTGCGCAACTCCCGCCAGACCGCCACCCGGTGCCGCGAGGGCTCGGCGGGCAGTTTGATCACGAGGACGAGCCATCGGTCTGTCACGCGGACAAATGTAGCAGGCGTTACATTTCGCCCACGGAAACGCTGCGAAAACACACGCTCGGCTTGCACCGTGGGCGCCCGACCGGGCTCACACCAGATGAGAACACATGACGACGGAAAGAGGCGTACATGACCCGGCAGGAGTCACGGCCTTCGCGACGCACCGCCCTCGGCCTGCTCGGTGCCGTCCCCTTCGCCGCGAGCGGCGTGACGGCGGCCTCGGGCGCCGCCCAGGCGGCCACCGGGTCCACCGAGTCCACCGAGTCCACCGAGTCCACCGGGTCCACCGGGTCCAGCGGGTCCAGCGGCGCGATCCCGGCGGACCTGCGGCCGGGCGGAGCCTTCGGCCGCTACATCAAGGGGCTGCTCACGCACACCGGCGGGATGACCGACCCCACCAACACCACGTCGGAGGGCCACGTCTTCACCAGCATCGAGGAGCGGACGCGGGACATCGCGCGGCGGGCGCGCACGCAGACGCTGCGCTTCACGCCGGGCACGGGCAAGGAGTACTCCAGCATGGGGTACGAGGTGCTCGGCGAACTCGTGGCCACGGTCTCCGGGCTGCCCTTCCACGAGTACGTCCGCGAGCACGTCTTCAAGGTGGCGGGAATGCACAGGTCGGCCTATCACACCCGGCCCGAGTGGCTGGCCGACGAGCGCATCGCGCACCCGTACATGCTGCAGGAGGACGGCTCGCGGGTGGACGGCGTCCGCAACCTGGACAAGGGCGGCACCGGCCCGGTGAAGGGGAGCAACTCGGCGCGCGCCTTCATCGGCTCCGGCGGCGGGAACGGCTTCTCCACGGCGCCCGACCTGGTCCGCTTCGCGCTCGCGCTGCAGAAGGACGAACTGCTCAAACGAGCCCACATCGAGCTGTACGTGAACGCCAAGGTCTCCGGCGCCCCCATGCGCGAGGGCCTCGCCGACCCCGCCCGCGGCGAGGCCTTCCACGCCTACGGGCCGACCGCGTCCGTCTACGACGACCGGCGCTACATCTCCCACGGCGGCGGGGTCGCGGGCGGCTCGACGAACTGGAGCATCTACCTGGACATCGACTGGGTGGCGGTCGTGCTGTGCAACTACGACCTCGACGTCGAGGCGATCATCACCCAGGAACGCCGGCTCATCACCGCGTAGCGGCCGGCGACGGGTGCCGGATCGGCGGCGCGAGGACGCCGCCGATCCGGCCGGGATCCCGTTACGCGAACGGGCCGGTCCGCCGGTAGCGGAGCGTGCCGTCCGTGCCCTGGCCGGGCGCGCGCTCGAAGCCGGCCTTCTCCAGGACGCGGACCGAGGCCGGGTTGGCCGGGTCGACGGTGGCGTGCACGGTGTGGACCTCCGGCGCCAGCAGGGCGAACCCGGTCAGCGCCCGGGTGGCCTCCGAGGCGTAGCCGCGGCCCCGCCGGGAGGCGACGACGCCGTAGCCGATCTCCAGGGTGCCGTCGGCCGGGGGCCAGAACAGGCCGATGGAGCCGACCGTCCGGCCGCCGGCCCGTTCGACGATCTGGCGGTGGCCGTAGACGCCCAGCCACGCGGGATGGTCGGCGAACAGTCCGGCGATCACGTGATCGCCCTCGGCGGGGAAGTCCGCGGCCCAGTGCGCCGGGCGCGGGCCGCCGAGGACGGCGCCGACCTCACCGGGGGTCCACGCCCGCAGGACGAGACGGTCGGTGATCAGCTCCGGAACGACGGAGGACTCCGGGATGCTGAACGACGGGGTGAAGGACCCGTTGAAAGACGCGTTGGAGGACATGGTGACAACTCCTGGTCGTCGCTGAGGAACGACCGGCCCCGGCGCTAGGCTGCCGCGGGCCGGACAAGGGCAGGCTGAAGACGGCCGCTGGCAGCCATATTCATCGACCTCCCTCGCCATCTGGTGTCACACGCTCAACGGCGGGGACTCTAGCAACACCTGGCCGTCCGGGCAAAATGTGGGGGTAGTGAGGGTGGTCTTCGCCCGACGGGGGACCTGGGCCGCCTTGACGTCCGCACCGCACCGCACCGCACCGACTGGGGGACCACCGATGCCGAAGACCATCGTCTGCGCCACGCCGCTGCACGGTCACGTCACCCCGCTGCTGTCGGTCGCCGCCGACCTGGTCCGGCGGGGCCACGACGTGGTCGTGCTCACCGGTTCCCGCTTCGCCGAGCGGGTCCGCGCCACGGGGGCGCGGCATCTGGCGCTGCCGCCGGAGGCCGACTACGACGACCGCCGCATGGCGGCGCATTTCCCGGAGTTCGCCGAGGTGGAGCCCGGGCCCGGCATGGACGCGGTCTACGCGCGGCGCGTGTTCGCCGACTGCCTGCCCGGACAGTGGGCGGCCCTGGCCGGGCTGCTGGAGACGTTCCCGGCGGGCGCGGTGGTGGCCGACGCATTGTTCCTGGGCGCGTTCCCGTTGGTGCTGCGCGAGCAGCGGGGGCCGCGGCCGACGGTGGTCGGCCTGGGCGTCGTGCCGGTGATGGCGCACAGCGCGGACGCGCCGCCGTACGGGATGGGGCTGCACCCGAGCGGGCGTGAGAGGCACCTGGCGCTGAACGCCGAGGCGCGCGCGGCCTTCGCGCCCGTGCAGGAGCACTGCGAGAAGGTGTTCGCGGCGCAGGGGGTCACGCTGCCCGGCTTCCTGTACGACGCCACGGTCACCGTGCCGGACCACTACCTGCAGCTCACCGTGCCCGAGTTCGAGTACCCGCGCGCCGACCTGCCGGCCTCCTTCCGCTTCGCCGGCCCCCTGCCGCCCCCGGAGGCCGCCGGGTTCGAGCCGCCCGCCTGGTGGGGAGAGCTGTCCGGCGGCCGTCCCGTCGTCGTGGTCACCCAGGGCACGCTGGCCAACGGGGACCTGGGCGAGCTCGTCGTGCCCGCGCTGCGCGGCCTGGCCGGGGCCGAGGCGCTGGTGGTGGCCGCGACCGCGCGGGCCGACGGCCCCGCCGAGGTGCGGGCCGCGCTGGGCGGCACGGTGCCCGGCAACGCGATCGTGGCCGCGTACGTGCCGTTCGACCGCCTCCTGCCCCACGCCGACGCGCTGGTCACCAACGGCGGCTACGGCGGCGTGCACGCGGCGCTCCACCACGGCGTCCCCCTCGTCGTGGCCGGTGCCACGGAGGACAAGCCCGAGATCGCCGCCCGCGTGTCCTGGAGCGGCGCCGGGATCGACCTGCGCACCGGCCGCCCCGGCGCGGACGCCGTGCGCCGGGCCGTGACGGCGGTGCTCGGCGACGAGCGCTACCGGCGGAACGTGAAGCGGCTGCGCGAGTCGGCGCTGCGCTACGACGCCTACGAGACCATCGCCCGCACCATCGCCTGAGCCCCTGCGCCGGCCGGGGTCCTGCCGTCACGGCAACAAAACCCTTATATCTGGTAGGAAATGTTGACTTAGGGCGCAGAGGCTCGTAGCTTCGTGGTCATGAGCCAGGGCCTCCGCTTGACCAGGCGCCCGCACGTGGACCACGGCCACGTCGCCAGCGCGCAGTGTCGCTGACCAGAGCCGCATCCGGCCGCCCGCAGCATCAGTGACGACCAGAGGACACACACCCACATGCCTGCCTCACGCCTCCTCCGACCGGCGCTCGCCGCGCTCCTGCTCACGCTCATGACCGCGTGCGCCCAGGAGCCGGACGAGCGAGGAAACCTCGCGGCTGACGCCCCGCTGCCCGCCTCCGTCCCCCAGGGCACCAAGCTGATCGTCGGCGACCCCCCGACCAAGGTCGCGCTCCAGCTCTCCGGCCAGATCGACGACTTCTCGTTCGACATCGAGTGGGCCAACCTCAGCGGCGGGCCGCAGACCAGCGAGGCGTTCAGGGCCGACGCCCTCGACGTCGGCGCGGTCGCGGAGATCCCGGCCATCCACGCCACCTGGACCGGCCTGCCCGTCAAGATCGTCGCCTCCAAGTTCCGCAAGGACCCGCTCGACCACCCCACGTACGAGCTGGGCATCGCCCCCGGCATCTCCGTGAAGACCCTGGCCGACCTGCGCGGCAAGAAGATCGCCTACAGCCCCGGCCAGGCGCAGGGAGCCCTCGTGCTCAAGGTGCTCAAGCAGGCCGGGCTCACCAAGGACGACGTCACCCTGGTCGAACTGCCGAGCACCGGCGACGTCTACCCCAACGCGCTCGCCTCCAAGCAGGTGGACGTGGCCCCGATCGGCGGCGTCAACATCAAGCGCTACACCACCAAGTTCGGCAAGGACGGCGCCACCACCCTCCGCCACGGCCTGCGCGACGACCCCGGCCACCTGTACGTCAGGACGGCCACCCTCCAGGACCCCGCCAAGGCCGCCGCCATCCGCGAATACGTCGCGGCCTGGGCCAGGGCCACCCGCTGGGTCTACGAGCACCCCAAGGAGTGGATCGACGGCTACTACGTCAAGGACCAGGGCCTGACCGCCGCCGACGGGCAGTATCTGGTCGAGCTGGCGGGCGAGCCCGACCTGCCGGCCGACTGGTCGGACGCCATCGCCCGCAACCAGGAGACCATCGACATCCTGGCCGCCGAGACCGGTAACCCCAAGCTCGACGCCAAGGACCTCTACGACCTGCGCTTCCAGACCGTCGGCGCCGACGCCGTCAAGGGTGGTGCCCGATGACGCTGCTCGCCTCCCCGCCCACCACCTCCGCCCCCGTACGCGCCCGCCGCCGCCTGCGGCCCGGCCGCCCGATCAGGCTCGGCTTCCTGGTGGGCCCGCTCCTGCTGCTCGTCTCCTGGACGGCCGCCTCGGCGACCGGCCTGCTCGACCCCCGGTTCCTGTCCCCGCCCTGGACCGTGATCACCACCGCGGGCGAGCTGATCGAGACCGGCCGGCTGCAGGACAACCTGTTCACCTCGGTCGGCCGGGTCGCGCTCGGCCTGGCGATCGGCGTGCCGCTCGGCACGCTGCTCGCGCTCGTCTCCGGGCTCAGCCGCTGGGGCGAGGCCATCATCGACGGGCCCGTCCAGATCAAGCGGGCCATCCCGTCGCTCGCGCTGATGCCGCTGCTGATCCTCTGGCTCGGCATCGGCGAGGTGATGAAGGTGAGCGTGATCGCGGTCGGTGTGCTCGTGCCGATCTACATCCACACCCACAACGGCCTGCGCGGCATCGACAACCGCTACGTCGAGCTGGCCGAGACCGTCGACCTCGGGCGCGGCGCGTTCATCAGGAAGGTGGTCCTGCCGGGGGCACTGCCCGGCTTCCTGCTCGGCATGCGCTTCGCGGTCACCACGGCCTGGCTGTTCCTGGTCGTGGCCGAGCTCATCAACTCGACCAGCGGCATCGGCTACATGATGGACCTGGCCCGCACGTACGGGCAGACCGACGTCATCCTCGTCGGCCTCGTCCTGTACGGCCTGCTCGGCCTGTTCTCCGACGCCGCCGTCCGCCTCGTGGAAAGGAGGGCGCTGTCATGGCGACGGACACTCGCGAGCTGATCCGCGTCGAGGGCCTGACCCGCCGCTACGGGAGGCGTACCGTGCTCGACGGGCTGGACCTGGAGCTGGCGCCCGGCGAGTTCGTGGCGCTGCTGGGCCGCAGCGGCTCCGGCAAGAGCACGCTGCTGCGGGCGCTGGCCGGGCTGGACGCCGACGTGGCCGGGAGCGGCACCCTCGAGGTGCCCGACCAGGTCTCGGTCGTCTTCCAGGACGCCAGGCTGCTGCCCTGGCAGCGGGTGCTCCCCAACGTCGTGCTCGGCCTGAACGGGGCCGAGCGGCGCGGCCTGGACAGCCTGGCGGAGGTCGGGCTGGCGGGTCGCGAGCGGGCCTGGCCCAACGAGCTGTCCGGCGGCGAGCAGCAGCGCGTGGCGCTGGCCAGGTCCCTCGTACGCGAGCCGCGCCTGCTCCTCGCCGACGAGCCCTTCGGCGCGCTCGACGCCCTGACCAGGCTCAAGATGCACGGGCTGCTGCGCCGCCTGCACGAGCAGCACCGCCCCGCCGTGCTCCTGGTCACCCACGACGTGGACGAGGCCATCGCGCTGGCCGACCGCGTCCTCGTGCTCGACGACGGCAGGATCGCCGCCGAGGTGCGCCCGGACAGGAGCGACGCCCGCGCCGAGCTGTTGCGGGCGCTGGGGGTGACGGAAGATCCCTGAGGGCCCGCCCGGCGGCTCTCATCTGTGCCAATCTCGGAGCGTGACCATCTCTGACGCCCCGCGATCCGGCGCCCGGTGGGTCTTCGGAACCGCCGCCGGCCTGGCCGCCGTCGTCCCCGTCTACTACCTGACCGAGGCCGCCGCGCGGGCCCTGCGCTCCGGCACCGCCGCCCTCGGCCCGGCGCCGGAGGCGCTGGGCTACCTGGCGGCGGTGGCCGTGATCGCCACCCTCCTGACCGCCTGGCGGGCGGCGGCGCTGGGCTGCGGCGCGCCGCTGGCCGGCATGGGCGTCCTGTTCGCCCTCGACCACGACGCCGCGCTCCGCGCCGCCGGCACCCTGCCGTGGTCACGGGCCGGGGGACAGCCCTGGGTGCCCCCCGGCGACGTCCCCTGGGCCGAAATGAGCGAACCACCCGGCACCCTGGCCGGAATGACCGGCCTGTACGCCCTCATCGGCGCCCTGCTCATGCTCTCGGCGCTGCTGCCCGCCCGTTTGCGATCTATCCTGGACAGGTGAGCGGGCGGGATCCGGATCGGCGCAAGGCACTGCTCGACGCGGCCGACCGCGTCATCATGAAGGAGGGCCCCGAGGTGTCGATGGCGGCGATAGCCGCCGAGGCGGGCATCACCAAGCCCATCCTCTATCGCCACTTCGGCGACAAGCGCGGCCTCTACCAGGCCCTCGCCGACCGCCACGTGCGCACCGTCATCGCCCAGCTCCGGCCGCGCCTCGGCGACTCCGGGGCCGACCTGCGCGGCCGGGCCAGGGCGGCCATCGGCGTCTACCTCGACCTGATCACGGCCAACCTCAACCTCTACCGGTTCCTGTTCCACCGGGCCAGCGCCGAGGACAGCCGGGTCCGCTCCCACATGACCTCGCTGGTGCGCGGCCTGGGCGAGGAGCTCGGCGGCCTGCTGGCCGCCGAGCGGGTGGTGCCCGACCCGGTGCGGGCGCAGGTGCTCGGGCACGCGTTCGTCGGCATGGTGCAGACGACCGGCGACTGGTGGCTCGACCACCCGGAGGTGGACCGCGCGCAGGTCGTGGAGGGCCTGGTCGACGTGATCGCCGCCGCGATCACTCGCCGAAACGCGAGAGCCGGCCGCGGCGCCGGGCGTAACCGAGGGCCCACGCGAACAACCCCACCGCCGCCGCAAGGTAGCCCACGTTGACGGCGGCGGCCCAGGCCAGCCGGTCCCACGGCACCGCCCCGCCCGCCATGACCGTGCGCATGCCCTCGAACACGTGAGAGGCGGGCACGAACCACGCCACCGCCTGCAGCGGCGCGGGCAGCACCGACACCGGATAGAAGATCCCGGCCAGCGGCTGCACCACGAACACCAGGGACCAGGCGATGACCTGGGCGTTCTCGCCGAAGCGGAGCACCGCCGCGATGCCGACCAGCCCCAGCGACCAGCCCAGCACGAGCAGCACCCCCATGAACGGCACCAGCCCCACGCCCACGGCGCCCAGCCCGAACCCGTAGAACGCCAGCGCCAGCCCCGCCATGACGGCTACGGCGAAGGCCACCTTGCCCAGCGAGAACAGCATCAGCCCGACCAGGTATTCGACGCTGGACAGCGGGCTGACCTGCACGTTGAGCAGGTTGCGCGACCAGATGTCCTCCAGGAAGGCGATCGAGATCTCGTTGCTGGCCTTCTGCAGCACCTGCCAGAGCAGCACCGCGCCGAGCAGGAACGTCACCACGAACGGCACCCGCTGCGTGTGCAGGAACGACGTCACGAACCCCCACAGCACCAGCTCGATCGTCGGCCAGAACAGGATCTCGAACACCCGGACCGGGCTGCGCCGCAGCGCCGCGAAGTCCCGCCGGACGACGCCGAGCACCCGCATGCGCCGGGCGGTCCAGCTCAGGGGAGGCAGGGTCAGGGTCGTCATCCGCGCGCCACCTTCAAGAACACCTCTTCCAGGTCTTCGGCCTCGTAGCGGCCGGCCAGTTCCTTCGCGCTGCCCACCGCCACGACGCGGCCGCCGGACAGGAAGTGGATCCGGTCGCACATGCGCTCGACCTCCCGCATGTTGTGCGAGGTGATCAGCATGGAGCTGTCGTTCTCCCTGGCCACGCGGGACAGCAGGCCGCGGATCCGGTCGCCGGCGTCGGGGTCGAGGTTGGCCGTGGGCTCGTCGAGCACCAGCAGCCTGGGCGCGTTGAGCAGCGCCTTGGCGAGCTGCACGCGGGTGCGCTGCCCCGACGACAGCGCCATCATCTGCCGCTTCGCGAACGGGCCCAGCTCGAACAGCTCGATCACCTCGGCCACCCGGTGGCCGGGCCGGCGCAGCGCGTAGAGGCGGGCGAAGGCGTCGAGCACCTCGTGCACCCGCAGCACGCCGGGCAGGTCGACGTAGCTGGCGGCGAAGTTGACCTGGCTGAGCACCTCGGTACGGTGCCCGGACAGCTCCTTGCCGAACAGCTTGATGCTGCCGGCGTCGGGGGTGATCAGGCCGAGCAGCATGTGCAGGGTCGTCGACTTGCCGGCGCCGTTGGGCCCGAGCAGCCCGGCGACCTCACCCTCGCCGACGGTCAGGCTCAGATCGTGCACGGCCGTGACCGCCCCGAAGCGCTTGGTCAGATGTGAGGCACACAGGATGGTCACCGGACAAGCGTGCGTTCACGACGGCGGGCGCGGCAACGGGTTTTCCCGCAGCAGCCGCAGCAGGTCCCACTCGTTCTCGCACACGCGCCGCCCGATCGCGGCCAGCTCCACCGAGCGCGCGCCGCCGCGCAGGTGCCGCATGGTCTGCATGACGCAGATGACGCCCCACTTGAGCACGCCGAAGGTCTCCCACCAGCGCAGCGCGTCCCGGTCGACGGGCTGCCCGCCGGCCTCCTCATAGGCCTCGACGAGGTCGGTGTAGCCGCCGAACCCGCCCACCGGCAGCGGCGAGCCGAACCGCCATGCCTTCACGCACAGCCAGCCGAGGTCCTCCAGCGGGTCGCCGGCGTGGGCCAGCTCCCAGTCGAGCACGGCCCTGATCCCCTCAGGGCCGACGATCAGGTTGCCGTTGCGGAAGTCGCCGTGCACCACCGTGTGCCGGGTGGCGCGCGGGCGGGTGGCCGCCAGCCGCCGCAGCGCCAGCTCGAACACCGGATGCGGCTCGCCGAGCAGGTCCAGCACGTCCCGCCAGCGCAGCAGCGGGTCCTGCTGCCCCTCCTCCCGCCCGACGGCGGACAGCGGCATGCGGTGGATCGCCGCCAGCGCCCGCCCGCACTGGCGGGCCAGCCGGGGCCTGGCCACCGCGTAGGCGTCGTCGCGCAGGATCCTGCGCGGGATCGTCTCGCCGGGCACGCGGGTCATGAGGATGAACGACTCGCCGCAGGAGACGATCCGCGGCACCGGCACGCCGGCGTCCGCCGCGGCCCGCATGAGCACCGCCTCCGCGGCCAGCCCGGCACCGGCCTCCGGGGCGCCGCCGGGGGAGTCGAGCCGCAGGATCAGCTCGTGCCTGCCGCCGCCGGGGGTGACCACGTCGAGGGCCCACGTCTCCCGTGACGCCCCGCCGGGCAGGCGGGTGCTGGACGCGACCGCCGCCCCGGCTCCGAACGCCTCGCGGGTGATCGCGTGGAGATCGTTCATCGCAGGCCGAACTCCCAGCCGCCGCCCGCCGCGTACACGCCCAGGATCCGCCGGCCCACCGAGTCGATGTGCACCTCGTCGGGGCCGTCGTAGACGCGTCCGGCCCGCGCGTGCCGGTACATCCGGTCGAGCGGGGTGTCCGGGGTGAGGCCGGCGGCGCCGTACACCTGGATGGCCCGGTCGATGACGTTGTGCAGCGTGCGGGCGCCCACCACCTTGATCGCCCCGATCTCGACGCGCGCCTGCGAGCCCGCGTCGATCACACCGGCGGCGTGCAGGGTGAGCAGCCGGGCGGACTGGATCTCGGTGTAGGAGTCGAACACGTGCTGGCGCATGAGCTGCTTGGCGGCCAGCGGCTCGCCGAACGCGCGGCGCTCGTGCAGCCTGCGGCACATCAGGTCGAACGCCCGCTGGGCCTGGCCCAGCCAGCGCATGCAGTGGAAGATCCGCCCGGGGCCGAGCCGCTTCTGCGCGATGACGAAGCCCTGCCCGCGCGGGCCGAGCAGGTTCGAGGCGGGCACCCGCACGTCCTCGTAGCGCACCTCGCAGTGCGCGCCGTCGAGCCCCAGCACGGGCGTCTCGCGGACGATGGTGTAGCCGGGCGTGTCGGTCGGCACCAGGATCATGGAGAAGGCCAGGTGCGGTGGCGCGTCCGGCTCGGTCCGGCACATCACGGTCGTGTACGCCGCCCGCGACGCCCCTGTCGTGAACCACTTGTGCCCGTTGATCACCCACTCGTCGCCGTCGAGCACGGCGGACGTGGTGAGCTGGGTGGGGTCGCTGCTGGAGACGGCGGGTTCGGTCATCGCGAAGCTCGGCCCGATGTCGCCGCGCACCAGCGGCTCCAGATACCGCTCGCGCTGGCCGGGCGAGGCGTGCTCGTGCAGCATCAGCGAGTCCTGCAACGTGTACGTCCCCAGCGCGAGCTGCCCGTACTCGCTGCGCCCCTGCACCTCGTTGACGTAGACGTAGTCGAGGAACGGCAGCCCCCCGCCGCCCAGCTCACGCGGGTGGCCGAGCGCCCACAGGCCCTCCTTCTTGGCCTCGGCCCGCAGTGCGTCGAGCGCCGCCACGGCCTCGGGGCCGCCCGCGTGCAGGACGGGTTCGGCGGGCTCGACCCGCTCGGTCATGAACGCGTACACGGCGTCGCGGATCGGCCGGACGCCGTCGGGCACGGTGAAGCTCATGAAAGGATCTCAACCCGAAACCGTTGCGCGGTCAACGGTATCGGGAGGTGTTTCAGGGCAGCCAGCTCACCCGGTCGCGCAGGAAGGCGTACCCGACGAAGGCGACGGCGTCGATGAGCGTGTGCGCCACCACCAGCGGCATGGCCCGCCCCCACCGCTGGTAGAGCCGCCCGAACACCAGCCCCATCACCACGTTCCCGACGAACCCCCCGAACCCCTGATACAGGTGGTACGACCCCCGCAGCAGCGACGACACCACCACCGCCTTCCACGGCGTCCAGCCGGCCTGCCCGAGCCGGTGCAGCAGGTACCCGGCGACGAGCACCTCCTCCAGCACCCCGTTCTGCGCCGCCGCCAGCAGCAGCACCGGCACCTGCCACCAGACCTCGGGCAACTGCCCGGGCACGACCGTCAGGTTCACGCCCAGCGCCCACACCAGCAGGTAGAACGCCAGCCCCGACCCGCCGATCACGGCCGCCAGCGCCGCCCCGCGCGCCAGGTCGCCCCCGGGCCGCCGGAAGTCGGCGCCGATCGTCCGCAACGACTCCCCGGAGCGCACCAGCAGGTACGCCACCAGCCCCACCGGCGCCACCGCGATCGCGATCTGCACGAGCTGCAGCGTCAGGTCCAGCCAGGGCCTGCCGGGCGCCATCGACCCGACGAGCACGGCCTGCTGGCCCTTGAGCTCCTTGGGGGCGGTGAGCGCGCCGATCAGCCGGACGAACGCCACCAGGGCGCTGGCGCCGAGCGAGACCGACATCACGACGAGGATCTCGGCCCGGATGAGCTTCGGCCCGAGCACGGGGGAGTCGGCGAGGGGGGTCGGAGTGTGCATGGCCGCAGATTAGCCGTTACATGCTCCGACACGGATAAAGGCGGAATATCACCATTCCCCCTCGCCGGCCCCCGCCCCCGCGCTCAGCGTTCGCCGCGCACCCTGAACGGTGTCCCGTCGAAGCTGCCCGACAGTGCGGGCCGCTCATCCGCCGTGAACGCCGCCCACTCCAGCTCGACCCGGCGCGGCCGCCCGCCCGAGACGTCGAGCGTGGCCGAGGCCCTGCCGCCGGCGGTGAGCGCGATCGTCCCGCTCACCGCCACCCCCGGCACGAAGGAGACCGACTCCAGCCGGACGGACCCCGCGCCGAACGTCAGGTTCCCGCCCCGCAGCCCCCGCTGGGCCGTCAGCCGCCCATGGACGAGGTTGTAGGGGTTGCGGCGCGCCACGGCGTCGGCGGCCGTGGCATGGACCGCGGCCAGCATCCGCCGCCCCTCCGCGTCCAGCCCGTGGACGGCCAGTGGCGCCACCTCGCCGATCGAGCGCGGGAACGCGCCGGCCGCGCGGTAGTTCTCCGCCGTGCACCGCGAACGCGGCACCCGGTGGTCGGTCACGAAGGAGCGCAGCGCCGCCCGTACGCACGCGCCCATGGCGTGCTCGCCCGAGGCGAGGCTGTGCGCCCCGAACGGCACCCGGACGAACGTCGCCCCGGGGAAGACCCGCATCGCGCGCTCCACCTCGGCGGGCGACTGCGTGTCGAAGTCGCCGCCCACCACCATCACCGGCACGCCGGGCGGCGCGGCGCCCGCCGGCAGCACCGGGCTGGGGCGCGGCGTCGGCCAGTTCACGCAGAACTCCGCTCCCTCGCGCACATCCAGCCCCAGATCACCGGGCGTGTACGGCGCCAGTGGCCGCTCCCGCGCGTAGAAGTCCACGAGCTGGTGCAGGCGCTCGGCGGGAGCCGCGTCCCGCTCGAAGGGGAAGGCCCCGTCGCCGCACCGGTAGGCCAGGTACCCGGCCCACTCCGCGCCCTCGACCGGCTGCTGCGGAGCCCCGCTCAGCACCCGGGCCAGCCGCCGCAGCGGCTCTCGATCCCCCGCGAGGTAGGCGGTGGCCGCGGCGTTCACCTCCCGCCCGAACACCGGCTCGTTCACCCGCTCCACGCCGCGCAACGCGGTCAGGGGCACCTCGGGGTCGGGATGGGAGCGCAGGTGCGCCACCAGCCGCGCGTGGGTCCGGCTCGCGCCGCCCGGCAGCGCCCGGCAGGCCCGCGACCGCTCGCAGACGAGGTCGAGGTGGTCGGGGCGGGTGCGGATCGGCCACAGGGCGTAGCCGCCGGGCGAGGTGATCACGGTGCTGTCCAGGAACGCCGCGGCCAGGCCCTCGGGGTGGCGGGCGGCGTAGGCCTGGGCGTAGACGGTGCCGTACGAGGTGCCGTAGAAGGTGACCGGACCGGCGCCGAGCGCCCGGCGTACGGCGTCCAGGTCGTGGGCCGACTGGTCGGCGGTGAAGAACCGGGCCCGCGGCCCGAGGTGGGCCGCGCAGGCCGCGACGGTGGCCGGCTCGGTGAGGTTCAGCCCAGGGCAGAGCAGCGGGGACGACCGGCCCAGCCCGCGCGGGTCGACGACGAGCAGGTTGCGGTGTTCGAGCGCCGGCCCCAGGGCCTGCCGGATCCGCGGGAGCTGGGGCAGCGCGGGCAGGGGCCCGCCGGGGTTGGCCAGGATCGTCCCGGTGGCGTCCTGCCCGGCCGGTGACCACGAGAAGGCCACCTCGATGCGCTCGGAGGACGGATCGCTCCAGTCCAGCGGCACGCTCAGCGCGCCGTCGCACCGGTCCACGGCGCGGGCGCATTCATGCGATCCATCCGGTGCCGTGGAGAGCACGGTGGTGGGCACAGTGGTGAGCACGGTGGTGGGCACAGTGGTGAGCGCAGTGGTGAGCGCAGTGGTGAGCGCAGTGGTGAGCGCAGTGGTGAGCGCAGTGGTGAGCGCAGTGGTGAGCGCAGTGGTGAGCGCGGCGGAAGGCGCCGTGGCGGGCGCGAACGTCGTGGCCAGGACGAGCCCGGCGACGGCGAGGAGTTTGCTGACCATGCCCTCAGCCTCGCCCGCGAGCCCCCGCCGATCTTCCTGCCACGGGACGAATTCGCTATGGGAGCAGGGTCCTACTCTGCTAGGGAGGACCTGTGACGCGCACCGACCCCCATGACGCCCCCACGGGCCCCCTTGACGTCCCCAGCGGCCCCCATGACGTCCCCACCGCCGCCCAGCTCGTGGCCGCCGTCCGCGACTTCCTCCAGACCGACGTCCTGCCCGCCGTGGAAGGCCGAGTCCGTTACCACACCCGCGTGGCCGTCATCGTCCTGGCCATGGTGGAGCGGGAGATCGAGCTCGGCCCGGCCCAGGCCGACCAGCACGCCGCCCGCCTGGCCGAGCTGGGCGTGGCGGGCGACGCCGACCTGGCCGCCGCCATCAGGGAGGGCCGCGTCGAAGACGACGCGGCCCTCGTCACGGCCCTGGAGCAGGCCGTACGCGCCAAGCTGGAGGTCGCCAACCCGGGCTACCTCACGGACTGAGCCGGGTCAGTGCGAACCGGTCAGGTCCAGGTCCTTGACCTTGGGGTCGCCCTCGTCGGCGAAGTAGTCGTCGCGCGTGGTCGCGTCCTCGCCGTCCGCCACCTTCAGCGCGCGGAACAGCAGCGTGCCCAGGGCCGCCACCACCAGGTTGACGGCGAGCGCCAGGAACCCGGCGTAGATCGTCATCTTGGTGTCGAAGCCCAGGTTCGACAGCCCGAACGCCGAGCCGCCGAAGTGCTGCTTGCCGTTGGCGGGGTTGGGGATGAGGTACAGCATCCACATGCCCGCCGCCAGACCGGCCGCCCAGCCCGCCAGCAGGCCGCCCTTGTGGAACCAGCGCGTGTACAGGCCCAGCGCCACCGACGGCAGCGTCTGCAGGATGACCACGCCGCCGATGAGCTGCAGGTCGATCGAGAACTGCGGGTCCAGCATCAGGATGCACAGCACCGCGCCCACCTTGACCACCAGCGAGACGATCTTGGAGACGCCGGCCTCCTGGGCGTCGGTGGCGTTCTTGTTGATGTACTCGCGGTAGATGTTGCGGGTGAACAGGTTCGCCGCCGCGATCGACATGATCGCCGCCGGGACCAGGGCGCCGATGCCGACGGCCGCGTACGCGACGCCGGTGAACCAGTCGGGGAACATCTGGTCGAACAACATCGGCACGATCGTGTTGGTGTCGGCCTTGCCGTTCTCGCCCACGACCGGCTTGGTGCCCGCCGCGATCGCCATGAAGCCGAGCAGCGCGATCAGGCCCAGCACCAGGCTGTAGGCGGGCAGCGCCGACATGTTCCGCTTGATGACGTTGCGGTTCTTGGAGGCCAGCACGCCGGTGAGGCTGTGCGGGTACAGGAACAGCGCCAGCGCCGAGCCGAACGCCAGCGTCACGTACTGGAGCTGGTTGCCGGCGTTGAGGATGAAGCCGTCGCCCGGAGCGGGCGTGGCGTCGAACTTGGCCTTGGCCGCGTCGAAGATCGAGTCCCAGCCGCCGAGCTGGGCCGGGATGTAGATGACCGCCGCCAGGATCACGATGTAGATCAGCGCGTCCTTGACGAAGGCGATCAGCGCGGGCGCGCGCAGCCCCGACTGGTACGTGTACGCCGCCAGGATCGCGAACGCGATGATGATCGGCAGGTGCCCGGTGATGCCCATCGCCTTGAGCACGGCCTCGATGCCGACGAGCTGCAGCGCGATGTACGGCATCGTCGCCACCAGCCCGGTGATCGCGATGGCCAGCGCCAGCGTCGGCGACCCGAACCGGGCCCGGACGAAGTCGGCCGGCGTGACGAACCCGTGCACGTGCGACACCGACCACATCCGCGCCAGCACCAGGAACACCAGCGGATAGACCACCACCGTGTACGGCAGCGCGTAGAACCCGAGCGCCCCGGCGCTGAACACCAGCGCGGGCACCGCGACGAACGTGTAGGCGGTGTAGAGGTCGCCGCCGATCAGGAACCAGGTGACCCAGGAGCCGAAGCTGCGCCCGCCCAGGCCCCACTCGTTGAGGCTGGCCAGGTCGGTGGGCCGCCGCCAGCGCGAGGCCACGAAGCCCATGCCGCTGACCAGGACGAACAGCAGGATGAAGACGACCAGTTCGGTCGTGTGAGCGCTCACTTGGTCATCCTGTAGACGATCGTCGTGGTGACGACGCCCACCACGATGAAGGCGATCTGCAGCCAGTAGAAGAGCGGGAAGCCCAGCAGGCGAGGCTCGTCGGCGTTGTAGAGGAACGTCAGCAGGGGCAGCACGATGGGCACGACCAGCAGCCAGTTCCATGGGCTGCGGTCGGTGCGTGGCCGCCCGGGATCCCCGGTAGTCATCGACCCTCCGATGAGTGGATCAGGAGCCGGCGGTGACCGCCTCCTGACGGGTTGTCAATGGAGGGAGAGTAGCTTTGCGGGGGTATTAACCCCAATGTCGGCTGTGTTACGGTTTGGCCTAAATGTCGGGACGGAATCCCGGCATGTGAGACCAGCCCCCGGAACGCGGCGGACACCGGCCCTCGCAGCTTAGTAACGGGCAGGTCGCGATCGTGATCGCCGATCGGCGAGTGGTCGGTAACGCTCGACGAGCGGTCAGACGGTCGGCACGACGGTTTGTCAGGTCGCCGTCAGCGTGTCGGGCCGTCAGCGTGTCGGGTCGTCAGTGCGGCGGGCCGTCAGCGTGTCAGGTCGTCAGCTCGTCGGCGATGTCCCGGGTGCCGTACCCCTCGGGCGCCGGCACCTCGACGATCGGGTCGGGCCGGTCGTCGAACTCCAGCCGCAGCGCCCGCGCCATCGTCGCGTGCATCTCGTACAGGCACGTCACGTACGTCAGCTCGAGGATCTGCTCGTCGGGCAGATGCCGGGCCAGCACGGCGAACACCTCGTCGTGGACCCGCCCGCCGTCCAGCACCAGCGCGTCGGTGTAGGCCAGCACCGCCCGCTCCAGCTCGTCGAACAGGTCGCTGACCGCCCAGTGGGCGACCGCCCGCACCTTCTCCTCGGCCACGCCGAGCGCCCGCAACTGCTTGCAGTGCTGCGAGAAGACGAACTGGCTCTGCCGCGCCCAGCCCGCCCGTGTCTGGCCCAGCTCGCGCAGCACCGGGTCCAGCGCGGACTCCCGGTAGAGCTGGAAGCCCTTGACGCAGTGCCGGAAGATCTTCGGGTCGAGCGCGAACACCGTCCACCAGTCGCCCGGCGACCCGGTGGCCGTGCCCTCGCGGTCGGGGGAGAGCAGGTGGTCGTGGAAGAACTGGACCACCGGGTCGGTCATCTCCTCCCGTGGCACCCGGCGCAGCCGCGGCATCACACGGTCCGGTCGGCGGCGGTCTTCGGCTCGTGCGTGACGTCGCCGGGCCCGCCGATCCGGCGCGTCCACGCGGCGAACTCGACGAGCACGCCGTCGGGGTCCTTGAAGTAGATGGACCTGACGAACACGCCGTCGTGCATCTTCGGCGCCACGCCGAACTCGCTGTCGTCGTGGTTGAGCAGCACGCCCACGTCGATGCCCTTGGCGACGAGCCGGTCGCGGTACTCCTCGATCCGCTCCGGCGGGACGTCGAAGGCGATGTGGTTCATCGAGCCGACGGCCGACAGCAGCTCGCCCCGGTCCGGCAGGTTCTTCGGCGCGGACACGCCCGGCACGCCGTCCGGCGCGTCGGGGAACCAGAAGAAGGCCAGCGCGTTGCCGCCGCCGCAGTCGAAGAAGAAGTGCTGCCCCCAGCCCATGGGCAGCTCGATGGTCTTGATCAGCGGCATGCCCAGCACACCGGAGTAGAAGTCGACGGTCTGCTTCATGTCCGAGCAGACGAGTGCGACGTGGTTGACCCCGCGGAGCTCGAATTCGCTGTTCATAGTAACTCCCTACTTATCACAGGGTTTCCGTGAAAAACATGACATGAGGTGTCGGCTTTCCCGGGCAGGATCGGCTCCATGATTGCTGTGGTGGCGGGCTCGACCCGCGGAACGGGACGTGGGATCGCGGTCGCGCTGGGCGCGGCCGGCGCGACGGTCTACTGCACCGGCAGGAGCACCCGGGCGGCCCGCTCGGAGATGAACCGGCCGGAGACCATCGAGGAGACGGCCGACCTGGTGACGGCGGCCGGCGGCACGGGCGTCGCGGTCCAGGTGGACCACCTGGACCCGGCACAGGTCGCGGAGCTGGCCGCGCGCGTCGAGCGCGAGCAGGGGCGGCTCGACGTGCTGGTCAACGACGTGTGGGGGAGCGACCACCTCTGGGAGTGGGACACCCCGGTCTGGAAGCACGACATGGACAAGGGCTTTAGGCTGCTCAGGCTGGCGATCGACACCCACATCATCAGCAGCAGGCACCTGATGCCGCTGCTCATCAGGAACGAGGGCGGCCTCGTCGTGGAGGTCACCGACGGCACCTGGTCCTTCAACGAGACCCGCTACCGGGAGAACGTCTACTACGACCTGGCCAAGATGTCGGTCAACCGGCTCGCGTTCGCCTGGTCCAACGAGCTGCGCCCGCACGGCGGCACGGGGGTGGCGGTCACGCCCGGGTTCCTGCGCTCGGAGGCCATGCTGGAGAACTTCGGCGTCACCGAGGACACCTGGCGCGAGGCCAAGGTGGACAGCGCCTGGATGGTCTCCGAGACCCCGGCGTACGTCGGCCGGGGCGTGGCCGCCCTGGCCCAGGACCCGGACCGGCGGCGTTGGTCGGGCAGGTCGGTCAGCAGCGAGGAACTGGCCGCGGCGTACGGGCTGACCGACGTCGACGGCAGCCGCCCGCGCGTGTGGAGCTACATCACCGAGGTGCGCGAGAAGAGCGGCGACACCGGCTGGGAGGCCTACCGCTAGTCAGTCGTAGAGGGCGGCCATGCGGGCGGTGGCCTCGGCCAGCATCGCCCGCAGCTCCGGCGGGCCGACCACCTCCGCCTCCGGCCCGAACCGCAGCACCTGCGAGTAGGCCACCGGCACCGACTCCACCGCCAGCCGCACCGTGCCGTCGGGCTGGAGCGAGGCCAGCGCGTCGTCGAGCGCCGCCGGGTCGGCCACGTGACGCAGGAGGCGCCGGCCACGCTCGGTGAGCCGCAGCGTGACCACCTCCCGCAGCAGCGAGCGGCTGAACTCGGCCGACTGCCCGGCCCAGTACGCGGCCAGGTCGAAGCCGGGATCCCGGTCGAAGGGCTCGTCGAGCACGGAGATCTCGCCGAACCGGTGCACTCGGAAGATCAGCACCCGCTCCTTGAGCCGGGCCGCCAGATACCAGGCGCCCGCCTTCAGCACCAGCCCGTACGGCTCCAGCGTGCGCCGGTTGCCCTTGTACACGGCCGTCACCCGGCGGTCGGACCACACGGCCCTGGCCAGCGGCGCCAGCGCGGCTGGCGGCGGATCGTCGCCGACGAACCAGCCCGGCGCGTCCAGGTGGAAGCGCTGCGCCGCGGTCGCCGGCGCGTCCCGCAGGGCGGGGGAGAGCGCGGCGGCCGCCTTCAGCCGGGCCGTGGCCGCCACCTCCTGCAGCCCCATCTCCCGCAGCGCCGCCGGCACCCCCGACAGGAACAGCGCCTCCGCCTCGGCCCGGTCCAGCCCGGTCAGCCGGGTGCGGTAACCGTCGACCAGCCGGTAGCCGCCGCCGCGCCCCCGGTCGGCGTAGACCGGCACGCCCGCCTCCGACAGCGCGAGCACGTCGCGGTGCACGGTGCGCTCGGAGACCTCCAGCTCCTTGGCCAGCTCCGCCGCCGTCATCCCGCCCCGGCCCTGCAGCAGCAGGACCAGCGACATCAGCCTTGAGGCGCGCACAGCGGCAGCACCACGGCGGACGGGCGGTCGGGGGAGTGGAACACCTCGACGTCGGCGGGCACCATCGCTCCGCCCGTGCCGAGCGGGTCGCCGGTGCCGTGGTTGCGGGCGATCGTCGGGTAGGCCCCCGCCGCCACGTGCACCCGGATCCGGTGGCCGGGCTGGAACCGGTGCGCCGTCGGCCACAGGTCCACGGCGGCCCGCCGCACCCCGTCGCCGGACTCCGGCCCGAGACGGCGCACGCCCTCGCAGACGTTCATCGAGCGGCCGTCGGGGTGCACGTCGCACACGCGCACCACCACGTCCACGTAGGGCGTGCTGGAGCGCACGAACAGCTCCGCGCGCACCGGACCGATCAGCTCCATGCCCGACTGTAGCGCGGCCGAGCTGTAGACCAGGACGTCGCGCCGCCGCTCCAGCCGCCGCTGGTCGCGCGGCCGGGAGTCGCCCAGCAGCACCGGCCCGCCGATCACCGGCGTCGGGTGGTCCGGGTGGTAGCGGAACCGGTCGGGCCCGGCCGCCAGCGGTCCCTCGGGCCCGAGCCCGAAGCCGTGCTGCAGGTGCCAGCGCTGCTCCCGCATGCCCGGGACCGGCCAGTCGGAGTGGTCGCGCCACTCCTCGGCGCCGGTCACGTAGATCCGCACCGGGTCCGGCCGCAGCCGGGAGGGGTCGCCGAGCAGGTGGGCGCGGAACCAGGCCGACGCGTCGGCCATCGAGGGCCGGCCGTGCCGGGTGTCGACGTGGTACCAGGGCCCGATCGTCAGGTACGGCCTGCGCCCCGCCGTCCGCAGCGCCGCGTAGTCCTTGAGCTGCCACGGCAGGAACACGTCGTACCAGCCGCCGAGCATGGTGACCGCCGCGTCCACCTCGCCCACCTTCGGGGAGAAGTCGCGCTTGTCCCAGTAGGGGGCGGCCGGGTCGGCGTGGTGGGCGAGCAGGTCCTGGAAGAACCGCAGCGGCCGGCCCGCCGAGGCCAGGTCCAGCTCGGCCACGGGACGGCCCGACAGGACCGCCCTGCGGGTGAGCCGGGGCGCGGCCAGCACGGCCGCGCCGCCGAAGCGGCGGGACATGCCGTCGGTGAGCGTGGTCCAGCTCAGCGCCGACTCCAGCGCGAACGCGCCGCCCACGTAGGCCGCGTCCCTGAACTGGGAGGCGGTGATCTGCGTGGCCATCGCCTTCAGCTCCGGCCCCGCGTAGGGCGCGATCGCCCACTGCGTGTAGCCGAGGTAGGAGGGGCCGAACATGCCGAACGACCCTCCGTACCAGGGTTGCTCGCGCAGCCACGCGACGGTGGCCAGGCCGTCCTCGTGCTCGTCGCCGAGCGGGTCGAGCCGGCCGCCGGAGCCGAAGCCGCCGCGGCAGCTCTGGATGACGACGTGGAAACCCTGGCGGGCGAAGCCGCGGCCGTAGTACCAGCCGAACAGGCCGCGCCGGCCGTAGGGGGAGCGCATCAGGATGACGGGGGCCCGCTCGGTTCCGGCCGGGGCGTAGTGGTCGGCCAGCAGCGTCACGCCGTCGGGCATCGGCACGGGGAGGTCCCGCTGAAGCCGCACGCGTCTCATGTACTTACCAGTAACATATGCCGCCCGGGGTGCGGTAGCCCGGGGCGGCCGCTGCGTTATGAGGCGAGCTGTACGGCGATGTCGCTGACCTGCTGCTTCATCGGGAACGTTCCAACCTGAGTGGCACTGCCGGTCAGGACGTTCACCGTGTAGAAGCGGTAGGCGCCGCCCACCTTGAGCGTGGCGTACGCGGTGTTCGCCACCGTCACGCCCTTGCGGAGCTGGCTGTAGACGTCGAATCCGGCGTCGGCCCCGGCGTCGGCGCCCAGCTTGCCGGTCGGGGCCAGGTTGCCCGCGTTCGCCGGGGACTGCGCCGAGATCTGGTCGCCGGTGGTGTCCACGTCGAACAGGGTCGTCGCCGTCGTGGCGTCGAGGTCGTTGTTGGTGTAGCCGGCGCCGGTCACGCCCAGCGCGGTCTGCGCGGCGGCGGGAGGCACGGGCGGATTGGTGAGGGTGCCGTCGGTGGCGGTCATGCCCGCGGCGGGGGCGCCGTTGGGGTCGTCGAGGTTGTGCCGCAGGTTCTGGCCGGCGTCGCTGATGACGCGCAGCCGGTTGGCGGCCGGGTTGAAGTCGACGCCGAAGGTCTTGCCGCTGAGCGCCACGGTGAGCTGGGACACCTTGGTGGCCCTGGCCCTGCCGTCCAGCGTGTAGACGCCGCCCTTGTCGCCCACCGCGTACAGCTTGCCGTTCTGCACCCGGTAGTCGATGCCGATGACCCTCATGTCGTCCTTGAGCCCGCTGACCTTGCCGGCCCGCTCCACCTTGCCGGGGCTGCCGGCGTCGAAGACGACCAGGTCGCCGGCCGTCGTCAGGCCGGTGACACGCGGCCCCTCGTCACGGTTGGCGGCCTGGGCGGGCATGGCCAGTGCCGCGCCCGCGCCGAGCACCGCGACGGCGAGCGCCAGTTGCTTACGCATCAGATCTCCTTGTGTGGGGTGTTGCCTTGCCCCTTTCTTCGCTCGCCCGCCGTCTCCGGATGTCGGTGAAAGGCAGAGCCCGCCCCGCCCGGAGGCGGAGCGGGCTCGCGTCACTACGGGGTCGCCCGGTCGGAGCGCTCCGAGATCCGCAGGGCGTTGACGATGGTCGCCCCCTGCCGGGTCGCGAAGCGCACGTTGAGCTGCCCGTCGGTCACCTTGACCGTGTACTGCCTGGTCGCCGCCGTGTACGTGCCCGACTCCAGGGCCAGGTCCAGCGCCGGGATCGCGAGCTGTCCCTCGACGAGCACGTCGAAGACCCGCTCACCCATCCGCATGTTCCTGATCTCGGCGAAGTCCAGCTCGACGGTGTACGTCCCGTTGGGCACGTTGTCGAACCGGTACTCCAGCATGCTCTCCCTGGCGGTCCTGAACAGGGCCTGGTCGGTGGTGCCGGCGATGGTCCTGGACGTGCTCTGCGTCCGGTTCTGGTTGGCCAGGTAGCCGTAGCTCCCCTGGACGTACTTCTTGTCCGGCGTCCAGGTGTCACCGGCGCCGTCCACCAGGCTCCTGGTGGCCCCGGCGTCGATCGCCACCTGGTGCTTGGGCACCACGACCGTCACCTTGACCTCGATGGTCGGCTGCCGGCCGCTGGCCGACTTGACGAGCAGCTTGCCCGTCTTGAACGTGCCCGCAGCCACGCCCGCGCTGGACACCGTCACCTTCAGGCTCACCGCCTGCCCCTTGGCCAGCTCGCCGGCCGTCGGCGCCACGGTGAACCAGGACTCGCCCGTCACCGTGTACGGCGTCGGCGTGCCCAGGTTCGTCAGGACCAGGCTCCGCGTCCGGCTGGACCCGGTCGGCATGACCACGGTCAGCTCCGCGACCGACGCGCTGACCCGGCCCGTGACCAGTGCCGTGTCGATCCGCGTCACCGTCGTGGGCGCCACCGTGACGGCCCGGGTGAAGGTGCCGTAGTGCTCCTTGGACACCACGACCTGGTAGTCCCCGGCCAGCACCTGGCCGTAGAAGGAGCCGTTCTCGCCGGTCGTGAACGTGGCCACGTCGCCCACCTTGACCGTCGCCCCGGCGATCGGGTCGCCGTCGTTGGCGTCGGTGACCGTGCCGGTGACCAGGCCGTGCCTGCTCGCGGTGAACGTCAGCGACTGCCCGGTGGACAGCGCCGCCTCCTCGAAGGAGTACAGCAGCGCGTCGTTGCCGGCCGCGTTCTCGACGCCGACCGTGGCGCTGAGGCCCTGGTCGCGCGTGCTCTCGATGTCCTTGTACCGGAACCCGATCGAGCCGTCCTCGCCCAGCAGCGCCGCGAACGACACCCGCTGGCCGCCCTCGTTGTAGAAGGTGACGTTGCGCCACTCGACGACGAACGCCCGGTGCGGCGCCGTACCCGTCACCCCTGTGTAGATGCCGGACTGGGCGTCCACCACCAGGTCGTCCCAGTACGGGTAGACCGCGTTGTTCGGGGTGCCCGAGGTCGGGAGCCGGCCGTTGCTGCCGGTGGTGATCCGGTCGGCGGCGAACGTGACGAACCCGTTCGTGCCGATCCACGCCCTGCTCTGCCCGGCGCCGTAGAACGGGACCGCGAACGGGAGCGTCACCTGCGCGGCCTCGTCGTCGCCGGTCAGCGCCAGCTTCTCGGTGCCCGCCACGTACGCCTGGGCGCCGCTCGCGCAGGTGTAGCCGAAGTTGTCGCCGCGCAGCGGCAGCTCGATGTCCTTGACCACGTCACCGGCCACCGTCACGGACGCCGCCGAGCCGCTGGAGCAGCGCGACACCGGCGTGACCCGCAGCTCGTACGTGCCGTGCGGCAGCGTCAGGCTGTAGCGGCCCGCGGCGTCGGTGACCCCGCGCACCGGCGTGCCCGCGGCCACCACCGCCGCGCCCGGCTCCGGCGTGCCGGCCGTGGTGACCGTGCCGGAGACCACGCCCGTCGGCAGCACCGTCATCGGCACGTCCGCGGTCGTGCTCTGCTCCGCGGTGATCGTGACGTCGGCCGTGGCCGTCTCGTAGCCGAACTTCGCCGCGCTGAGCCGGTAGTCGCCGGCGGGCAGGCGCGGGATGGCGTAGCGGCCGTCCGCGCCGGTCGTCACGCTGCGGCTGAGCGGCCCGGTGACGGTGACCGTCGCCCCGGCCATGGGCGCGCCGCCCGCCGTGACGGTGCCGCCGAGCTCGCCCAGGCCCTCGGCGGGCGCGGCCTGCACGGCGGCGTAGGTGTCGAGCCGGCCCTCGCCCCACACGTTGTTGTCGGTCGCGGTGCCGCCGCAGCTCGTGTCGGAGACGTCGGTGGCCGTGCTGTCCAGCAGCGGCCGGGTGGCCGCCACGTCGCCCTGCAGGCCGGGGGAGCCCGACCAGATCAGCGCCACCGTGGCCGCCACGTGCGGCGAGGCCATGGAGGTTCCGGTGTAGCTGTCGTAGGAGTTGCCGGGGGTCGAGGAGCGCACGTTGACGGCGGGGGCGGCGATGTTGGGCTTGATCTCGCCGCCCTCGCCCTCACCCTTGCTGGAGCGGGCGTACAGGGCGTTGTTGATGTCGAAGCCGCCCGCGCTGTACGAGCTCACGTACTGGCCGGGGGAGCCGCTGGTACGGCAGGCCGGGCCCTCGTTGCCGTTGGCGAACGCCGGGAAGATCCCCGCCGCGACCCACGCCTCGACGACCTCCTTGTACCAGGGGTCGAACCCGTCGCCGCCCCAGGAGTTGTTGACGATGTCGGGCGCCAGCTCGGGACGCGGGTTCTGGCCGTTGCGGTCGGTGGGCGCCAGCATCCACTGGCCGGCCGCCAGCAGGGAGGCGTCGGTGCAGGTGTTGAGCTCGCAGCCCTTGGCGGCGATCCACTTCGCGCCGGGGGCCACGCCGATGCCGTTCGCGCCGGTCATCGTGCCCATGACGTGGGTGCCGTGGCCGTTGTTGTCGCACGGGGCGGGCGACGGGCAGATGCGCGCCGGGTCGAACCAGTTGTAGTCGTGCGTGAACGTGCCGTCCGGGTTCGTGCCCCGGTAGCTCCCCACCAGCTCGGGGTGGTCGAACTGGGCGCCGGAGTCGATGTGGGCGACGACGATGCCCTCACCGCGGTTGCCCAGCTCGTTCCACACCCGGGGGGCGTTGACGCGGTCGATGTTCCACTCCACCGCGTTCAGTCTGGCCTCGGACTTGCCCGAGACCGGCTTGGGGAGCGTGAGCGTGCGGATGGGGGCGAGGCTCTCGACCTCGGGTAATTTGGCGATCTCACCCGCCAGCTTCTCGTCGGCGGTGACTCGTACCGCGTTGACGATCCAGTAGGGGGTGTAGTCGGCGCTGCGCGAGTCGAGCAGCTTGCGCAGGCCCTCCTGGGAGGACTCGGCGCTCTCGGTCTTGGCCTCGAAGACCTGCTCGGCCTTCGCGTCCTTGGTGGTGGCCCGGCGGGCGCCGCTCAGGTCGGCCGCCCCTTTCAGCCGGACCCAGAAGGTGGCCTTGTCGTCCTGCGCGAGCTGCGCCTGGACGGCTGTGTCGATCTTGCCGGGATCCGGCGCCGCCGCCTGGGCTGCGGCCTGCGGGACGAGAAGTCCCGCAGCGGTGACGATCCCGGTCAGGATCGCACGCCAGCGAGGGGTGTTCGGCACGTGCTCTCCTTCAAACGACTCTGCTTCGAATGACTCTGCAGAGGTGATCTTTACGCCTCTGTCGAGAAGGGTGAAGAGATCTTGTTCGGAAAGCAAGAGGTGCCGGAAAACGTTACGCAGAGGGCTGATTTGTAATCTGGTCAGCCGAAGTGCCGCCGCCTGGGCGCCGCCGCCGGTGCCCAGGTCAGGGGCGGTATCCCACCTGCTTCAGCAGCGCCAGGAAGTACGCCTTGATCCGCTCGGCGTCCTCGTCGTCAGGATGCCCGTTGAGGTGGCCGAGCACCGCGCCGGAGAGCATCTCCTGCACCACGTCCACGTCGACGTCCGGTGGGAGCTGCCCGTGCTCGCGGGCCCGGCAGAGCGTCTCCCGCACCACCTTCTCCCGGCGCCCGCCGTTGACGTGCCGGTACGTCGTGATCAGCTCCGGATAGTCGTCCACGCTGCCGTTCACGCGGCGCAGCAGGCGGCGGTTGCGCGGCACCGCCAGATGCGCCGCCCAGTCGTCGAACATGTGCTCGACGTCCGGCCAGCCGGTGAAGCCGGGGTCGTCGTCGTGGTTGGCCCATTCCAGCGCCCGCACCAGCAGCGCGGTCTTGTCGGCGAACCGGCGGTAGACCGTCGCCCTGGTCACCCCGGCCCGCCGGGCGACCTGCTCGATGCTCGTCTGCACCGCGCCGTGCTCGATGAGCAGGTCGAGCGCGGCGGTCAGGATGGCGGTGTCGGCCTCCTGGCTGCGCGGCCGGCCGGCGGGCCGCGGCGCGGGCGAGGAGGGCGGTGTCGCGGTGCTCATGCCGCCCGGTCCCTGATCGTCTTCATGCCTGTCGGGTCACCATCTTGTCGTAGAGCCGGTCCGGCAGGATTCTATTGACCGTCAGCAGGAGTCTGGCCAGGTAGCCGACGGCGTAGCGGGGCCTGGGGGCGGGCGTGGCGACGATCCGCCGGATGCACCGACCGACCACGGACGGGTCGGACGCCTTGCTGTCCGGCCCGAACCCCGCCTCGGTCTTGCGCGCCATCGCCTCCACCATCTCCCGGTACGGCCCCCGCCCCGAGAACTCCCGCAGCTCGCGCGGCGTGTCGTCCTGGAACTCGGTCTTGATGATGCCCGGCTGGACCACGACCACGTGCACGCCGAACCGCCCGGCCTCCTGTCGCAGCGAGTCCGAGTACGCCTCCAGCGCGTGCTTCGAGGCGTGGTACCAGGCGCCGAGGGGCAGCGCGATCTCGCCGCCGATCGAGGAGACGTTGACGATCGTGCCCGACCCCCGCTCGCGCATGTGCGGCAGGACGAGCCGGATCAGCCGGGCCGGGGCGAACACGTTGACCTCGAACACGTGCCTGGCGTGCTCGATCGGCACCTCCTCGGCGGAGCCGTAGCCGCCGACGCCGGCGTTGTTGACCAGTACGTCGACGCGGCCGTGGGCGTCCAGCACGGTCCGCACCACGCGCTCGAGGTCGGCCTGGCCGGTGACGTCCGCGCCGATCGGGTGGCCGCCGGCGGCGCGGAGCGGCTCCATGCGCTCCACGCGGCGGGCGACGCCGTAGACGGTGTGACCGGCGTCCAGCAGCTCCAGCGCGGTGGCGCGGCCGATGCCCGACGACGCGCCGGTCACGAGGCACACCTTGCCCATCTACCTCACGTCCCAGGTGACGGGCAGGCCGTGCACGCCGTGGATGAGCATGTCGTCGCGCAGCGGCACCTCGCCGGGGTCGGCGGCCAGGCGCAGCGACGGGAACCTGGCGAACAGCGCCGGGAAGGCCGCCCGCATCTCGACCCGGGCCAGTTGCTGGCCCAGGCACTGGTGCGGGCCGTGGCCGAAGCCCACGTGCCCGCCGGCCGGCCGGCGCAGGTCCAGGTGGTCGGGGTCGGGGAAGCGGCCGGGGTCGCGGTTGGCCGCCGGGATCGACAGGGTCACGCTCTCCCCGGCTCGTACCGTCCGGCCGCCCAGATCGAGGTCCTCCAGCGCGGTCCGGACGAGGAAGGGGACGATGCTGAGATGGCGCAGCAGCTCCTCCACCACCTGGTCGATCCGATCCGGCTCCGCGCGCAGCACGGCGAGCTGGTCCGGATGGGTCAGCAGCGCGAAGGTGCCGAGGGCGAGCATGTTGGCGGTGGTGTCCAGGCCGGAGCCCAGCAGCAGGAAGCCGATGTTGGCCAGCTCTTCGTCGGTCAGGTCGCTCCTGGTCAGCCCGCTCAGGATGTCGTCGGTGGGCCGGGCCCGCTTGGCCGTCACCAGCTCCGTCATGTGGAGCTGGACCGTCCGGTACGCCGCCGCCTTCTTCTCGGCGGGCACGTCGGCGCGCATGAGCGTGGCGCTCTCCGCCATGAACCGCTCGCGCTCGCTCTCGGGCACGCCCAGCAGCTCGCAGATCACCACGGCCGGGATCGGCGCCGCGAACGACTCGACCAGGTCGGCGGGCGGGCCCTGCCGCTCCATGGCGTCCAGGTAGGACCGGGTGACCTCCTCGATCCGCTCGGTCAGCAGGCGCATCCTGCGCACGGTGAACTCGCCGGTGAGCAGGTGGCGGTAGCGGGTGTGCGTGGGCGCGTCGGTCGAGATGAACATCCCCGGCGGGGCGGGCTCGGCGGGGCGCCCGCTGGCCTCGGTGGGGCGGTGCCGCAGCTCGGCGCGGGCGCTGAAGCGCGGGTCCGCCAGCACCTCGCGTACGAGCGCGTGACTGGTCACCAGCCAGCCCCGGTGCCCGTCGGGGTAGGCCATCGGGGTGATGGGCCGCGTCTCCCGCAGCCCGGCCAGCTCGATCGGCGGATCGAACGGCGTGGGCCGCTCGGTGGGCAGGGTGATCGCCTCGGTCATCTCGGGTCTCCTCTCGACCGTCGCTCAACAAATACAGTACAGCTCTGTATTGCAACTCGCATCGCCCACCCCCGGCCGGCGGGTCGCGTTGCGCGATCATGGTCCGGGGGTTACCCTTACCCCATGCGAAATCACGCTCAGCTCCAGTGGTGGCGCCGCTCCTAGGCGGCGCGTGTTTCGCATTCCTCAACGGACGGCCGCCCCGGATGGCGGCCTTTCTCGTGTCCGCCCCCGGGGCTCGATCATTTGACGTGGTAAAGGGGCAGCAGTGGAGACGAGCGGATATACCACCGCCGGGGGCATCGGCGTCGAGCGCGAGGCACGTGAGGTCGACGAGGTCGCCCTCGAAGAGATCGTGACCGCCCTCGGGGAGCGGCGCGGAGGTGCCTTCTCCTCGGGCATGGACTACCCGGGCCGCTACAGCCGATGGGCCTTCGGCTATGTCGATCCATGTCTGGAGCTGGTCGCGAAGGGGCGCACCATCTCCGCGACCGCGCTCAACGAACGTGGCCGGGTCGTGCTGCCCGCCATCGCCTCCTGCCTGCTGGCCGCGGGCAAGCCGGTCTCCGAGCCCACGGCCGACCGGGTCGAGGTGCACGTGCCCGAGTCCGAGGACCTGCTGCCCGAGGAGATGCGCAGCCGCAGGCCCACCGTGTTCACCGCGATCCGCGAGGTCATCGCCGCCTTCAAGGGCGACGACCCGCACCTCGGCCTCTACGGCGCGTTCGGCTACGACCTGGCCTTCCAGTTCGAGCCCATCAGGCAGGAGCTCGTCCGCCCCGACGACCAGCGCGACCTGGTGCTCCACCTGCCCGACCGGCTGGTCGTGATCGACCGCCAGCGCGAGACCAGCCTCGAGTTCCGCTACGAGTTCACCGTCGACGGCGCCACCACCCGGGGCCTGGAGCGCGTCGGCGAGACCGCCCCCCGCGTCACGCCCGCCGAGCCGCCCGAGAACCCCGTGCGGGGCGAATACGCCAAGGTCGTCGCCGCCGCCAAGGAGAAGTTCAAGCGCGGCGACCTGTTCGAGGTCGTGCCCGGCCAGGTCTTCCACGCCACCTGCGCCGACCCGTCCGGCTTCTACCGCAGCCTGCGCCACAGCAACCCGGCCCCGTACGAGTTCATCATCAGCCTCGGCGAGGGCGAGCACCTCGTCGGCGCCTCGCCCGAGATGTACGTCCGGGTCAGCGGCGACCGCGTCGAGACCTGCCCGATCTCCGGCACCATCGCCCGCGGCAGCAACCCGGTCGAGGACGCCGAGGCCATCCGCACGCTCCTCTCCAGCGTCAAGGAGGAGTCGGAGCTGACGATGTGCACCGACGTCGACCGCAACGACAAGTCGCGCATCTGCGTGCCCGGCACCGTCAAGGTCATCGGCCGCCGCCAGATCGAGCTCTACTCCCGCCTGATCCACACCGTCGACCACATCGAGGGCCGGCTGCGCCCCGAGTTCGACGCCCTCGACGCCTTCCTCACCCACATGTGGGCCGTCACGGTCACCGGCGCCCCCAAGACGTGGGCCATGCAGTTCATCGAGGACCACGAGGCCACCACCCGCAGGTGGTACGGCGGCGCGATCGGCTTCATCGGCTTCGACGGCTCCATGAACACCGGCCTGACCCTGCGCACCGCCCAGGTCAAGAACGGCGTGGCGACCGTCAGGGCCGGGGCCACGCTGCTGTTCGACTCCGACCCCGAGTCCGAGGAGCGCGAGACCGAGCTCAAGGCCAGCGCCCTGCTCGGCGCCCTGGCCGCGGTCAACCAGCCCGGCGCCGTGCCGGTGGCCGAGCCCAGGGAGCAGCCCGGCCTGGGCATGAAGGTGCTGCTCGTCGACCACGAGGACTCCTTCGTCAACACGCTGGCCGACTACTTCCGCCAGGAGGGCGCCGACGTGGTCACGCTACGCCACGGCTTCCCGGCCTCCATGATCGACGAGATCGCGCCCGACCTCGTCGTGCTCTCGCCCGGCCCCGGCTGGCCCACCGACTTCGGCATGTCGGCCCTGCTCGACCAGATCTACGCCCGCGACCTGCCCGTCTTCGGCGTCTGCCTGGGCCTGCAGGCCATGGTCGAGCAGGCCGGCGGCACGCTGGAGCTGCTCGACTACCCCGAGCACGGCAAGCGCGGCCAGGTCGCGCGCCTGGGCGACAGCGCGCTGCTCGAAGGGCTGCCCGACGAGTTCACCGCGGCCCGCTACCACTCGCTGCACGCCAAGCGGCCCGGCGTGGTCGGCTTCACCCCGACCGCGCTCACCCCCGACGGCAACGTCATGGCCATCGAGGACGTCCAGAGGCGGCGCTTCGCCGTGCAGTTCCACCCCGAGTCGATCCTGACCCAGGAGGGCGGCGCGGGCGCGAAGGTCATCGCGAACGTGCTGCGTCTGTCCCGTAGGTAGGTAAAACGTGGGCGGGGGCGTGCGGAGCTCCCCTAGAGTCTCCGCATGCTCCCCGCAGACCTGCCCGGCACGGCGCGCGACGCGCTCCTCGCCCCGCTCGTCGATCACCACTGTCACGGGGTGCGGCGAGACGACCTGAGCAGAGCCCAGTTCGAGCTGCTCATCGGCGACGGCGGCAACCCGGCGCCGCCCGGCACCACCCACTTCGACACGCCGTTCGGCGCGGCCGTGCGCCGCTGGTGCGCGCCGCTGCTCGACCTGGAGCCGCACGCCCCGCCCGCCGTCTACCTGGCCCGCCGGGCCGAGCTGGGCGCGGGCGAGGTCAACCGGCGGCTGCTGGCCGGGGCCGGGGTGGTGGCGTTCCTGGTGGACTCCTCACCCGACGACACGTCCGCCGGTTCGTCCGCCGGTTCGTCCGAGGAGACCTCTGATGGGGCGTTCGACGGGATCTTCGGTCTGACAGGGGGTGTGTCGGGCGACCTCGACGTGCTCTCGGCCGCCGAGATGGGCCGCCACGGCGGGGCCGCCGCCGACGAGATCGTCCGGATCGAGCGGATCGAGCGGGACGTGGCCGGGACGGCCGAGATCGCCGTCGACTACCTCGACACGCTGGGCGAGGAGCTGGCCGCCCGGGCCGCCAGGGCGGTCGGGCTCAAGACGGTCATCGGCACGGTGTGCGGCCTCGACGTCGACCCGGCCCCGCCCGCCAGGGGCGCGGTGATCGCGGCGGCCAACCGGCGGCTGGCCGACCCCAAGGAGACGCTGACGGACCCCTTCCTGCTGCGCCACCTGCTCTGGAGCGCGGTGGACGTGGCCAGGGAGCGCGGGCTGCCCCTGCAGTTCCAGGCCGGGTTCGGCGGGGTGGCCAGCGGGGCGTCCTGCGGGGCGGCCGAGCCGCACCGCACCGACCCGTCCAGGCTCAGCGCCTTCGCCGGGGCGCTGCAGCCGCTCGGCGTGCCGGTGATCCTGCTGCACTGCTTCCCGTTCCACCGCCAGGCCGCCTACCTGGCCGGGGTGTTCCCGCACGTCTACGTGGACGTCGGGCTCGCGCTGCCGTACACGGCGGCCGCCTCCGCGCGGGTCCTGGACGAGCTGCTGGAGCTGGCGCCGTTCCACAAGCTGCTGTTCAGCTCCGGCTGCCGGGCCCTGGCCGAGACCGGCTACCTGGGCGCCCTCTACTACCGGCAGGCGCTCGGCGCCGCGCTCGCCACGAGGCTCGGCACGGGGGAGTGGAGCGCCGCCGACGCGGCCAGGATCGCCCACATGATCGGCTCGGGGAACGCCCGGCGGGTCTACCGGTTGTGAAGTCCTCCTTGCGAAGGAGGTGTGATCTGGGTCTCACTGTGGATAATCGGCTCCACCATGAGTGCTATCGAGATTCGAGAACTTTCCAAGTCCTTCGGTCCGGTACGCGCGGTGGACGGGGTGTCCTTCACGGTCGAGGCCGGCACGATCACGGGCTACTTGGGCCCGAACGGTGCCGGTAAGACCACGACCCTGCGCAGCCTTCTCGGGCTGGTCACCGCCGACTCCGGCAGCGCGCTGGTCAACGGCCGGCGCTACGTCGAGCTCGACCACCCGCTCACCGAGGTGGGCGCCGTGCTCGAAGCGACCAACTTCCATCCGGGGCGCACCGCGTACGACCACCTGAGGGTGCTGTGCACGGCCGCCCGCCTGCCCCTCACGCGCGCCCGCGACGCCCTCGAGCGGGTGGGCCTGGCCGAGGTGGCCGGCAAGCGGGTGCTGGGCTTCTCCATGGGCATGCGGCAGCGGCTCGCCCTGGCCACCGCACTGATCGGCGACCCGAAGGTGTACATCCTCGACGAGCCCGCCAACGGCCTCGACCCGGCGGGCATCCAGTGGCTGCGCGGCTTCATGCGCTTCCTCGCCCACGAGCAGGGGGCCGCCGTGCTGGTCTCCAGCCATGTGCTGGCCGAGGTCGAGCAGACCGTCGACAACGTCGTGATCATCGCCAAGGGCCGGCTGGTCCGCCAGGGCACCCTCGCCGAGCTGGTCTCCAACGGCGGCGCGCCCGTCATCAGGGTGCGCACGGCCAAGCCCGACGAACTGCGGCCCGCCCTTGAGCGGCAGGGCGCCGAGGTGGAGCTGGCAGACGGGGTGCTGCGGGTCAGGAACCTGGGCGTCGAGGCCATCGGCGCCGTCGCGCTGGAGGAGCGCGTCGTGCTGACCGAGATGACCGAGGAACGCGGCGACCTGCAGCAGGTCTTCCTGCAGCTCACGGGGGAGGGGCAGGGCTGATGGCGCTCATCCGCGCGGAACTGCTCAAGGTCGCCACCACCAGGCTCTGGTGGGTGATGCTGCTCGTCATGCTCGCCTACGTCGCCATCCCGCTCGGCTTCGCCGTCTTCTCCGCCGGTACGACGGGCGCCAACGGCCAGGTGATCATCCCGGCCCGCGACACGGCGGCCTTCCAGGAGCTCGTGTGGGGGATGGGCACGGGCGGCAGCCTCTTCGCGGCGGTGCTCGGGGTCGTCATGATGACCGGCGAATACCGCTACCAGACGATCACCACCACGCTCCTCGTCACGCCGAAGCGGGTGCGCGTGGTGGCGGCCAAGCTCGCCGCGAGCCTCGTGGTGGGCGTGCTGCTGGGCCTGGCCGCGCTGCTGCTGACCGGGGTCACGCTGCTGGTGACCGTGCTCGCCGCCGGGGGCGAGCCGGTGCTCACCGGGACCGTCGCGCGGGTGGCCGCGAGCGTCCTGGTGGTGCTGGCGCTCTACGCGCTGTTCGGGCTGGGGCTGGGGGCGCTGATCAAGAACCAGATCGGGGCGCTCCTCGCGGTCATCATCTGGATCTACATCGTCGACTCCGTGATCAACCTGGTGCCGGTGCTGCAGCCGCTGGCCCGATGGACGCCCGGCGGGGCCACCTCGGCCCTGACCAGCACGGGGGTGACGTTCGGGATCGACATGTCGTACCTGCTGCCGCCGTGGGCGGGCGGGCTGGTGCTGCTCGGCTACGGGCTGCTCTTCTCGGCCCTCGCCTCGGCCACCACGCTCCGCCGCGACATCACCTGAGCCCGGCGCACGTTGCGCCGCGACATCACCTGAGCCCGGCCCACGTTGCGCCGCGATCTCGCCTTGGCCCGGCGGCGGGTCAGGCCGGGCGTTCCTCGCCGGGCGGGCGGCCGTCGAGGCAGGCGCCCAGCTCCGTGCCGACGACCTGCATGGCGTCGGCCAGGGCGGCCGTCTGCTCCGGCGACAGGTGGTCGAAGAGCACCTCGCGCAGCGCCTTGGCGTGATGAGGGGCGATCGCGGCGATGACCGCGCGCCCCTCGTCGGTGATCTCGGCCACGCTGGCCCGCCCGTCGTTCGCGTCGGGCTTCAGGCGCACGTAGCCCCGGTCCACCAGCTTGCTCACCCGGTGGCTGAGCCGGCTGATCGAGACGTTGCCGACGGCCGCCAGGTCGCTCAGGCGCAGCGGCCGCGCGGTCAGCGCCTCGAGCAGGCCGTATTCGATGTGGACCAGGCCGTGCGCCCGGAACGTGCGCTCGACCTGCGGGATGCCCACCAGCATGACCGCGAGCAGGCCCTGCCACGCGCGCTGCTCGTCCTCGCCGAGCCCTTCGACCAAGGAACCCCCAGGGTCAGATGCGTCCCACCACGACGATGACCGCCATCGCCAGCAGGACCAGATTAACCGCGAAGCCCTCCTTGCGCCGCCGATGCACCAGAGCGGCCCCGATCATGATGAGGCCCAGCCCGGCGGCGGCGAGCGGGGTGAGGAAGGCCGCGATGCCGGTGGCCCAGGGCAGGACCACGCCGATGCCGCCGAGGACCTCGAGTGTGCCGATGCCGCGGAGCTGGGCGGGGGTGAAGTCCTCCCGGTACGCCTCCTGCCGCCGCGCTCCCGGGCCGGGCGAGACGAACTTGCCCGCGCCGGAGATCACGAACGCGAGGCCGAGCAGGATCTGGACGATCCAGAGTACGACGTTCATAGCTTGACCCTTCAAGTATTTGCCCGAGCCTCGACTGTAGACCGGAAAGCTTGAAGCGACAAGTATGTTGACGGAGCCGTGCAGCCGGAGATGCTTTCTTCTGGAAACAAGAAAGTCATATTTCCAAATTCGAGTTATCGAATTGTGATTTGTCGATTTGTCAAATGTGCGGTGATGATCGGTTGGCCAGAAACCCTACGCACCCTTGGAGCCGTCGTGTCCTGGCGTCCGATCACTCTTGCCACCGCCTTATGCCTGGCGTTGTCCGTACCGGGAGTCGCCTCAGCCGAGGCCCCGCCGCCTGAGATCGAGCCCCGGGCCGGCACCCGGGCCCCCGCGGAGGTCTACAACCTGTCCGAGCCCGCACGGGCCGCGGACCCCGTCGCGGCGGCCAGGGCGCACCTGGCCGACCCGCGCTACCACCTTGACCCGGCCGACCTCACCCCGGTCCAGACCGTCGTGAACGGCCAGGACGAGACGGTCAGGTTCGCCCAGCGCTACCGCGGCCTGCCCGTCTTCGGCGCCCACTATCTCGTGCACTTCCGCACCGACGGCGCCCGGCGCGAAGTGATCGGCGCGGGCGGCCGTTTCCTCACCGAGCTGAGCGTCGGCACCGACCCGGCCGTGAGCGGGGAGAGCGCGGCGAAGATCGCCCGGACCCTGGTCCTGCGCGACCGCGAGGTACGCCGGGAGGCGCGGGCCCAGACCGGCGAGCTGGTCGTGGTGCCCCGGGGCAAGGGCGTGCTGGCCTGGCACGTCGTGCTCAGCGGCGTGGACCGGGCGGCCAAGCGGCCGCTGCTGCTCGACGCGTACGTGGACGCCCACTCGGGCCGCCCCCTGTTCGCCGTGGACCGGCTCCGCTTCGAGGGGCCCGTGCAGGCCACCGGCCGGACGGCCCACGGGCAGACCGTGACGCTCAACGCGTACCAGCGCGGTGACGGCGCGTACGAGCTGCGTGACCGTTCCCGCCCGATGTGGAACGGCACCACCGGAGAGATCCTCACCTACGACGCCGGCGGCGCCGACTTCACGAACTTCCTGAACCCCGGCATCCCGCCGGGCACCAAGCTCGCCGAGTCGCCCACGCTCGCCTTCGGCCCGCAGCACACCGAGACCGGCGCCGTGGACGCCCACTGGGGCGCCGGCAAGGTGTACGAGTACTACCGCTCCCTCGGCCGCGAGGGCCTCGACGGCCGGGGCGGCACCATGTACTCCGTCGTCAACGTCACCGCCGACGGAGAGCCGTTCATCAACGCCTTCTGGGACGGCACCAAGATGGTCTACGGCGGGGGCGGCGACTACTACTCCTTCGCCGCCAGCCTCGACGTCGTCGGCCACGAGATGACCCACGGCGTCATCACCCACAGCGCCGACCTCGTCTACCTGGGCCAGTCGGGCGCGATCAACGAGGGCCTGGCCGACTACTTCGGCAACGCCATCCAGAACGACACCCTCGGCATCCCGATGAGCGACCCCGACGCCAGCCTGCTCGGTGAGGACCTGTGCCGGACCGGCACGCCCGCCGAGTGCGCCGGCCGCGACCTCGACGACGCCCGCGTGGCCGCCGACGACTACATCGGGGCCTCCATCGCCCTGGACAACGGCGGCGTGCACCTCAACTCCACGATCTTCTCCGGTGCCCTGTGGGACGTCAGGGAGGTGATCGGCGGCGTGAAGACCGACAGGCTCGTCTACAAGGCGCTGACCGAGTACATGACCCCGCTCGACGACTTCACCGACGGCCGCCGCGCCGTCGAGTCGGCCGCCCGCGCCCTCGGCATGTCGAGCCGCGACCGGCTGGCGGTCACGCACGCGTTCGAGCAGCACGGCATCAAGCCCGGCTGGGAGCGGCGCATCCCCACCGACAGCCGCGTGCTCGTCGACGGCATCACCGACTTCAACGCCAGCCCCGACGTGGCCGGCGGCCGGTACGTGATCTCCAACTCCTCGCCCGACGGCGCCGCCCCCAGCCGGATCCTCACCGGGGACGTGGCGGGCGGCAGGCCGGTGACCCTGTCGGAGGGCGACCGGTGGAACTACTTCCCGGCGACCGACGGCAGGCAGGCCGCCTGGGCGTCGTTCAACACCGAGTTCACCAATTTCCAGATCCACGCCCGCCGGCTCGACGCCACCGACCCGGTGCGGCTCGTCGCCCAGTCACCGGAGCCGGTCAACGACCTGGCCATCACCGGGGAGGACATCGTCTGGGCCGCCCTCGACCCGGCGAACGGCGAGGACGAGATCTGGCTCAAGCGCGGCTCCGCCGCCCCGATCAAGGTCACCGCGGCGGCGGGCGTCAACGGCTACCAGCCGACGATGATCCGCGGCAAGCTCGCGTACCTGCGCGTCTGGCAGGAGGGCGGCTCCTTCCACACCACGCCCGTCGTCTACGACCTGGCCACCGGCACCGAGGTCGTCTTCCCCGAGAGGCCCGGGTCGCTGTCGATCGTGCCGGTCATCACGGACCGGTACGTCCTGTGGCTCAACGACGCCAACGGCGACGCGCTCTACGGCATCCTGCGCGCCGCCCACAACGGCACCGGCACGACCACCCTCCTGGCGGACGGCCCCCAGGCGCCGGACCCGAACGGGTTCGACGCCAACGACACGAACGCCACGATCGGCCTGTGGCCGCCCGGCACGGGGCTGTCGAACGCCATCCTGCCCAAGCTGTTCCAGCTACCGGTCACGGGCGGAGCGCCGCAGCGCTACTCCTGCAACCGGGGCGACCAGTCCTTCTTCGCCTCCGGCACGGCCGGGACGGTCGTCTGGCTCGACGGCACCGCCGCGGACACCGACCTGGTGACCCGCGACACGCCCGCCGGCCGCTGCTGAACCGGATCGCGGCAGGCCGGCGACCCCGCTGACCTGCCGCGCCGCTCCGACGGGGCGCCCGCCGTACCACTGGAGGGGGCGGCGGGCGCCGACTCGCGCCGACGGCCGCGACCTGGTTTGCTTGGGCCGTATCGTCGTCGATCCCAGTGGGGGGTTCTGCATGGGCACGGTCGAACCGGAGGCCGAGGTCAAGTTCCGTAGCGACATGGACGTGGAGCTGGTCAAGGCCGCAGCATCGGACGCCGATGTGCTCTGGGCCGCACGTGTCTCCACCAAGGGCGAGAGCTCGCTGGCCGAGATCGAGGCCGATCCGCAGCGATCCAAGGGCCTGATCAACTTCCTGATGCGAGACCGGCACGGCACGCCGTTCGAGCACTCCTCGATGACCTTCTACATCAGCGCGCCGATCTTCGTCTTCCGCGAGTTCATGCGGCACCGGACGTTCTCCTACAACGAGGAGTCCGGCAGATACCGGCAGCTCGTCCCGGTCTTCTACGTGCCCGGCCCGGAGCGCCAGTTGATCCAGGAGGGCAAGCCCGGCAAATACGTCTTCAAGGACGGCAGCCCCGAGCAGCACCAGGTGGTGACCGAGGCGACCCAGCGGAGCTACCGGCAGTCCTACCAGGCCTACCTGGAGATGCTCGAGGCGGGCGTGGCCCGGGAGGTGGCCCGCACGGTGCTGCCGGTGGGCCTCTACTCCTCCATGTACGCCACCTGCAACGCCCGCGCCCTGATGAACTTCCTGTCGCTGCGCGTCAAGCGCGAGGACTCCACGTTCCCCTCGTTCCCGCAGCGCGAGATCGAGATGGTCGCGGAGCGGATGGAGGAGATCTGGGCCGGCCTGATGCCGCTGACCCACGCCGCCTTCGAGGCCAACGGCCGCGTCTGCCCCTGAGCCGCCCTGGGCGGCCCTGAGAGTTGCGTGGTGCCTTCGCCGGCCTCCGGCCGGGCCGGCGAAGGCACCCGTGTCAGGCCAGCGCCGGCAGCACGTAGACCTCGGCCCCCGGCGGCAGGGCGCAGTCGAGGCCGCCGAGACCGCGGGCGTTCTCGCCGCACACGATCATGCTGATGTGCCGCCGGATGCGCCCGTAATCGTCGCGCAGCCGCTCCTCCAGCATCGGATGCGTACGCCGCAGCATGTCGAGGGCCGAGCCCAGGGTGGGCGGGGAGTGGCGGTCGGCGCCGACGGCGAAGACCTTGACCTCCGTGCGCCCGCTCACCCACTTGCGCAGCGAACTGGGCAGGACGAACACCACCATCGTCACCGTTTTCGCCATCGACTAGAGCACCGCCGCGCGGACGGTGAGCACGTCGGGCAGGTGACGGGCGACCAGCGACCAGCTCTCGCCGTCGTCTCGTGAACCGTAGACCTCGCCGTCGCGCGTGCCGAAGAAGATCCCCGCCTCCGAGGCGGTCATGGCGTCGCGCAGCACGGTCGCGTGCACCGGCTCCTCGGGCAGCCCCTTCGAGAACGCCTGCCAGGTCGCCCCCGCGTCGTCGCTGCGGTGGACCTGGTAGCGGTGGCCGACCGGCGTGCGGTCCATGTCGGCCGTCAGCGGCAACACGTAGATGGTGCCGGGCCGCGTGGCGTGGGTCACGATCGGGAAGCCGAAGTCGGACGGCAGCGCCGAGCCGATGTCGTGCCAGCTTCCGCCGAAGTCGTCGCTGCGGTAGACGCCGAAGTGGTGCTGCAGGTAGAGCCGCTCGGGCCGGGACGGATCCATGTCGACCTTGTGCACGCACTGCCCGTATTCGGGATATTGCTGACCCTCGGGCATGAACGGGGCCCGGATGTTCTTGTTGGCGGCCTCCCACGACCGGCCGCCGTCGGTGGTGCGGTAGAAGCCGGCGGCCGAGACCGCGATGGCCATGATCTCGGGGTCGGTGGGGTGGTTGATGATCGTGTGCAGGCACAGGCCGCCGCCGCCCGGCGCCCAGTGCTCGCGGTGCGGGTGCTGCCACAGGCCCTCGACGAGCCGGTAGGTGACGCCGCGGTCCTCGGAGCGGAACAGCGCGGCCGGCTCGACGCCCGCCCACACCACGTCGGGCTCCGACGGGGACGGGACGAGCTGCCACACCCGGGTGAGCGTCGCCTCGGTCGCCTCGGGGAAGGCGATGGGCGGCCGCTCCGCCTCCTGCCAGGTCTGGCCGAGGTCATCCGAATACATGACGGACGGACCGAAATGCCCGTATTCGATGCCGGCCAGCAGCCGGGGCGTGGTGCCGCGCGCGTCGATCGCCACCGAGGGCACCGCGACCGTGGAGAACTGGATCGGCTCGACCTCGAAGGGGCCGCCGCCCGCCGAGCGGGCGAGGAACAGGCCCTTACGGGTGCCGATCGCGAGCACTGCGTCACTCATGACATCGCTCCCATGTTCGCTTGCGAGCCATCGTGCCACGCGGCACCGACAGTCGCCGAAGACTGGGAGATTCCGCACGCGCCCGCTTTACCCGGGGGGTAATCGTGACCTTTCCCTCGAGGCGATAGCGTGCCGGGCATGGGAGCGGTCGCCGTACAAGAAGAGTCTTTCGGGGAATTGCTGCGGTCGTGGCGGCAGCGGCGCCGGGTGAGTCAATTGGATCTCGCCATCGAGGCCGACGTTTCGGCCCGCCACATCAGCTTCCTGGAGACCGGGCGCGCCCGGCCGAGCCGCGAGATGGTGATGAAGCTGGCCGAGGAGCTCGAGGTGCCGCTGCGGCACCGTAACAGGTTGCTGGTGTCGGCCGGGTTCGCCCCGGTCTATCCCGAGCGGGAGGTGCGCGCGCCCGAGATGCAGGTCGTCCGGGAGGCGCTGGACAAGATCCTGGCGGGGCACGAGCCCTATCCGGCGGTCGTGGTGGACGCGGTGTGGAACCTGGTGGCGGCCAACTCGGCGGCGGCCATGTTCATGGAGGGGGTGCCGGCCGAGCTGCTGGAGGAGCCCGTCAACGTGATGCGGCTGTCGCTGCATCCGCAGGCCATGGGCGGGCGGCTGCTCAACCTGGCCGAGGTGCGGGCCCATCTGCTGCACCAGTTGCGCCGGCAGGCGGAGGTGTCGGGGAACGGGCGGCTGGCCGAGTTGCACGACGAGCTGGCGTCGTACGTCTATCCGGGGGTGGACCTGAACGTGGCCCACGTGCCGGGGCCGGCCGACATCCTGATCCCGTTGCGGATCGCGGCCGGGGACCGGGTGCTGTCGATGTTCACCACGATCGCCACGTTCGGCACGCCGGTCGACGTCACGGTCTCCGAGCTGGCCATCGAGACGTTCTGGCCGAGCGACGAGGAGACCGCCGCGGCCTTCAAGTACGGGGTCAGCGGGCCGTGAGGGGCAGGTCGATCGGGGGTTCGCCGAGGGCGATGGAGGCCTCGATGGAGCTCATCGGCGGGGGACCGCCGGTGATCGGGAGGCCGCCGGTGACGGTGTGGGCACGGACGTTGAACGCCCCGGCCGCGGGCGCCGCCGCGATCGTGAACGCCGGGTAGGCGCTTCCGCCGGGCACCACCGAGGTGGAGATGTAGTCGCCGGCCATGCGTCCCTGCGTGGTGTTCGCCAGCCAGTCCAGCGCCATCGGCCCGTGTAACTCCATCGGCGGCGACCAGGTGGCGCCGCCGTTGGTGGAGGAGGTGTAGGCGACCGTGAGCCGGCACGTGGCGGGCACGCAGGCGGCCTCCGGGTAGCGGTAGTAGGCGAGCGCGAGCCGGGCCTTGCCGCCCGAGCTCGTCCGGTCCACGCCGAGCCCTGGAATGAAGTGGTCGCCGGCGCCGTCGGTGACGCGCAGGACCTCGCCCCAGGAGCCGCCGGTGGCCGACCTGCTCAGCACGATGTCGTTGCCCGTGCAGCCGAACTGGAAGCGGCAGTCGTGCCAGACGACGTACACGGCGCCGGCCGCGTCGGTCTCCGCCGACGGCAGCGGCAGGGCCCGTAACCCGCCCGCGACCGTGTGGCGCTGCACGTCCGAGACCAGCACGGTGGCGCCCCACGTCGCGCCGCCGTCGCGGGAGCGGAAGGAGCGGATCCGGCCGTCGTTGCTCAGGTACGGGACCACCACCGCCCCGTTCGGCCGCACCACCGGCTGCCCGCCCAGCCCGGTCGCCTGGGTGCCGGCCACGGCCCAGGTCAGGCCCCCGTCGGAGGAGCGGGCCACCTTGATCGCGTTGCCGGCGGCGTGGTCGTCGAAGGCCGTGTAGCAGCGGCCGTAGAACGGGCTGTCCTCGGTGTTGTCGCAGACGATCCAGCCCTTGTCCAGGTCGCCCCCGTTGGCGAGGGCGGTCGTGACCGGCTCGCTCCAGGTCAGGCCGCCGTCGGTGGAGCGGCTGGTGAGCACCGCCGCCCCGGCGACCCCGCCCGCGTCGGTGAGCGCCAGCGAGGAGATCAGCCACGTGCCGTGCCGGGCGTCGAAGGCCACCGACGGGTCGCTGACCCGGCCGTACGGCCCCCCGCCGAACGTGGTGATCCCGGGCAGCACCCCCTTCGCCCAGGTGACGCCGTTGTCGGCCGAGGTCGCGAACGCGATGCCGGAGGCCCCGCCGTCGGAGAAGCGGCCCGCCTGCTGCGCCGCCACGATCGTGCTGTCCCACTGGTAGGTGTCGGGCCCGGCCTGGGTGCCGTGCTGGCTGCTGGCGTTGGTGTAGGCGTCGGTCCCGAGCTCCGTCAGCGGGACGGCACCCTCCTCCGTCGCCGATGCCGGGCTGGTGACGAGGAGCAGCGTCGCGGCAACGGTCAGGATCCCGCCGATTCCTCGGCGCCGGGCGGAGGTTGGCACGGTTCACCTCACTTTGGCGTCTCAAGTACCAGAAGGCACCGTCCGACCTCCGCTGTCAACCGTTGATTTTTTCCAGCCGCCCGATCTCCCTTCGGTGAGCGTCAGCGTTCGCCCTGGTTGATGTCCCGGTGGATGCGTGACAGGGGCACCCCGTCGATCTGCAGGCGGCGTACGGTCTCGTTGACCATGGACGGCGGGCCGCACACGTACACGTCGTGCTCGGCCCAGGAGGGGAAGCGCTGCACGACCTCGGGCAGGTGGCCGCGCATGCCGTCGTAGGAGGGCTGGCCCGACACCACCGGGATCACGCGGAGCCAGGGGAACGACGACTCCATCCTGATCAGGTCCGGCAGGTCGTACAGCTCCTGTGCCGTGCGGGCCCCGTACAGCAGGTGGATCGTGGGGCGGCGGCCGGAGGTGATCACCGACTCGATGATCGCCTTCAGCGGCGCCAGGCCCGTGCCGCCGGCCACGCACAGCACGTCGCGCACGCTGTGCTCGCGCGGCGCCATCGTGCCCATCGGCGGCCCCAGCATGAGCGTGTCGCCGACGTGCGTGTGCCGGGTCAGCGCGTTGGACACCCAGCCGCCGGGGACCGAGCGCACGTGCAGCCTGATCGTGTTGTCCGGGCGCGGCGCGTTCGCGATCGAGAAGGTCCGCCACACGCGCGGCCAGCGCGCGGTCTGCACGTTGACGTACTGGCCCGGCGTGTACGGCAGCCGCTGCGTGGGCCGCAGCGTGAGCACCGCGATGTCCCGGTGCCGCTGCTCGTGGTCGATGACCTCGGCCAGCCACCAGGCCGGGGACACCCCCGAGTCCGACTCGGCCGACTCGATCATGAGGTTGGCCGCCGCCGTGTACGCCGACACCCACGCCGCCTCGATCTCGTGGTTCCACACGTCGGCCGCGAAGCGGCGGATGGTGGCGAGCAGGGCGTTGCCCACGGCCGTGTAGTGCTCGGCGATGACGCCGTACTTGCGGTGGTCCCGGCCGAGCTGGCTCAGGTACGCCGCCAGGCTGTCCGGGCTGTCCAGGCTCCACACGATGCGGGTCAGCGCGCTGAACAGCCGATCCCGCTGAACGTCCATGGCAGGCGGGAACATGCCGCGCAAGTGCGGATTCTCGGCGAACAACCGGCCGTAGAAGTAGACCGTGGCCTTGTCGGCCATCGGCTCGACGACGGAGAAACTCTCCTTCACCAGGCGCGGATTCAATGACATATATCCAACCCCACCCTTTGACCGGAAACGCATTCCGGTCTCTCGCCGTGCACCTCCTGATGGTTCCGGGTCCTGAGCGCGGAGTCCTCCCCGGCACTTCACCGCGCTTGAAAGTGAGTGTTACACCCCCGATGACGCGTCACAACCGTTTCCCCCCAATAAGGTGCGAAGCAGAACTATCCGTAGTGGCTTCGTGATTCTCCGCGTGCGCGGTCTCCGCGTTTTCGGATGGCGAATGCGAATAATAATTATATTCGCCTTTCAGTAAGAGCATTTCCGCGCGGGGCCCGCCGGGCGTACGATCCGCGCATGGCAGTCCTCCATCCCAGGCGGGTCGCCTGGGAAGGCGCGCGGACCTTCGTCTTCGCCTCGACCACGAACGCCTACTGGTGGCTCGGCGACACCGTCGGCCACTCCCTCGGCCCGGCGTACCGGCTCCATCTCCGCGAGACCCGGCTGCGGCTCCAGGCGGACGCCGACGCCCTGTACGGCGAGGCCGGCGCCTGGCGCGCCCGCCTGGACGAGCTGATCGACACCCACCCCGGCATCGCCTCGACCCTCACCCGGCTCATCTCCGAGACCGCCGCCCGCATGCCGTGACGTCTTTCTGCGCGCAAGGAGTAAAACCGGCAAGCTCCATTCCCCGGGACCCAAGTGGTAGGCCGGGATCTTTGGGAGAGGTGACATATCGGAAAGGGTGTGCGCCATGATGGGGCGAGTGGCCGTCACCCCGAGGGGCCGCCTCGCCGGGTGCCCGATCGGGTGATGGCGGCACGGACTCCACCATGCACCCTGGAGATCGCATGACCCGACCGCTCATCGGCATCACCGCCTACTTCGAAGCAGCCCGCTGGGGCGACTGGGTGCGGGAGGCCGTCCTGTCTCCCCCCTCCTACACCAAGGCGGTCGGCCGGGCCGGGGGAGCGCCCGTGGTGCTGCCGCCCATCAGCCCGCACGCCGCCGACGACTACGTACGCGGCCTGCGCGGGCTCGTCCTGGCCGGCGGCGTCGAGGTCGGGGCCGAGACCTACGGCGGCGAGCAGGACCAGCGCGTCCCCGAGCCGCAGGCCCACCGCGACCGCTGCGAGCTGGCCCTGGCCCGGGCCGCCGTCCGCGCCGACGTGCCCATTCTGGCCATCGCCAGGGGCATGCACGTGCTCAACGTCGCCCAGGGCGGCACGCTGATCCCGTGGCTGCCCGAGGTGCTCGACAGCGACCGCCACACCGAGCCCGACGCCGCCCACACGATCCAGATCAGCGTCACCAGCAAGCTCGGCAAGGCCGTCGGCGACCGGGCCGAGGTCAGCGCGCCGCACCACCAGTCCGTACGCCGCCTCGGCACCGGCCTGCTGGCCGTGGCCTGGGCCGAGGACCAGATCGTCGAGGGCATGGAGCTGCAAGGACACCGCTTCGGCGTGGGCGTGCAGTGGCACCCGGAACGCGGCGAGGACAACCGGCTCTTCGATGCGTTCGTCGAGGCGGCCCGATAGGCTGCGATCATGCCGCTGCATCCCCAGGCACGAGACCATGTCGCCCAGAACCCGTCAGATCTCGGCGCCGACCTGGCCACGCTCGACCTGGCCACGATCCAGGAGATGCGCGCGCAGGACGCCCTGGCGGCCCACCGGGGGCCGCTGACCAAGCTGCCGTTCGTCCGCGACGAGCTGGCCGGCGACGTGCCGATCCGCGTCTACCGCGCCGACCCCGGCGACGGCCCGCTGCCGGTCGTGGTCTACTTCCACGGCGGCGGCTGGGTCTTCGGCAGCGTCCGGCGCAACGACGCGGCGGGCCGCGACCTGGCCATCCGCACCGGCGCGGTCGTGGTGTCGGTCGACTACCGGCTGGCCCCCGAGCACCCCTTCCCGGCCGCCGCCGACGACGCCTGGAGCGTGGTGCGCGACATCTTCGCCCGGCCCGCCTTCTACCAGAGCAACGGCCACGTCGCCGTGGTCGGCGACAGCGCGGGCGGCAACCTGGCCGCCGTGGCCGCCTGGCAGGCCCGCGACGCCGGCCTGCGCCTGGCCCACCAGGTGCTCGTCTACCCGGTGCTCGACGTGGCCATGGACACGCCCAGCTACGCCGAGTTCGCCAAGGGGTTCGGGCTGGACGCCGCGGAGATGGAGTGGTTCGCCCGGCAGTACGCCGGCGGCGCCGACCCGGACGACCCGCGGCTGTCCCCGCTGCGCCTGCCCGACGTCTCCGGCCTGGCGCCCGCCACCGTGCTGACCGCCGAATACGACGTGCTCAGAGACGAGGGCGAGCGCTACGCCCGCCGCCTGGCCGAGGCCGGCGTGCCGGCCGAGACGCGCAGGTTCGACGGCGCCGTGCACAGCTTCTTCGTCCTGCCCGGCCTGTTCGACCAGGCCGTGGAGGCCCGCGAATACGTCGCCGAGCGCCTGCGGGGCTCCTGGTGAGCCCCGACCCGAGCCCCGACCCGAGCCCCGACCCGAGATACGACGTGGGATACGACAAGCTGAAGATCGACACCCCGGCCGACGGCGTGCTGCGGATCACGATCAGCGAGCCCGGCCGCCTCAACGCCGTCGACACCACCGCCCACCGCGAGCTGGGCGAGATCTGGCGCGACGCCGACCGCGACGACACCGTCAGATCCATCCTGGTCAGGGGCGAGGGCACGGCCTTCTCGGCGGGCGGCGACCTGTCCATGATCGAGGAGATGATGGCCGACCACGCGGTCCGGCTGCGGGTGTTCACCGAGGCCCGCGACATCGTCTACAACGTCCTCAACTGCTCCAAGCCGATCGTCTCCGCGATCCAGGGCTCGGCCGTCGGCGCCGGGCTCGCGGTCGCGCTGCTGGCCGACATCTCCGTCGCCGGCCGTACCGCGCGGATCATCGACGGGCACACCAGGCTCGGCGTCGCGGCCGGCGACCACGCCGCGATCATCTGGCCGCTGCTGTGCGGCCTGGCCAAGGCCAAATACCACCTGCTGCTGTGCGAGCCCGTCTCGGGCGAGCAGGCCGAGCGCATGGGGCTGGTCAGCCTGTGCGTGGACGACGACCAGGTGCACGACAAGGCGATGGAGATCGCGGTCAGGCTCGCGGCCGGCAGCCAGGAGGCGATCAGGCTGACGAAATACTCGCTCAACAACTGGCTGCGCCTGGCCGGGCCGTCGTTCGACGCCTCGCTGGCCATGGAGTTCCTCGGCTTCACCGGACCCGACGTGGCCGAGGGCGTGCGCGCGCTGCGCGAGAAACGGCCTCCTTCGTTCGGCTGAGCCGGTGTGCTTCCCCGAGCCTCGGGTAGGCGCAATCTTGCAGGACAACGGGGTGGTGGGCCTGGCGCCGTACCGGTGACTCGCGCGTCAGGGCCCTGCCCGCCGAGGCCGAGAACGGCGCCTTGGCGGACGATGCGGGGGCCGGGTGCGCCGGGCGGCCGCCCATGAGAGGGCGAAGGAGGGCAGGACCATCCGCGGCGGAGCCCGCGGAGAAAGCGGCACGCGACAGCCTGAGGGCGACGGGCCTCATCGGCCCGGGGTCGCTAGAAGCTGCGGGGCAACCCGAGCACCTGCGTCGCGAGGTAGTTGAGCAGAAGCTCCTCGGTCACAGGTGCGACCCGCCCGATCCGGGCGTCGGCCAGCAACCTGGCCACGGGATATTCCAGCGAGTACGCCATACCGCCATGCGTCTGGAACGCGGCGTCCGCCGCCTCCCACGCGGCCTGGGAGGCGGTCAGCTTGGCGATGTTGGCCTCCGTGCCGCATGGCAGCCGCCGGTCGAAGGACCACGCGGCCTTGTAGAGCATCAGGCGGGCCAGCTCGATCTTGGCCTTGACCTGGGCCAGCGGGAACGCGATCGCCTGGTTGGCACCGATCGCGCGGCCGAACACCTCGCGCTCCTTCGCGTAGTCGACGGCCACCCGCAGCCCCACCTCGGCCGTGCCGAGCGCCGAGGCGGCCAGCAGGATCCGCTCGGGGTTGAGGATGTCCCAGAGCACGGCCGCGCCCTGGTCCACCTCACCGACCACGCGCTCGGCGGGCACGCGCAGGTCGTCGACGAACACCATGTTCGACGGCGTGGTGTTCGCGCCCATCTTCGGGATCGGCCGGTACGACAGCCGCCCCGCCGCCACCGCCTCCGGCACGTTCACCAGGAACACCGTGAGCCCGTTCGTCCGCGGCGAGGCCTGCGCCGCCGGGATCGTCCTGGCCACCAGCAGCATCCAGGTGGCCCGCTGCACGCCGGTGATCCAGATCTTCTGGCCGTTGACCACGTAGTCGCCGCCGTCGCGCCGGGCCGAGGTGGTGATCGCCAGCGAGTTGGACCCGGCGTCCGGCTCGGTCAGCGCGAAGCAGGTCTCCACCTCTCCCGTGGCCAGCCGGGGCAGCAGGTCCGCGCGCTGCTCGGCGCTGCCGTGCCGGGCCAGGGTGAGCGCGCCGAAACCGGGGGTGAGCACGTACGTGAACGCCGACCCGCCCGCCGCGCCCGAGGCCGACAGCGTCTCCGTGGCCACGGCCAGCTCCAGCAGGCCCTGCCCGCCTCCGCCGTACTCCTCCGGCACCGCCAGCCCCAGCCAGCCGCCCTTGGCCAGCTCCGCCCAGACCTCCTCCGGCCACCGCTTGTCGCTTTCGCACCGCTGCCAGTAGTCGAGGTCGTAGCGCGCGCAGATGTCGCCGATCCCACGCTGGACGGCGAGGGCGCTCTCCGGAAAGGTGAAATCCATCACGCCATGTTAGAAGAAGGTTCTGTTCAGGGTCGAGGTCTGCGGGCGTGGAACACGAACGCCGGGGGAGTGTTGCGCCACACCGTACGTCCCTGCACGACCTCCTCGAAACGCTCGGCCAGCAGCGCGCGGAAACGCCGGGCCGAGCTGAGCGGGATGGCGTGGATGTAGGAGAACGTCGTGAACGCCGCCCCCACGCTCATCGCCGACGTCACCGCGCTCATCAGGTCGCGCTGCAGCCCGCCGGGGAAGGCCGCCCACGGCAGCCCGCTCACCACCACGTCCGCCTGCCCCAGCCCGCGCTGGCCGAGCAGCTCCTCCAGCTTCGCCGCGTCGGCGTGTGCCACGTCCACCGCGGGGAAGCGCTCGATCAGCAGCCGCGCCAGCGGCTCGTTGAGCTCCACGGCCAGGTGGTGACCGCGCCCGCCCAGCCGCTGCTGGATCTCCGCGGTGAACGAGCCCGTGCCGGGCCCCAGCTCCACGACGACCGGTTCGCCGCGCTCGGGAATCGGTGCGCACACTGCCGCGGCCAGCTTGCGCGAGCTGGGCGCGACCGCGCCGATCTTGCCGGGCGAGCGCAGGAACTGGCCGAGAAATACTGCGGTGTCGTTGGACATGTCCTCGAACCTAAAGGGAAGATCGCACTGCTTCGCTCCGCCCTCCGGGCGGACCTGCGGCCACTTGGAGGAGACGCAGTCCTCCGCACGGAGGATTGGCTGTTCAGGCTATGCGGATACCGTGTGTCCATGCGTTGGCGTGGCGTGCCGCTGGATATCCTGCTCGCGGCCTCAGGGGTGAGCCTGGACCTGTTGACGACGGCGCACGCGGGCGACACGGAATATCTGCCCGCCGAGATGAACATCCCCATGGCGCTGCTGGTCGGCATCCCCATGGGCCTCGTACGCCGGTGGCCGGTGGCCGTCTCACTCTACCTGGCGGCCTTCCTTGCCGTCACCGACCAGCTCGGGTCCTTCACCTCCAACACCGCGCAGATCCTCGTGTGCGTGTCGGTGGGCGTGGCCGGATTCAAGACCGGCCTGCGGCCCACCGCCCTCGCCGTGGCCGCCACGATCGGCGCGACCGCGCTCAACATCGCCGACCCCGGTGTCGCCGTGTCCGGCAACACGTGGATGTACGCGGTGTTCCTGCCCGTCTTCCCCGCCGTGCTCGGCTCCTACCTGCGCAGCTCCGCCGAGCGCCTGGACGAGCGCGACGTCACCCCCGACGCGCTGCTCGCCGCCGGCGGCGTGGCCATCACCGTGCTCAGCACCTGGACGAGCTGGCACTCCGGCACCCAGCCCGTCTGGGTCGCCGGGCTGCTGGCCGTCGTGGGCGGCCTGTCGCTGGGCATCGCCCGGCGGATGCCCGGCCTGGTCCTCACCCTTCAGGGCGTGCTGCTCGTCTCCGCCGACATCTACCTGAACGAGGCGGTCAACACCTGCGTGATCCTCACCCTGATCGCCATCGGCGTGTTCGCCATGCGGGTGGTCTCCTGGGCCTGGACGATCGCCGCGTACCTGACCGGGTGCCTGCTGGCCGCGATCGCCGTCGTCGGCGACGAGACCGACGTCACCCCCTTCCGCGTCGGCGTGCTCATGACGCTGGTCGCCACCCCCGTCGCGATCGGCCGCTACCTCGGCGTGCGGCGCGAGGCCGTGGCCTCCGAGCGGCTGCGCGCCGAGGAGGCGGCCCGGGCGGCGGTGGCGCAGGTGCGCGCCGACCAGCTCGCCGAGCGCGAGCGCATCGCCCGCGACGTGCACGACATCGTGGCCCACCACGTCGGCGCCATGGTCCTGCGCGCCAGCGCCGCCCGCTACACCGCCCCCGACGGCCCCGTCGCCGACGCGCTCACCGACATCCGCGAGACCGGCCACCAGGTGCTGCAGGACCTGCGCGACCTGCTCGACCTGCTGCGCGACCCCGACCGCGGGCCCGACCTGCTGGCCAACCCCGCCGACGTGGTACGCGAGTCCGCCGAGCGCATGTCCGCCGCCGGGCTCGTCGTCGACCTCGCCCTCGACCCGGCCACCGACCAGGCCCCGCTCATCGCCCGCACCTCCGCGGCCCGCATCGTCCAGGAAGGACTCACGAACGTGCTCAAACACGCCGGACCCGGCACCCGGGTCCGCGTCTCCGTCTCGCCGTACGAGGAGGGGCTGGCCGTGGAGATCCGCAACGGCCGCCCGCCCACGGCCATCGAGCGCCTGCCCTCCTCCGGGCGTGGTCTGGCCGGCATGCGCGAGCGCGTCCGCGCCCTCGGCGGCACCCTCAGCGCCGGTCCCGACGGCGAGGGCGGCTGGCAGCTCGCCGCGCACCTGCCCGCGCGCCTGTCCTCGGGGAGCGCGGCGTGATCCGGGTCCTGGTCGCCGACGACCAGGCGCTCGTCCGCGCGGGCGTCCGCATGCTGCTGCAGGCCACGGGCGACATGGAGGTCGTGGGCGAGGCCGAGGACGGCGCCGAGGCGGTCCGCCTGGCCGAGCGCCACCTGCCCGACGTGATCCTCATGGATCTGCGCATGCCCAGGGTCGACGGGCTGGAGGCCATCAGGCGCGTGCTCGGGGCCCGGCCGGGGGCCAGGATCGTGGTGCTGACCACGTTCGCCGAGGACGGCAACGTCTACGCCGCCCTGCGCGCCGGCGCCGTCGGCTTCCTGGTCAAGGACGACGACCCCGAACGCATGGTGGACGCCGTGCGCAGGGCCGCGGCCGGCGAGCAGCTCCTGGCCCCGTCGGTGCTGCGCCGGGTGGTGGAGCGCTTCCTGGACGCCGAGGAGCAGGCCACGCCGTCGGCGCCGCCCGGCCTGACCGAGCGCGAGCTGGAGGTGCTCGCCCTGGTCGGCACCGGCCTGTCCAACGCCGAGATCGCCGAGGAGCTGCACGTCGGCGTCACCACGGTCAAGACCCACATCGCCGCCGCCATGGACAAACTCGGCCTGCGCAACCGCATCCAGGCCGCCGTCGTCGCCCACCGCACGGGCCTCGTGGACGCCTCCTTCCGCCCGGTACGCCCACCCCGCGGCAGCCAGACGGCCACCTGAGCCGCCGTGCCTCTTGCCCGCTCCGCCACGCGGTGGACCGGGAGTCATCCGGCAGGCTGACGACCGGTCCCGGCCCGCGCCGCGAGCATGTGGTCCTCGAACGCTCTGCGAAAGGACCACCATGCCGGAAACCGTCGTCACCTCCCAGCCGCTCAAGGCGGGCGGCCGGGTCTCACCGGGCCTGCTCCACAGTCTGCGCGTGGCCGTCCTGGCCCAGGCGGTGGCGCTGCTCGTGGCGGCCTCGTTCGCCGGCCGGGCGGTGGAGTCGGACGCGATGCTCGAGCCCCACGTCATGGCCGGCATGGTCGTGCACCTCGTGGCCCTCGTGCAGATCGTCCTGGCCGTCCTCGTCTGGCGCCCGGGCCGCGGGGCCGGCTGGCCGGCGCTGGCGAGCGTCGCGCTGTTCGTCGTCGGCATGGCCCAGCACTTCACCTGGCCGTGGCTCGGGGCGCACCTGCCCAACGGGGTGGTCCTGTTCGGCCTGGTCGTCGCCGTGCTCATCTGGTCCTGGTCCCCGGCGGCCGCGCGCCGCCGCTAAGGTCGGAGATGTGTATGTGAAGATCTGCGGCTTGAGCGAGCCCGAGCACGTGGCCACCGCCGTCGCGGCGGGCGCCGACGCGATCGGGTTCGTCATGACCCGCAGTCCCCGCAGGATCGCGCCCGAACGGGCGGCGGAGCTGGCCGCGCTGGTCCCCGCCCACGTGCTCACCGTCGGCGTGTTCCGCGGCGAAGACCCCGAAGCCGTCCGGGCGGCGGCGCTGACGTCCGGTGTGCGGGCCGTGCAGTTGCACGGAAGGCATCCGCACGGCGACTTCACCGCGCTGAAGGATCTCGGCGTCCGCCTGGTCAGGGCCGTCGACGCGCAGGCCGACCTGCGGTGCGGCGCCTACGACGAAGACCTGCTGATCGTCGACGCGCCCCACGCGGGCTCGGGCGAGCCCTGGCACTGGGCCGCCGTGCGCGGCCGCCCCTCCGGCCGGTGGATGCTGGCGGGCGGCCTCGACCCCGCCAACGTGACCGAGGCGATCGCGGCCGCCGACCCGTGGGGCGTCGACGTCTCCAGCGGCGTGGAGACGGCGCCCGGTGTCAAGGACTCCGCCCTCATCGAGGCGTTCCTGCGGGCCGTGCGCGGGGCCGGTCGTGGATGAGCTCCTCCGGGGCCCGGCCCTCGACCGCCACGGCTCGGCCGCGGACCTGGCGCGCGCCCTCGACTTCCAGCACGCCTTCGCCCGCCGCAAGGCGCCCCGGTGGGTGCCGGTGCCCGGCGGCTTCGCGGTCCTCGACGACCGCTACCCCGGCTCCTACGACGACAACAAACTGATCGTCTCCTCCCCGTCCGGGCTCGAGGAGACGTTCGAGGACACGTTCGAGGACACGTTCGAGGACACGTTCGAGGACACGGAGAAGGCCGCCCACGCGCTGCTGGCGGCGGCCGACGAGGTGCTGGCGGGTCACGAGCACCGCATGGTGTGCGTCGACGACGACCGGCTCGGCACGGCCCTCGCGCCGGCCTTCGCCGCGGCGGGTTACGAGCGCGAGACCAACCTCGTCATGGCCTTCCACGGCGAGATCCCCGACGACCCGCCCCCGGCGGACCGGCTGAGCCTGGAGGAGCTGGTGCCGGTGCTGCGCCGCGACTGGCGCCACACGCTCCCGGACGCGCCCGACGAGGTGATCGACCGGCTCGCCGTCCGTGTGGAGGCGCGGCTGCGCGGAGCCGACGACGTGACCTCCTGGGGAGCGCGCACCCCGGACGGGGAGATCGCCGCCCGGGCCGACCTGTACGTCCACGGCGGCGTCGCCCAGATCGAGAGCGTCTTCACGAGCCCGGCCCGGCGAGGCAGGGGTCACGCCCGCATCCTCATGACCGCCCTGCTGGCGAAGGCCGCCCAGGCGGAGCTGATCTTCCTCGTGGCCGACACCGACGACTGGCCCCGGCACTTCTACACCCGGCTCGGCTTCACCCCCATCGGCCACACCCACACCTTCCTCCGCACCTGACCCGCCCCCGCCCGTCGCTTCTCGGAACCATGACCCCGGCGGCACCGGAGGCCCCGATGGCGAGGGTTCGCGACGGGGCGTTGCGGTCGGGTGGGTGAAAAGCCTGGACGGGTGGGCCTGCGGTGGGCCGCTGCGTTGGAGTTCCACGCAGTAGGGTCTCCTGCGTGAGCGAAACTTCCGCCGAGGACCGGATCTGGACGGTTCCTAACCTGCTGAGCTTCCTGCGCCTCCTGGGCGTCCCTGTGTTCCTCTGGCTGGTTCTCGGGCCCAAGGCGGACGGCTGGGCCATCGGGGTCCTCGCGGTGGCCGGTTTCACCGACTGGCTCGACGGAAAGATCGCCCGGGCGTTCAACCAGACCAGCCGGCTCGGCCGGATCATCGACCCCGCCGCCGACAAGCTCTACGTCTTCGCCACGATCCTCGCCCTGCTCCTGCGCGACGTGATCCCGTGGTGGCTGGTCGCCGTCATCGTCGGGCGGGAACTCTTCGTCGCGAGTTTCATTCCCGTACTTCGCAAACATGGCTATAAGGCACTTCAAGTGCATTTCCTGGGCAAGGCCGCCATGTTCAACCTGATGTACGCCTTCCCTCTCCTCTTCCTTGCCTCCCACACTGGGTGGTATGCCGAAATAGCACGCGTTGTCGGGTGGGCGTTCGCGCTATGGGGCACGAGTCTGTACTGGTGGGCGGGGCTGCTGTACGTGAGGCAGGTGCTTCAGCTGGTATCCGCGGCCAAGAAGGAGTGATCGGGTGAAGGCGGTCGTCATGGCGGGCGGGGAGGGCACTCGGCTGCGTCCGATGACCGCCAACCAGCCCAAACCGCTGCTTCCCGTGGTCAATCGTCCGATCATGGAACACGTGCTGCGCCTGCTCAAACGGCACGGCGTCACCGAGACCGTCGTCACCCTCCAGTTCCTGGCCGCCCTCGTCCGCAACTACTTCGGCGACGGCGACGAGCTGGGCATGAGCCTCCAGTACGCCACCGAGGACCTCCCCCTCGGCACCGCCGGCAGCGTCAAGAACGCCGCCGACCGCCTCCGCGACGACCGTTTCCTGGTCATTTCCGGTGATGCCCTGACGGATATCGATTTATCCGACATGATCCGTTTTCACCGTGAAAATGGGGCACTCGTGACCATCGGCCTGAAACGGGTCCCCAACCCCCTCGAATTCGGGATCATCATCGTCGACGAGGAGGGCCGCGTACAGCGCTTCCTCGAGAAGCCCACCTGGGGCCAGGTCTTCTCCGACACCGTCAACACCGGCATCTACGTCATGGAACCCGAAGTCCTCGACGCCGTCGCGTCCGGCGAGCCCGTCGACTGGTCCTCGGACGTCTTCCCCGCCCTCCTCGACAGCGGCGCCGCCATCTACGGCTACGTGGCCGACGGCTACTGGGAGGACGTCGGCACCCACGACAGCTACCTCAAGGCCCAGGCCGACGCCCTGTCCGGCAAGGTCGAGCTGGACATCGGCGGCTTCGAGCTCTCACCCGGCGTCTGGGTCGCCGACTCCGCCTCCGTGGACCCCGACGCCGTCCTGAAGGGCCCGCTGCTCGTCGGCGACTACGCCAAGGTGGAGGCGGGGGCGGAACTGCGCGAGTACACCGTGCTCGGCAACAACGTCGTCGTCCGCGAGGGCGCCTTCCTGCACCGCGCGATCGTCCACGACAACGTCTACCTCGGCCCCGGCGCCCATCTGCGCGGCTGCGTGATCGGCAAGAGCACCGACGTGATGGCCGGCGCCCGCATCGAGGAGAACGCCGTCATCGGCGACGAATGCGTCATCGAGGCCGAGGCGTACGTCTCCAGCGGCGTCAAGGTCTACCCCTTCAAGACCATCGAGGCCGGCGCGGTCGTCAACACCAGCGTCATCTGGGAGTCACGCGGCCAGCGCAACCTGTTCGGCCCCCGGGGCGTCAGCGGGCTGGTCAACGTCGAGATCACCGCCGAGCTGTGCGTCCGCCTGGCCAGCGCGTACGCCACCACCCTCAAGAAGGGCGAGTACGTCGTCACCTCCCGCGACTGCTCCCTGGCCGCCAGGGCGCTCAAGCGGGCCGTCATCGGCGCGCTCACCGCCGGCGCCATCAACGTCCTCGACCTCGAGGCCGCCCCCCTGCCCGTGACCCGCTTCCACACCGGCAGGGAGTCGGCCGCCGGCGGCATCGCGCTGCGCACCACGCCGGGCGACCCGCAGAGCGTGGACATCGTCATCATGGACGGCCGCGGCGCCGACCTGCCCCCGGCGGCCCAGCGCAAGCTGGAGCGGGTCTTCTCCCGCCAGGAGTTCCGGCGCGCCTTCCCCGGCGAGATCGCCGAGCTCGCCTACCCGGCCAGGGCCGTGGAGGACTACACCCACGAACTGCTGCGGCACGTCGGCGTGGGCGGCGTCAGGGACATGAAGGTCGTCGTGGACTGCGCCGGCGGCACCTCCTCCCTCGTGCTGCCCACCCTGCTCGGCCGGGTCGGCGTCGAGGTGCTCACCGTCAACGCCCGTCTCGACGACGTCTCGCCCACCGAGACGCTCGCCGAGCGCCGCCGCGACCTGCAGCGCCTGTCCGAGCTCGTCAGCTCCTCCCGGGCGGCCTTCGGCGTGCGGTTCGACCCGGTCGGCGAGCGCATCGCCCTGGTCGACGAGAAGGGCCAGCTCATCAACGAGGAGCGCGCGCTGCTCGTCGTGCTCGACCTCGTGGCCGCCGAGCGCAGGGGCGGCCAGGTGGCCCTGCCCGTCACCACGACCAGGGTCGCCGAGCAGGTCTGCCGTTTCCACGGCGTACAGGTGCAGTGGACCTCCACCGCGCTCGACGCCCTCACCTCGGCCGCCGCCGGGCCCGACATGATCTTCGCGGCGGACGGGCGCGGCGGGTTCGTCGTCCCCGAGTTCAGTCCGGCCATCGACGGGCTGGCCGCGTTCATGCGCCTGCTGGGCCTGGTCGCCCGCACCCGGCTGTCGCTCAGCCAGATCGACGCCAGGATCCCCGAGGTCAAGCTGCTCAAGCGCACCGTGCCCACGCCGTGGGCGGCCAAGGGCGCCGTCATGCGCTCGGTGATCGAGGCGGCCGAGGCCGAGCCCGAGGGGAACCGGGTCGACACCACCGATGGGGTGCGCGTGGCCCGCGACGACGGAAGCTGGGTGCTGGTCCTGCCCGCCGCCGCCGAGCCCGTCACCGATCTGTGGGCCGAGGCCTCCGACATGGACGGCGCCCAGGCACTGCTCGAACGCTGGGCGCGGATCGTGGAACAGGCCGCCGGATGATATTGTCACGCGGCGTGACCATAGGTACGGGAAAAGGCGTCGCCGATGATGTGCGCGAGGAGTGCCGCAAGATCGTAATGTAGAAACGCGCGGCGGCATGGACCCCGGGGCGGAAGCGGCGGTAACTTTGTCTGCGTCCAAACCAAAGTCCAGTGCCCCGCCTTGACCTTTGCCGCTGATCAGCGTAAGTTGCGGCATTCGCAAACTTGAAAAAGCGAAGCGAGGCGCGCCTTGAGCACCGTCGCCGCGTCTTCGCGGTAGGAGGCCGAGCCGATCGATGCCGAGCGTCTACTGCACGCAGTGCGGGCACGCCAACCCCGAGGATGCCCGTTTCTGTTCCCGCTGTGGGTCACCGTTGACCAGACCCGAGGTCTCCGGGGATACCACATCGACGATCTCCGTCGCGGGAATCGAGGCGTACGAGGCTGAGACCGGTGACATGCTGCTGGCCGAGCGGGCGCTCGTCGAGCAGCTCCCGCCCGGCACGGCGTTGCTCACGGTCACCAGGGGCCCCAATCAGGGGAGTCGCTTCCGGCTCGACAAAGAGCTGACCACCACCGGGCGCCACCCGGAGAGCGACATCTTCCTCGACGACATCACGGTCTCCCGCCGGCACGTCGAGTTCTACCGCCACCGCGGCGGCCAGTTCTCCGTGCGCGACGTGGGCAGCCTCAACGGCACCTACGTCAACAGGGAACGGATCGAGGAGGTTCCCCTGCATTCCGGAGACGAGGTGCAGATCGGCAAGTTCCGCCTCGTCTTCCTGATGCGAGGCAACTCCGGCGTATGACTTCTCAGGCCGCGCGGTCCCACATGAGCATCGGGGAGGTGCTCGCGCTCCTGCAGGGCGAGTTCCCCGATGTGACGATCTCCAAGATCCGGTTCCTGGAGGGGGAGGGGCTCATCGAGCCCGAGCGCAGCCCCTCCGGCTACCGCAAGTTCACCCACCTGCACGTGGAGCAACTGCGCTTCATCCTCACCGAGCAGCGCGACCACTACCTGCCGCTGCGGGTGATCAAGGACAGGATGGCGGAGAGCTTCGGCCGGCCGCGTGCCCTCGGGCACCAGCCCCAGGAGATCAGGCTCAGCCGGGCCGAGCTGCTCGAGGCGGCGGAGATCGACGATGAGACGCTCTGCGAGCTGGAGGACTACGGCCTGCTCGCCGCCGTGGCCAGGCGCTACGACGAGGAGGCGCTCAAGGTGGCGCGGACCGTCGGCGCCCTGGCCCGCTTCGGCCTGCACGCCCGCCATCTGCGGGCGGTGAAGGCGGCGGCCGAGCGCGAGTGCGGGCTGGTCGAGCAGACCGTCGCGCCCATACTCAAACGGCGTGCCCCCGGGGCCATCGGCGAGGCCGACGAGGTGGCCAGGGAATTGTCCACGCTCCTGCTCGACCTGCACGCATCCCTTGTACGCACGGGCGTGCGGTCGGTCCTGGGGCGTTGAGACCCCACCCGGCTGGGAGGCGGAGGCACATTCGAGGCCCGGCGGGTGTTACGTTGAATTGCAGAAGCCAGTCAGCAGACAGAAGCCAGTCAGCGTAAGCGACGAGCCAAAAGCTGTGCCGGGTGACCGGTCAGGAATACGGAGCAGCCCGTGTTGCAGATGGAGGTCGTGGGCGTACGAGTTGAAATGCCCACAAATCAGCCGATCGTCTTGCTCAAGGAGGCACACGGGGAGCGGTTCCTGCCTATATGGATTGGCATGACCGAAGCGACGGCGATCGCCCTGGCCCAGGCGGAGGAGCCCCCGCCGAGGCCGCTCACCCATGACCTCTTCCGCGACGTGCTGAGCGCCCTGGGCGTCGGCCTGCGGGCGGTCAACATCGTCGCCCTGCGCGACGGCATCTTCTTCGCCGACCTGGTGTTCTCCAACGGGGTCGAGGTGAGCGCGCGGCCCTCCGACTCCATCGCGCTCGCCCTGCGCACCGGGGCGCGCATCTTCGCCAGCGAGGAGGTCGTCCAGGAGGCCGGAGTGATCATCCCGGACGACCAGGAGGACGAGGTGGAGAAGTTCAGGGAGTTCCTTGACACGATCACTCCCGAGGACTTCGGCAGGGCGGGGTAGGTATTTCAGTGCATTTACGCTTCACGACGCGCCGAGCCGGATCGTTGACTGAGCATGGTCACGGTCCTACGGTGCAAGTGAAACCCGTGGTCGCCCTTTTACGAACCCCCAGATCAGGCCGCGGGATGAGAGAAAGCCGGAGGTCCGCGTGGCGGTCAGCAGCGGCGAGGGAAAGACGGCCGGCCAGGAAGATCCGGTTCGGCGCGAGAGCGCGCGCCAGCGTGCCGGAGAGCAGGGCCTGCTCTTCGACGAGAGGCCGGCGGCGTTGCCGGGCGACATCGGATACCGCGGGCCGACGGCCTGCGCGGCGGCCGGCATCACCTACAGGCAGCTCGACTACTGGGCGCGCACGGGCCTGGTGGAGCCCACGATAAGAGCCGCGCACGGCTCGGGCTCCCAGCGGCTCTACAGCTTCCGCGACATCCTGGTGCTGAAAGTCGTCAAGCGGCTCCTCGACACCGGGGTGTCACTGCAGCAGATCCGCACGGCCGTGCAGCACCTGCGTGATCGCGGGGTCGCCGACCTCGCGCAGATCACGCTCATGAGCGACGGCGTCAGCGTCTACGAGTGCACCTCGGCCGACGAGGTGATCGACCTGCTCCAGGGCGGCCAGGGCGTGTTCGGCATCGCGCTCGGCCGGGTCTGGCGCGAGGTTGAGGGCTCCCTCGCGGAGCTGCCGGGGGAACGCGCGGCGGTCGAGGACACCGTCCCGGCCGACCATCCCGCTGACGAGCTGGCCCAGCGGCGACGCGCACGCCGTTCGAGCTAGTGTCCGGCTCAAGGCCGGCTGGTGAACCCGCGCGGTGGGCCGCCTCGACGCGGCTCACCGGAGCAATCGTAGTAATCTAGGACAGCAAGGCTGACGACCCCGTGCGGGAGAGTCCCCGGGCCTTGGGTCCCGGGGCGCCGAAGGAGCAACCCTCCCCGGAATCTCTCAGGCATCCTGTACCGCTCGGGTGAGGCAACTCTGGAAAGCAGGTGCGCCCGCCAGGCGTACCTCACCGACGGTGCAAGCCCCTTCGGGGGTGAAGCTCTCAGGTCGCGGTCACGCCGCGCTGACAGAGGGGGAGATCCGGCACTCGCCCGCGCCCTGGCGCCGGTCTCCATCGCCTCAGGAGGCACTGTCCATGACAGATCTGTCAGCTCCGCCGTTCTCTGCCAGGCACATCGGCCCCTCAGAGCCCGAGCAGCTGCGCATGCTCGAGGCCGTCGGCTTCGAATCCGTGGCGGACCTGGTGGCGGTGGCCGTCCCCGAGGCCATCAGGGCCAAGGACCGGCTCAAGCTGCCCGCCGCGATCGGCGAGGCCGAGGCCATCGCCGAGCTGCGCGCCCTGGCCGGACGTAACCGGGTGCTCACCTCGATGATCGGCCTGGGCTACTACGACACCGTCACGCCCGCGGTCATCCGCCGCAACCTGCTGGAGAACCCGGGCTGGTACACCGCGTACACGCCGTACCAGCCGGAGATCTCGCAGGGGCGCCTGGAGGCGCTGCTGAACTTCCAGACGGTCGTCTCCGACCTCACCGGGCTGCCCGTCGCCGGCGCGTCGCTGCTCGACGAGGCCACGGCCGCCGCCGAGGCCATGACGCTGGCCCGCCGGGCCGGCAAGTCCAAGAGCGACGTGTTCGTGGTGGACACCGAGGCGCTGCCCCAGACCAAGACCGTGCTGGCCACCCGGGCCGAGCCGCTCGGCATCACGCTGGTCGAGCACTCCCTGGAGGGCGAGCTGCCCGAGTGCTTCGGCGTGCTGGTGCAGTATCCGGGCGCGTCCGGGCGGCTGCGGGACTTCCGCGCCGTCGCCGCGGCCGCCCACGAGGCGGGCGCGCTGGTCGTGGCCGCCGCCGACCTGCTGGCCCTGACGCTGCTCGCCGCCCCGGCCGACCTGGGCGCCGACATCGCGATCGGTTCCTCGCAGCGGTTCGGGGTGCCGTTCGGGTTCGGCGGGCCGCACGCGGCCTACATGTCCGTACGCGAGGGGCTCCAGCGCCAGCTTCCCGGCCGCCTGGTGGGCGTGTCGGTGGACGCCGACGGCGACCCCGCCTACCGCCTGGCCCTGCAGACCCGCGAGCAGCACATCCGCCGCGAGAAGGCCACCAGCAACATCTGCACCGCCCAGGTGCTGCTCGCCGTCATCGCCGGCATGTACGCCGTCTACCACGGCCCCGAGGGCCTGCGCGGCATCGCCCACCGCGTGCACCGCTACGCCTCCGCCCTGGCCGAAGGGCTTCGCGGCGCGGGCGTGGAGGTCGTGCACGGCGAGTTCTTCGACACCGTGCTGGCCCGCGTGCCCGGCCGGGCCGCCTCGATCGTGGCCGCCGCCGCCGAGCGGGGCGTCAACCTCTGGCAGGTGGACGACGACCACGTCTCGGTCTCCTGCGACGAGAAGACCGGCGCCGCCGAGGTCGCCAAGGTCTGGGACGCCTTCGGGGCCGCCGGCGCCGAGGTCGACATCGAGGGGGCCGCCGACGCGCTGCCCGGTTCGCTGCTGCGGGAGAGCGCGTACCTGACCCACCCGGTCTTCCACGGCCACCGCTCCGAGACGGCGATGCTGCGTTACCTGCGCAGGCTGCAGGACAAGGACATCGCGCTCGACCGCTCCATGATCCCGCTCGGCTCCTGCACGATGAAGCTCAACGCGAGCACCGAGATGGAGCCGATCACCTGGCCCGAGTTCGCCGCGATCCACCCGTACGCCCCCGACGACCAGTCCGAGGGCTACCGCGAGCTGATCGGCACGCTGGAGGGCTGGCTGGCAGAGGTGACCGGCTACGACGCGGTCTCCATCCAGCCGAACGCCGGCTCCCAGGGCGAGTTCGCCGGGCTGCTGGCCATCCGCGCCTACCACCGCGCGAACGGCCATGGCGAGCGCGACGTCTGCCTCATCCCGTCCTCGGCCCACGGCACGAACGCCGCCAGCGCCGTCATGGCCGGCATGCGGGTCGTGGTCGTGGCCTGCGACACCGACGGGAACGTGGACCTGGCCGACCTCGACGCCAAGATCGAAAAGCACCGCGACGCGCTGGCCGCGATCATGGTGACGTACCCGTCCACGCACGGCGTGTACGAGGAGACGATCACCGAGGTCTGCGCCAAGGTGCACGACGCCGGCGGCCAGGTGTACGTCGACGGCGCCAACCTCAACGCGCTGGTCGGCCTGGCCAAGCCCGGCGAGTTCGGGGCCGACGTGTCCCACCTCAACCTGCACAAGACGTTCTGCATCCCGCACGGCGGCGGCGGCCCCGGCGTCGGCCCGGTCGCGGTGCGCGGGCACCTGTCGGCCTACCTGCCCGGCCACCCGCTGCACAACGGCACGCCGGTCGGCCCGGTCTCGGCGGCCCCCTACGGCTCGGCCGGGATCCTGCCGATCTCGTGGGCGTACGTCAGGATGATGGGCGCCGAGGGCCTCACCGCGGCCACCGAGCAGGCCATCCTGTCGGCGAACTACCTGGCCAGGCGGCTGGCCCCGCACTACCCGGTGCTCTACACCGGGCGGGGCGGGCTGGTGGCGCACGAGTGCATCGTCGACCTGCGGCAGATCACCAAGGAGACCAGCGTCACCGTGGACGACGTGGCCAAGCGCCTCATCGACTACGGCTTCCACGCGCCGACCATGTCGTTCCCCGTGGCGGGGACCCTGATGATCGAGCCGACCGAGAGCGAGGACCTCGCCGAGCTCGACCGGTTCGTGGACGCGATGGTCGCCATCCGCGGGGAGATCGCGAAGGTGGCCTCCGGCGACTACGACCGGACGGACAACCCGCTGCGCAACGCGCCGCACACGGCCGAGTCGGTCGCCGCGGACGAGTGGCCGCACCCGTACGCGCGCGGCGAGGCCGCCTACCCGCTGCCGTCCCTGCGGGAGAACAAGTACTGGGTGCCGGTGCGCCGCATCGACCAGGCGTACGGCGACCGCAACCTGGTGTGCTCCTGCCCGCCGCTGGAGGCGTACGAGGACTGAGGGCCCGGATCGGCGGGCGGGGTGTTCCTTCCGCGTCAAGTGAGCAGACATGATCGCCAGAAGTCGTTAGGCTCGGTGCGATCCGTCGCCACAAGGAGCTCCCTTGACGTCCTCAGAGCTGGAGACCCCGCCTCTCGACACCGCCCGCCGCCTGGCGGAGGGCGGTGACCTCGACGCCGCCGCCGCCATCTTCGGGGAGCTGGCCGCCGACCCCGACGAGCCCGACAGGGCGCAGGCCGCCGTGGGGCTGGCGGTGGTGCTGGAGCAGCGCGGCGACGTCGAGGCTGCCCGGGCCGCCGCCAGGACGGCGCTGGCCACCGGGCACCCCGAATACGCCGCGCAGGCCGCCTGCCACCTGGCGCAGGGGTTCGAGCGGGAAGGGCGGGCCCAGCAGGCCAGGGGCGCCTGGCAGGCCGTGCTGGGGGTGGGGACGGCGGCGTACGTGCCGCTGGCCCACCTCGCGCTGGCCCGGCTGGCCGTCGCGGCCGATGAGCTGGACGAGGCGGAGAAGGAGCTGCGCGCCGCCATGGACGTGGGCGACGACCGGCTCGGGGCGCACGCCGCGCAGCAGCTCGCCGACCTGATGCTGGAGCACGGCGAGCCCGGCGCGGCGGCCGAGGTCCTGCTCGACGCCCTGGAGTTCGCCCCCGCCGACGAGGTGCCCCGGCTGCGGGTGCAGCTCGGGATCGCGCATCTGGAGCTGGCCTGCGCCGAGTTCGCCGAGAGCGTCGAGGGCGGGGCGGACGCGCAGACGAGCGCGCTGGCCATCGAACTGCTGGCCCGCACCCTGCCGCTGCGCGGGCGGCCGGAGGATGCGGACCAGGTGTGGTCGTACGGGCTCGAACACGAGGACGAGACCCTGGCCGCCGAGGTCCGCCTCCGCTACGACCGTGACGCCTGACGGCCCGCCCCCGCCGTACCTACTCCGGAGGGTCCCTTCGGCGGGCCTTCAGGAGAGGCGCCCGGGGCACGGATCTTTCCAGGACCGTGAGTCGCTTCACGGGTGCGGGTCTCTTCGGGGCAAGGCGTGCGGGCGGGTGGCGGAGGCGCTCCCGTTGCCCCCGCCGGTCGCCGGCGGGCCCTGGGCGGGCGTCATGGGCGGCGCATGACGGCCATCGCGGCGGCCACGTTGACGAGCACGATCCCCATCCACGCGATCAACAGTCCCACCAGCCCCGCGGCGCTCGCCGCGATGCCCGTCAGCGGCACGCCGATGCCGAGCGAGCCGAGCGCGATCGGGATCATCGCCCCGCCCGGGGTCTGCTTCTTACGGGGAGGGGCGCCGGGATGGCCCAGCTCGGCCTGGACACGGGCGGCGATCGTGGCGTCGAGGCGGTCCACGAAGGAGTCGACGAGCGCGGTCTCGTACTCGGGGCCGAGATCGCGGCGGGCGTCGAGGGTGGCCTGCAGGTCATCCCGGATAGGGCGTTTGTCTGGCATAAGCGTCATCATCCCTGCCGCGCGCCGCGCCGTCATCCAACCTGAGAGCTAAGGTGCGATCCTCCCCAGGTACGGTGCTGCCATGCAGGTGATGACCCCGAGGGGCCCGGCGCTGGTCGAGATCGAGGAGGCGGCGGACGCGCGACTGCTGCTCGTGCTGACCCACGGCTCGGCCGGGACCGTGGACGCCCCCGATCTGCTGGCCGTGCGTGAGGCCGCGCTGAAGGCGGGTGCCAGTGTGGCGCGGGTGACGCAGGCGTTCAGGGTGGCGGGAGCGCGGGCGCCGGGGTCGCCGGTGAAGCAGGACGAGGCGTGGGAGATCGTCCTGGAAGAGATCCGTACGCGCCTGCCGGGCCTGCCTCTGGTGCAGGGCGGGCGGAGCAACGGGGCGCGGGTGGCCTGCCGTACGGCCAGGGCGGTCGGCGCGGTGGCGGTCGTGGCGCTGGCCTTCCCGCTGCATCCGCCGGGGAGGCCGGAACGGTCCAGGGCGGACGAACTACGCGGCGCCGGGGTCGACGTGCTGGTGGTGAACGGGGATCGTGACCCGTTCGGTGTGCCCGACGCCGCGGACGCCACGCGCCTGGTGGTGCTGCCGGGGGAGGGACACGACCTGAAGCGGGACCCCGCCCGGGTGGGCGAGGTCGTCGCGGAGTGGATCGCCCGCTACGCCTAGCGTGCGGGCCTGGCCGCTCCGCGCTGGATCAGGCCGCGCCGACCAAGGGCTCGGGCCGGTGCGGGGCGATGGCGGTGCCGCTGGGCAGGAGCTCCCCGGTGTCCTCGAACAGGACGACGCCGTTGCAGAGCAGGCTCCACCCCTGTTCGGGGTGGCAGGCGAGGGTGCGTGCCGCCTCGCGGTCAGGCGCCTCGGCATCCGGACAGGCCGGGTCGTGCGGGCACATCGGCGTGCCTCCGATATCTCGTGGGATGCTCCCGGCTGGAGGGGCGGGAGCTTGCTCGGGTTGTTCTGTTGGTTCTACTGGCAAGTGTGCGACGTATGTCACACGTTCCGACATAGCCCGTTAGGACTGTTACAGGAGGGTCCCCGGAGCGTGTGACCTTCGACACAGCGTGCCTTATGCAGGATAACGGGCCAAGCGCGACACGCGCATCACGTTTGCAATCCCTTGAGCAGAGCGTCGAGTCCGCGTTCGAAGTCCACATCGGCCCTTTCATCCCTCCTGACCCATTCGTCGACTTCTGGGTCGGCCCAGCCCGACTGCTGCACCTCGACCGCCACGCTGCCGAACACGAAGGCCCGCAGCGCGCGCACGGCCTCGGGCGCCTGGGTCAGCCCCCCGTCGGTGAGCTGCTCGGTCTGCTCGCCGATCGCGATGACGGTGGCGCCCTTGGGCGGCTTGGTCAGCGCCAGGGCCAGGACGCCCGGGTGCTCGCGCAGCAGCTCCCTGCCGGCCCGGCACCACGCCTTGGCCGTCTCCTGCCAGGTGGGGCCCTGCTCGACGTGGACGGTGGTGACGTGCTCGGCCAGGGCGTCCATCAGGGCCTCCTTGCCTCGTGGCAGGTGGTGGTAGATGGCCATGGCCTCCACCTCCAGGGCGTCGCCCAGCCTGCGCATGGTGAGCCTGCGCAGGCCCTGGCTGTCGGCGATGTGCAGGGCGGCCTCGATGATGCGCTCGCGGGACAGGGGGACGGACGGTCGCTTGGCGGGCATGGTGATCATCTTACTTCGTAAAGGCGCTCGCTCCGGGGCGATTTCCGCCCGTGTCGCGGGACGGCGTACCCTTGGCCGTTGAACGAGTGCCGACAGTTGTGAAGGGGCCGGGTCGATGGCGTTTTTCCGTCCGCGGGTGAGCCGGGAGGCAGAGGTCCGCTACCACGCGGACCAGGAGATCTCCAAGGGCTTCCCCGAGCTGCTCGACGAGGCCAGGCAGGCCGAGCGGACCCTGCGTGAGCTGCAGGCCGCCACGGCCGACGAGATCGAGCTGCTGGCCGCGGGCCGCGAGTTCGACCGGGCGCTGACGGAGGCCCTGAGGGCGGCCGAGGCGGGCCAGCGGGCCACGTTCGGGGTCAAGGCCTACGATGACCGGATCGCGCGGCGCAAGGCCAAGGCGACGCCCTCCGGGGCCATGTGGACCTCCGAGGTGGAGCGGCTGCGCACGCTGCGCGAGGACAACCGGCTGTGGGGGATGCCCAGAGCGCCCCGGCCGGTGCCCACCACCACCCGCTGACCCTCGAAACCGAAAGCCCCGGCACGTCGACGTGTGCCGGGGCTTGTGGTGTTCCCGCCTGATCAGGCCGGGCTGGCCCAATTGGGCTGGCCCGGCCGGGCGGTGCCGTTCAGCTGGCCCAGTCCAGCAGGGGGCGGGTGTTGCTCGGGTGGCGGAGCTTGGACAGGGACTCCTTCTCGAGCTGCCGGATCCGCTCCCGGGTCAGCCCCAGGTGCTTGCCGATCTCGTCGAGCGTGTGCGGCTTGCCGTCCACCAGGCCGAAGCGCAGGGCCATGATCTTCGACTCCCGCGGCGAGAGGTTGTCGAGCACACCCCGGAGCTGGTCGCCCAGCAACTGGCGGTCGACGATCTCCGAGGCCTCGGGGGAGTCGACGTCCTCGATGAGGTCGCCGATCGTGGTCTCCCCGTCCTCGCCGATCGTCGCGTTGAGCGAGATCGGCTGACGGCTGGTGCGCAGCAGCTCCTCGATCTGGTCCGGCGTCCTGTCGAGTTCGACCGCCAGCTCCTCCGGCGTGGGCTCACGCCCCAGGCGCTGGTGCATGTCGCGCTCGACCCTGGACAGCTTCGACAGCATCTCCAGGACGTGCACGGGCAGCCGGATCGTACGGGCGGAGTCGGCGAAGCCGCGCTGGATGGCCTGCCGGATCCACCACATGGCGTACGTGGAGAACTTGAATCCCTTGGTGTAGTCGAACTTCTCCACGGCCCTGATCAGTCCCAGGTTGCCCTCCTGGACCACGTCCAGCAGGGACATGCCGCGGTCGGTGTACTTCTTGGCGACCGAGACCACCAGCCGGAGGTTGGCCTCCAGCATGTGGTCCTTGGCCTGCCTGCCGTCCTCGATGACCAGGTTCAGGTCCTTACGGGCGGCGGGCGACAGGTCGGGGTGGGTCTCCAGCTTGTACTCGGCGTACAGGCCGGCCTCGATCCGCCGGGCCAGCTCGACCTCCTGCGCCGCGGTGAGCAGCGTGCGGCGGCCGATGGACTTGAGGTAGGTGTGCACGGAGTCGCCCATGACGGACTGTGTGTCGTCCAGGTCGAGCGTCTCCGTCTCGAGCTCGGCGTCCTCGCCGTTCAGGCTGAGGTCGTCGGGCACGTCCTCCTCGTGTTCCGGCTTGGGCTCGGACGGGGTGACGGCCTTGGCCGCAGCGGTGGTGGCGGCGGTTTTTGCCTCCGCCGCCTTGCGGCCGGTAGTCTTTGCCCGCGAAGTCTTCTTGGCGGGTGCCGCCGTCTGGGCGGTCTTCTTGGGGGCGGTGGTGCTGAGAGACGGCTCGTTCTCGGCGGCCAGGCTCACGCCGGCCTCCGACAGCTCACGCAATATCGTGCGGCCTTCAGAGGGGCTGATACCGGCCTCGGCGAACGCGTCACGCAGCTCCGCCAGAGAAAGGTGACCCTGAGCTCGCCCTCGTCCAATGAGCTGGTCGAGAGTAGCGGGTGGGGTCGCCACGGCGGTTCTGGGCATGAGGACACCTCCTCCGTACGGAGTGGAAGCGATCAGGCAGGTTGTGGTGGGGCGGGTTCGCAACCGCACGACGCACCAGTATCAATAACGCCAATCGCCGTCATTTGTTCCCGTGCGCCCAAGGCGGGTGGAAAAAGGGGCGGAACGCCCAAAGAGCGAACTACCCCTCCAGCGGTCTTATTCCGTGGTCTGCAGCTTGTCCGCCGGGATCTCGAACTGTCCTGGCGTGACCCCGGGCATGGGCATGGGCTGGGCGTCTTCCATGCGCTGGTCCGTCCAGTAATCGATGACCTCGTTCGGATCGGGGTTGACCTCCTTCGAGACCACGATGCCATCGGTGGTCTCGGGGGCCGGCCGCTCCGACGGCTGACTGGACGGTGACGCCTTCTCCACCACGGCTCGGGTGTCCCGTGCGACCTGGTCGAGCCTGCCCGCCGAGGCGGCCGCCGCGATCGAGGCTCCGCCGACGACGATGACGCCGACGATGGCCGCGGATGCCCACATCTTGCGGGTCTGGTCCATGAAGGCTCCCTCCTTCTCCCCACTATGACGCAGCCGCAACTCGTCAGGTTCCTGCTCGCAGGCGTACCAGATCGGTCTTTCCGTTCGGCAGCAGCGGAAGCCGGGGAAGTATGCGCAGGTCACGGGGGGTGGCATGGGGTGGGAGGCGGTCGCGGCAATATGCGCGCAATTGCGGGAGGGTGATGGGCGTGTCGGGGTTCGCGGGCACGATGACGGCGGTGACCAGCTCACCCCATTCGGCGTCGGGCGTCCCGATCACGGCGGCGTCGGCCACCTCGGGGTGGGCCGACAGGACGGCGGTCACGGTGGCCGCCACGACCTTCTCGCCGCCGGTGTTGATGACGTCGTCGGCCCGGCCCAGCACGCGCAGCCGGCCGCCGGCCAGCTCGCCGAGGTCGGAGGTGACGAACCAGCCGCCGTCGAGCGGGGCGGGCGGGTCGGCGAAGCGGTAGCCGGAGAACAGCACGGGGCCGGAGATCCTGATCAGGCCGTCGTCGCCGATTTTGAGATCTACATTGTAAAGGGGCTGGCCGTCGTACACGCAGCCGCCGCACGTCTCGCTCATCCCGTACGTCGTCACGATCCGGGCGCCGAGGTCGCGGGCCCGCTCCAGCAGGCCAGGCCGGACGGCGGCGCCGCCGAGCAGGATCGTCTTGAACACCGACAGGTCCGCCTCCAGCTCGACCAGCCGGTGGAGCTGGGTGGGCACCAGGGAGACGTGGTCGGCGCCCGAGGTCAGGACCGCGTGCGGGTCGAACCGGGAGTGGATGACGGGCTCGCTCTCCGAGAGCAGGGCGCGTACGAGGACCTGCAGGCCGGAGACGTGGGAGACGGGCAGGCAGCACAGCCAGCGCTCGCCCTTGGAGGCCTCCACGCGGCGCAGGGAGGCCGCCGCGGAGGCGCGCAGCGCGGTGGCCGAGAGCATCACGCCCTTGGGGGCACCGGTGCTGCCGCTGGTGGCGATGACGACCGCCACGTCACCGGGGACGCCCACCCCGTCGGCCCGGGCCACTCCGCCGGCGTGGGTGGGCCGCAGGGCGGCGAGCGTGGCTTCGGTGGCCTCGGCCGGGGACGGCGCGGAGCCGGGGGACAGGGGTAGCACGGCCGGGCCGTCGCCCGCGAGCGCGTCGCGGATCGCCGTGAACAGGGCGGGTCCCGGAGGCTGCACAATGGCATGCAGCGGACGGTCCGGATGCGACGGGTTCCTCCACATGCTCGTAAGGTTAATGGCGACAGGTCGGACAGTGTTTCAGGGAGGGTCGTGACGCGTTCTCCCGTGGTCTTCCGGATCCCGATGCGCACCCGTTTCCGGGGTCAGACCGTCAGGGAAGGGGTGCTGCTGCACGGCCCGGCGGGATGGGGCGAGTTCTCCCCGTTCCCGGAATACGGCCCGCGCGAGTGCGCCCGCTGGCTGGCCTGCGCGCACGAGGCGGCGTTCGAGGGGTGGCCGGAGCCGGTGCGCGACAGCGTCCCCGTCAACGCGACCGTGCCCGCCGTGGCGCCCGAGCGGGCCCACGACCTGGTGCGGAGCTCGGGATGCGCGACGGCGAAGGTCAAGGTGGCCGAGCCGGGGCAGACGTTCGACGACGACGTGGCCAGGGTGGAGGCCGTGCGCGACGCGCTCGGGCCCGCGGGGCGGCTGCGCGTGGACGCCAACGGCGCCTGGGAGCCCGGCGAGGCGGTCCGGCGGCTCAAGCGGCTCGACCGCTTCGACCTGGAATACGCCGAGCAGCCGTGCGCCACGCTCGAGGAGCTGGCGGCGGTGCGGCGGGCGTGCGACGTGCCGATCGCCGCCGACGAGTCGATCCGCAGGGCCGAGGATCCGCTGCGGGTCAAGGCGGCCGAGGCGGCCGACATCGCGGTGGTCAAGGTGCAGCCCCTGGGCGGGGTGCGCGCGGCGCTGCGGGTGGTGGAGGCGTGCGGGCTGCCGGCGGTGGTGTCGAGCGCCGTGGAGACGTCCGTGGGGCTGGCCGCCGGGCTGGCGCTGGCGGCGGCGCTGCCGGCGTTGCCGTACGCGTGCGGGCTCGGCACGATGCCGCTGCTGTCGGGCGACGTGGTGGACGACTCGCTGGTCCCGGTGGAGGGACGGCTGACGGTCCGGCGCCCACCGGTGAATTTTCAGCATTTGTCGGCATTTGAGATTGAATCTCCCCAGTGGCTACGCCGGATGCAGGAGGCGTCACGTTGAACCCCGCTACCGCGCTGGCCACGGTGCTGGTCGATGAGCTGGTGCGCTGCGGCCTGACGGACGTGGTGATGGCGCCCGGCTCCCGCTCCGCCCCGCTGGCGCTGGCCCTGCACGCCGAGTCACGCGTACGCCTCCACGTGCGCGTCGACGAGCGCTCCGCCTCGTTCCTGGCCCTGGGGCTGGCCAAACGCTCCGAGCGGCCCGTCGCGCTGATCTGTTCCTCCGGCACCGCCGCCGCGAACTTCCACCCGGCCGTCATCGAGGCGAGCGAGTCGGGCGTACCCCTGCTGGTGCTGACCGCCGACCGCCCGCCCGAGCTGCGCGGCACCGGCGCCAACCAGACGATCGACCAGCTCAAGCTGTACGGCACCGCCACCCGCTGGTTCGCCGAGGTCGGCGTGCCGGAGGAGCGGCCCGGGCAGGTGGCCTACTGGCGCTCGCTGGCCTGCCGCGCCTACCAGCGCGCCGCCGGCCCCGCGGGCCCCGGCCCCGTGCACCTCAACCTGGCCTTCAGGGAGCCGCTGATCCCCGACGGCGACACCTCCTGGTGCGAGCCGCTCGACGGCGGCGCGAACGGCCCCTGGGTGCGCGCCCGCGTCGCGCCTCCGCCCATCGCCCTGCACCTCCCCCCGACCAGGCGCGGCGTGCTCGTCATCGGCGACGGCGCGGCCAACGTGCGCCGCTACGTCGCGGCGGCGGGCATGGCGGGCTGGCCGGTGCTGTCGGAGCCGAACGGCGGCGGGCGCTACGGCGACCACTCCATCTCGACCTACCACCACCTGCTCGGCACGCCCGAGTTCGCCGACGCCCACCGGCCCGACGTGGTGGTGACGCTCGGCCGCCCCGGTCTGTCCCGGCCGCTGCTGTCGTGGCTGCAGCGGGCCGGCGAGCACATCGTGGTGGCGCCCGACCTCGACCGCTGGCCCGACCCGACCCGGTCGGCCACCCAGGTGGCGCAGGCGGTGGAGATCCCGGTCGCCTCGGGCGACGACACGTGGCTGCACGCCTGGCGGCAGGCCGACCAGGCGGTCAGGGCGGCCACGGACGAGGTGCTCGACCTGTCGGGCACCAGCGAGCCGCGCCTGGCCAGAGACCTGGTCGACGCGCTGCCGAACGGGGCGCTGCTGTTCTGCGGCTCCTCGATGCCGATCCGCGACCTGGACCAGTCGATGCGGCCCCGGCGCGGCATCCGGCTGATGGCCAACAGGGGCGCCTCCGGCATCGACGGGCTGGTGTCCACGGCCATGGGCGCCGCGCTGGCGCACAACGGCCCCTCCTACGCGCTGGTCGGCGACCTGTCGTTCCTGCACGACCAGAACGGGCTCATCCTGGGGCCCCGCGAGCCCCGGCCCGACCTGTGCTTCGTGGTGGTCAACAACGACGGGGGCGGCATCTTCTCGCTGCTGCCCCAGGCGGCGGTCCGCGACCCGTTCGAGCGGGTCTTCGGCACGCCGCACGGTGTGGACCTGGGCTATGCGGCGGCGGCGACCGGGACGCCGTACACGCTGGTGGGCGACATCAGCGACCTGCCCAAGGCGCTGCGCGGCGAAGGGCCGCGGGTGGTGGAGGTGCGGACCGACCGCGAGGAGAACGTGCTCGTGCACGCCCGCCTGCGGGACGCCGCGCAGGCGGCCGTACGGGCCTTCCTGGCCGGCTGACGCGCCCCGGGGCGGACGCCCCACGTGGGGAGGCCGTGGCTCCGCTACCGGCGCGAGCCGCACGGGTCCACGGCGAGGCGGCCCGCTACCGGCGCGAGCCACGCGGATCCACGGCGAGGCGGGCCGTCCTGCCCTGAGGGACCCGCCGTGGTGCGGGGGGTTTCTTCAGGCGGGGTCAGCCGTTGAGGACGTCGAGGAGGCGGTTGAGCGGGCTGTCCAGGCCGTAGCGGTCGGCCAGGCGGACGAGGGCCTCGGGATCGCGCGGCTTGGCGGGCAGGGCCAGGTCGGTGGCGGGCAGCGGGGCGTTCTTGGCCACCGCGACCACGGCGGGTGCGGCGTCGAGGTAGGCGCGGGCGGCGGCCAGCTTGGTGCGGCTGCCGGCCGGGAACCCGTCGGTGGCGCCCCCGTCGAGGGCCTCCAGCAGGGCCGGCAGGGAGCCGAAGCGGGTGATCAGGGCGGCGGCGGTCTTCTCGCCGACCCCGGACACGCCGGGCAGGCCGTCGCTGGGGTCGCCGCGCAGGGTGGCGAAGTCGGCGTAGGAGCGGCCGGGGATGCCGTATTTGCCGGTCACGAACGCCTCGTCCACGATCTGCAGGTTGCGGATGCCGCGGACGGTGTAGAGGACGCGGACCGGGCGGGCGTCGTCGACGAGCTGGAACAGGTCGCGGTCGCCGGTCACGATGTCGACGGCGCCGTCACCGGCCTGATGGGTGAGCGTGCCGATCACGTCGTCGGCCTCGTAGCCGGGCGACTCCAGGCGGGCGATGCCGAGGGCGTCGAGCACCTCCTCGATGACCGCGATCTGCGGCACGAGGGCGTCGGGCACCTCCTCGGTGTCGCCGTGGGCGACGCGGTGCGCCTTGTACGTCGGGATCGCCGCCACGCGGAACGCCGGCCGCCAGTCGGCGTCCATGGTCGCCACGAGCTCGGTGGGGGAGTGCTGTCGCACGAGGGTGGCGATCATGTCGATGAGGCCGCGGACCGCGTTGACGGGCGAGCCGTCCGGGGCCTTGATCGACTCTGGGATGCCGAAGAAGGCGCGGAAGTAGAGGGACGGGGTGTCCAGAAGCATCAGCACGCGTCTATCGTCGCACTCCCGGCAGACAATTCGCCTGCTCCGGGCCGAGGATGCCGACGGCGAGCAGGCAGGCGTCGTCCTCGGGGTTGGGGCCGCCGATGTCGGTGAGCAGGCGGTCGAGCCCGGCGTCGAGGTCGTGGCCGCGTACGTGGCGGGCGGCGGCCATGGTCAGGTCGAGGCCGACGTCGATGTCCCGGGTGCGCCGCTCGACCAGCCCGTCGGTGAACATCAGCAGCAGGTCGCCGGGCAGCAGGCGGGTGGTGGCCAGCTCGTACGGCCGGCCGGAGGCGGCGCCGAGCAGCACCCCCCGGGGCTGGCCGAGCTGGCTGGCCACCCCGTCGCGCACCAGGACGGGCGCCAGGTTGCCGGCCTGGCCCCAGGCGAACACCCGGGTCTGCGGGTCGAAGTGGCCGATGATCGCGGTGGCGGTCGTGTCGGTGAGCTGGTGCATGACGAGGTCGTTGAGCAGGGTCAGCAGCCCGTTGGCGGCCTGCCCGGTCATGGCCAGGCCGACCAGGGCGTGGCGGAGCTGGGCCATGCGGGCGATCGCGGGCAGGCCGTGGCCGGAGACGTCGCCGATGGCCAGCAGCAGCCGGCCGTCGGGGGTCTGGGCGGCCTCGAACCAGTCGCCGCCCAGGTTCGCGGTCTTCTCGGCGGGCACGTAGCGCACCGCGATCCTGGTGTGCGGCAGGTCCAGGCAGCCGGCGGGCTCGGGCAGGATCGCCTCGCGCAGGGCGAGCATCACGTGGCGCTCCTCCGCGGCCTGCTCGCGGGCCTCCAGGAGCTGGCGGCGCGACTCCGACACCATGCGCTCGGCCCGGCGGCGGCCGGTGATGTCCTGGATGACGCCGTGCAGGCCGACCGGCCCGCCGGGCGCCATCATCGGCTCGAGCACGACCCGCAGGTCACGCAGCTCGCCGCCGCGTCGGATGCGGAACTCGGCCTGCACGGGCTCGGCGTCCTGCCCGGCCGACCACAGCAGGCGGTCGAGCGTGCCCGCGTCGGCGGGCTCGATGTGCTCGGCCAGGTCGGGCAGCGCGATGGGGCCCTGGTCGGTGTCGCGGCCGAAGATGGCGTACACCTGGTCGGACCAGATCGTCTCGCCGGTGTGCAGGTGCCATTCGGCCCACCCCATGTTGCCGAGCCGCTGGGCGTGCGCCAGCCGTACGGCGAGCAGCTCGGCGTCGATCTCGTGTCCGAGCAACTCGGCCGCGCCTATGACGTCGACCATGGTCTCACTCTCGAAGCGCAGTCGAATTGGACAATTGGCCCCACAATACGTGATCGACCGTGAACGGAGTGTAGTGGAGGCTTGCCGTGTTGTGAGACCTTTTCACGGATTTTAGGCAGTGCGCTCCGGAGTAGATTGGGCCTGTGACGTCCTCAGACCTGTATCCCGTGTCCCGTCTGGCCGCCGCTCAGGAGGCCACCGCCAAGGCGGGCCTTGACGCCCTGCTGCTCACCCCCGGCCCCGATCTGCGCTACGTGAGCGGCTACGACGCCAAGCCGCTGGAGCGGCTGACGTGTCTCGTGGTGCCCGCCTCCGGTGAGGCGTTCATGATGGTGCCCCGCCTGGAGCTGCCCGCCGCGCAGGCGTCGCCGGCCGCGCGGCTGGGGCTGGAGTTCGTGGCGTGGGACGAGACCGACGACCCCTACGCGATCGCGGCCGCCCGGCTCGGGCGGGCCGGCAAGGTGGGGCTGGCCGACCGGATGTGGGCCATGTCGTCGCTGCGCTTTCGCGACGTGCTGCCGCAGGCCGAGCAGGTGCTGGCCGGAAGCGTGCTGCGGGAGCTGCGGATGCGCAAGTCGCCGGCCGAGGTGGCGGCGCTGCGCGAGGCGGGCGAGGCCATCGACGCCGTGCACCGTCAGGTGCCCGGGCTCCTGCGGGCCGGGCGCACCGAGCGCGAGGTGGGCCGCGACATCGCCGAGGCGATCCTGGCCGCCGGTCACGACACGGTCGACTTCGTGATCGTCGCCGCCGGGCCCAACGGTGCCAACCCGCACCACGACGTGTCCGACCGGGTGATCCAGGCCGGGGAGCCGGTCGTGGTGGACATCGGGGGGCAGTTGCACAACGGCTACTGCTCCGACTCCACGCGCACGTACAGCGTGGGCGAGCCGCCGGCGGACTTCGCCGCCTACTACGAGGTGCTGCGGCGGGCCCAGGAGGCGGCGTGCGCGGCGGTGCGGCCCGGGGTGTCGTGCGAGTCGATCGACGCGGCGGCGCGCGAGATCATCGCCGAGGCCGGCCACGGCGAGCACTTCATCCACCGGACCGGGCACGGCATCGGGATCGAGACGCACGAGGAGCCCTACATCGTGGCCGGGAACGGTGAGCCGATGGAGGCCGGGTTCGCGTTCTCGGTGGAGCCGGGCATCTACCTGCCGGGGCGGCACGGGGCCAGGATCGAGGACATCGTCGTGTGCACCGAGAGCGGCGGCGAGCGGCTGAACAACACCCCGCGCGAGCTGGTGATCGTCTAGGTCGCGAGAGACTTCGGGGCGCCTGGCCCGCCCGTCGCTCCGCGGAGGGGCCCCGCCGGGCGGTGCGTGAAGATCACCTGTGGCACAGTCGAGGTCATGTTCACGGAGTTCACGTACGCCACCAGGCCAGGTTCGGGACGGCCCAACGAGGACCTGGTGATCGCCGGGCCCTCGTGGGTCGTCGTGCTCGACGGGGCCACGGCGGCGGCCGGGGTGGACAGCGGGTGCGCGCACGACGTCCGCTGGCTGGTGGGGCGGCTCGGTGGCGCGCTGGCCGGGCGGCTGGCCGGCGGCGACGGCGCGCCGCTGGCGGACGTCCTGGAGGCGGCCATCGAGGACACGGCGGCGGCCCACGCGGGCACCTGCGACCTGGGCAACCCCGACTCGCCGTCGGCCACCGTGGCCCTGGTGCGGTGCGCCGGCGGGCGCGTGGAGTACCTGGTGCTGGGGGATTCGCCGGTGGTGCTCTCGACGGCGGGCGGCGGGGCGCTGGTGGTGAGCGACGACCGGCTGGAGCGCCTGCCGGGCGGGCGGCCGTACACGGTGGAGCTGGTGCGGCGGATGCGGAACGCGCCCGGAGGGTTCTGGGTGGCCGCCGCCCGGCCCGAGGCCGCCCGGGAAGGGGTCACCGGCGAGGTGGACGCGGGCGCGCTGCGCGGGACCGGGGTGTTCACCGACGGGGTGGCGCGGCTCGTCGACTGGTACGGCTGGAGCTGGGATTCCGTGCTGGCCGAGCTTCAGGGCCGGGGGCCCGGAGCGGTGATCGAAGCCGTACGGGAGCTGGAGGCCGCCAGGGGGCCCGTCCACGGGAAGCGGCACGATGACGCGACCGCCGTCTGGGGGCGCCTCGGGGAGCTTTGAGGCGGGTCGCCGCTCTACTGAGGATGTGGCGCCGCCGGGGTGTATTTGACACCGTCTCCCGTGCTCTGGGATGGAGAGGGCCGCGGAGGGAGTGCGCATGTTCGTCGGCAGGACGGCGGAGCTCGCCCTACTGCGCGCGGAGCTGCGCGCGGCGGGCGGCGGGTCCGCCAGACGGGTCGTCGTCGAAGGGCCGGAGGGGATCGGCAAGACGGCGCTCATCAACCACGCGCTCGGCGGGGAGGCGGGCGCGCGGGTGCTGGCCGTCAGCGGCGAGGAGAGCGAGCGGGAGCTTCCGTTCGGGGTCGTCCGGCAGGTCGCGGCGGAGGCGGCCCTGCTGGGGCTCGAACGTACGGGGCCCGTGGGCGAGGTGGATCCGTGCGCGGCCGGGCAGGCGGTGTGCGACGTCATCGGCGAGCTGCAGGGGCGCGGGCCGCTGGCGGTGCTGATCGACGACGCCCAATGGGCGGACCGGCCGTCGTTGCGAGCTCTGGGCTACGTGCTGCGCCGGGTGCGAGCCGGCCGCGTCCTCATGCTGGTCGCCTGCCGTGACCTCGCCGACCCCTGGCTGCCGGAGGGGCTGCGGCGGCTGCTGACCGGCGACGACACGCTGCACCTCACGCTGGGCGGCCTGAGCGCGTCCGACCTCGCCGAACTGGCCACCGACCCCGCCCTGAGACCCCGCCGGCCGGACCCGACCACCGGCACGGAGCCGGCGGACCGGCGGCCCGGGGCCGCGTTCGGGCCCGGAGCACCGGATCGGGCGGCCGGGTTCGGGCTTGGAGCGTCGGATAGGGCCGGGATGCCGGATCGGGCGGCCGGGGCGGGTGCCGAGGGGGAGGAGCGCGAGGCGGGGCTGAGTGCGGCGGAGGCCGTACGGTTGCGCGAGCACACCCTGGGCAACCCGTTGCACGCCCGCGCCCTGCTGGCCGCACTGTCGGCCGCGCTGCCCACGGCGCTATCGGCCGCGCTGCCCACGGCGCTGCCGGCCGGCCCCGGGGTGCGGCTGCCGGCGCCCGCCACCTACGTACGGCCCTTCGCCCGCCGGTTGCACGCCTGCGCCCCCGCCACCCAGCGGCTGATCGCGGCCTGCGCGGTCCTGGGCGAAGCCTGCCCGCTGCACGTCGCCGCCGCCGTGGCCACCGAGGTGGACGAGCCGCTGGGCGCCATGGAGGAGGCCGTCGCCGCGGGGCTGCTGCGTGAGCTGCCGGGCCGCATGGTCGACTTCCCCGAGCCGCTGGCCCGGGCCGCCGCCTACGACGGCATCGGCGCGGGGGCGAGGGCCCGCCTGCACCTGGCCGCCTCCCGGCTGGTGGAGGACACCGGCCAGGCGCTGCGGCACCGCGCCGCCGCGGCCGGCGGGCCCGACGAGGTGCTGGCCGAGGAACTGGCCAGCTTCGCCGCCAAGGCGGCGCAACACGGGCTGTGGCAGGAGGCCGCCGCCCATCTGGACCTGGCCGCCGGGCTCACCGAGTCGGCGGCGCGGCGCGACGAGCTGCGTACGGCAGCGCTGGAACACGTCCTCATCGGGGGCGACGTGCTCCGCGCGACCGAGCTCGCCGCGGCGCGCAACGCCGACCCACGCCCGGTGCGCCGGTACGTGCTGGGACGCCTCGCGCTGGCCCGAGGACGCTTCGACGAGGCGTCGGAGCTGCTGGCCGAGGCGTGGCGGCACGCCGAACCCGGATTCGCCGCCGACGTGGCCGAGCAGCTCGCCTGGCTGCACCTGGTCACGGGGGATCGGGCGGTGGCGGTGGACTGGGCCCGCCTGGCGATCGAGCAGCCCATTCAGGGCGCGGTCGCCAGGCCGTACGACGTGCTGGCGCTGGGAGGGGCACCCAGCGTCAGCGCGCCCTCCGGACCCGCGCGGGTCCGGCCGGCCGGCGGCCCCTTCGGTGTTTCCGCGGACGCCTCCTCCGCCGAGACGCTCGGTGGCCGGTCGTGCGCCCTGCCCAAGGGCATCGCCGTGGCGGTCGCGCACCTGGCCGGTGACGAGCCCGCCGAGGCGTGCGCCGTCCTCAAGCGGGTCGTGGCCGAGGGCATCAAGGCCGGAGTGCCGCACCAGCGGCTGCTGGCCACCGCGCTGCTGGCGGTCGCCGAGCATGCCGTGGCGCGCTGGGACGACGCCGCCGCGCGCGCCGAGCACGCCCTCGCCGAGGCGGTGACCCTCGGCCAGTGGTGGTTGCGGCCCCTGCTCGAGGTGGTCTGCGTGGCGCCCCTGGCCGCGCGGGGTGAGCACGAGCGTGCGCTCGCGCACGCCACCGCCGCCGCGGGCGCCGCCCGCCGGATGCGGCACGTCCTGGGCGAGCGGCAGGCCGACCTGGCCATGGCGCTGCTCGGGACCGGCGAGGTGCCGGGAGCCGACGGGACGCCCGCCGGCGAACTGGACGTGTTCGTCCCCGACCCCCGGCCGGCGCAGATCGAGGCGCTGCTCGCGGACGGGCGGCTGGAGGAGGCGGAGCGCGCGCTGGCCGCCTTCGACCACGCCGCCTTCGAGCAGGCCACCCTCAACGGGGAGGCCGGCGTTCCGGCGTCCGTGGGGGCGCGCAGGCGGGCGGAGCGGGTCAGGCTGGGCGGGCTGCTCCTGGCCGCCAGGAACGTTCCAGAGCGGGCGGAGGAGTCCTTCTCCCGGGCGCTCGCGCTGGTCGAGTCGGGTGTGTGCCCGCTGGAGGAGGCGCGGGTGCTGCTCGACCTCGGCCGGCTGCTGCGCCGTACCGGCAGGCGGCGGGCGGCGGCGGAGCGGCTGGGGGCGGCGCGGGCCATCTTCGAGCGGCTGGGGGCGCGGCCTCTGGTGGAGCGGTGCGCGCAGGAGTTGGAGGCCTGCGGGCTGGAGCCGCCCGCCACCGTACGGCTCGGGCTCACCCCGCAGGAGCTCAGCACCGCCACGCTCGTGGCCGGCGGGCTGACCAACCGGCAGATCGCCAGAGAGCTGCTCATCAGCGTCAAGACCGTCGAATACCACATCGGCAAGATCTACACCAAGCTCGGCATCGGCTCCCGGGTGGCGCTGGCGGCCAAGCTCGCGGCGTACCGGAGGCCGGCCTGAGCCCTGCGGGCACGGTTGGGGCGTGGTCGGGGCATGGTCGGGGCGTGGTGAGGGCATGCTGGGAAGGTGTCGTCGACAGGAAGCGGAACGGACTGATCGGCCAGTCTGCTGATACCTTGATCGGCAGCGCGTGATCATGAAAGAATTCTTCAATAGATGGATATCCGGGTATTGGGGGGTCGTCGGCCATGATCCGCGAGCCTTACGAGCGGCCCTAGGATGCCGGACGACGAACTGGACGAGGCGTTCGAGCTCGGCAGGACGTGCGCGCTGGCCGCCGAATGCGGCAGGGACCTGCGGCGCTGCGCCCAGATGTACAGCGGGCTGTTCCCGGCCGCGGCCTTCGGCGCCGAGTTCTACAGCGCCCTGACCCTCGGCACGGCCTTCAGCGCCCCCTGGGCCAGGGCCGACCGGCTGAAGATCGTCAACCGGACCGCCCTGTGGGTGGTGGCCCTGGACCGGCTCGTGGACCACACCGTCACCACCCGCGAACAGGTGAACCGCCTGACCCGCGAGTGCCTGTCGGTCGCCGACGGCGCCGTGCCGCAGTCGGCGATCACCCGGTTCCTCGCCGACCTGCGCGACGAGCTGTCCACCGTCAAGGAGTTCGACGACCTGCAGTGGCTCTGGCGCGACCAGCTCGCCCGGATGATGGCGGGCATGACCAGGGCCTGGGTGTGGCGCGACACGCACGCCCTGCCCACGCTGGCCCGCTATCTCGACAACGCCGACAGCCGCGGCTCGTGCTTCGTGGACGTCTCGCACTGGATCTACACGGCCGATTCCTGGACGAAGACCCATCTGGAGAGCGTGCGCGCGGTCAGCAGGCAGGTGCAGCGCTACCTGCATCTGCTCGGCGACGTGGCGTCGTACCGCCGGGACATGAGCTGGGGCGATCTGAACGTGCTCTCGCTCGGCGTCAGCCGCGCCGAGGTGACCACCATGATGGCCGTGCTGGCCCGCGAGGCGGAGGCCCTGATCGAGCCGGTACGCGCCCACAGCCCCCGCACCGCCGTCTACCTGCGACGACAGATCGGCTTCAACGCGGGTTTCACCGGGATTTCGGACTTTGAGCCCGTCACGTAACGGGCTTGTCGGATTGCATGACACACTGATTTGACTCCTGAGCTGTTAGATCGGCGAATAGGGGTGCTCGAGACGACAAACCGTGACATTTTGTTTCTTGTAAAAGTTTGCGGCTTGAGTGAAAAATGTAGCGTTGCTAGGGTGTCTCGATGCCAGGTATGTGGATCGGCCTACTCAACGCACCTTGACAGGTACCACTGACCACGGCACCTCAGGGGCGGGGTCGCGCATGCGCGGGAGATGTACGGGCGGTGCTGGATGGAATTCGGTCGCTCTGACCGTTGGCGGCTTCCAACGGCGATCAAGATCTTGATCGCGGGAGGGTTCGGTGCGGGCAAGACCACCATGGTGGGTGCCGTCTCGGAGACTCGGCCTCTTCGCACAGAAGAGGCGCTCACCCAGGTCGGCACGCACATCGACGACCTGTCGGGCGTCGAGCGCAAGCTGACCACGACCGTGGCCATGGACTTCGGCCGCATCACGATCCGCAACGACTACATGCTGTACTTATTCGGCACCCCGGGCCAGGAGCGGTTCTGGTTCGTGTGGGACGAGCTGGCCCTGGGCGCGCTGGGTGCCGTCGTGCTGGCCGACACCCGCCGTCTCGACGACTGCTTCCCCGCCGTCGACTACTTCGAGAAGCGCGGCCAGCCGTTCATCGTGGCGCTCAACTGCTTCGACGGCACCAGCCCGTTCACGGTCGGCGAGGTGCGCTCGGCGATCGGCCTGGAGCCGGAGATCCCCATCGTGCGCTGCGACGCCCGGCGCCGCGACTCCGGCAGGGAGGTGCTGATCACGCTGGTCGAGCACGCCATGCGCTCCGGCGCCACCCCTGTCGGGACCATGTCGTGACCATCACCGGCTACCTTTGACCGATGGAGGAGATCGACCGCCGGATCGTCACGCTGCTCGCCCGCGACGGCCGCATGAGCTTCACCGACCTCGCCAGGGAGACCGGGCTCTCGGTCTCGGCGGTGCACCAGCGCGTACGCCGCCTGGAGAAACGAGGGGTCGTCCGCGGATACGCCGCGATCGTCGACCATGACGCGGTGGGGCTGCCGCTGACCGCGTTCGTGTCGATCAAGCCGATCGATCCCGCCGCGCCCGACGACGCCCCCGATCGGCTGGCCCATCTGGCGGCCATCGAGGCGTGCCACAGCGTGGCCGGCGACGAGAGCTACATCCTCAAGGTCCGCGTCGCCTCGCCGGTGGCGCTGGAGGACCTGTTGCAGCAGATCCGCGCCTCGGCCAACGTCTCCACCCGCACCACGGTCGTGCTCAGCACCCCGTACGAGCACCGCGCCCCCGACGTCGCCAGCGAGCTCGCGCCCACCCAGGACGGCCCCGTCTGACATCGGGCCCTGCCGGCCTCCCGGGCGCGTGCTGTGTCCTCCGCCGGCGCGAGCCTCTCAGACCACGCTGATCCACCGCGGCTCCCCGATGCTATGACAAACCCCGGGTGACGGCCGTGCGGGCCGCACCGGGCCCCAGAGAGCCCGCCAGAGGCCTCCAGGAGCTCCAGGTACAACGACAGCCCCGCCGCAGGGCCCACGACCGGCCCAGGCGGCGGGCTCAGGGAGTGGTGTCCGGCTCGTAGTGGGCGCGCAGGCGGGACAAGGCCGGTTCCGCGGCGCCCAGGTGCTCCAGGCCCAGCAGGGCCGCGCCCATGATCGGTGGCGCGTCGGCCACCACGAGCTTGGCCCGGGGCGCCCTGAGCGCGAACCCCGTGTCCAGCAGCGAGGTCATCAGCGGATCCCGGGCCCTCAGCAGGCCGCCGCCCAGCACCACCTCCGCCGGCGTCTCCAGCAGGCCGAGCCGTCGCAGGCACACCTCGGCCAGCACGATCACCTCCTCCGCCTGCCGCTCCACGAGCGACCTGGCCACCGCGTCCCCGTCACCGGCCGCCGCCAGCACGCCGGGCGACAGCTCGTGCAGCCGCCCCTCGTCCACGTGGCCGAAGTGCAGGCCGAGCACGAGGTCCGCCACCGTCGCCATGCCGAAGTGGGACGTCACCAGCCCGGTCAGGGCGGTCGGCACGCCCCGGCCGTCCTCGGCGCGGGCCGCGTGCCACAGCGCCTCCTCGGCCAGCCCGTGCCCGCCGCCCCAGTCGCCGCTGATCCGGCCCAGCGCGGGGAAGCGGGCCACCTCGCCGGTGGGGGAGACGCCGACCGCGTTGATGCCCGCACCGCACACCACGGCCACCCCCCACGCGGCCGACGCGCCCGCCCGCAGCAGCGCGAACGTGTCGTTGCGCACGACCACGTCCGCGCCGAACCCGCGCGCGGCGAACTCCCGCGCCAGCGCATCCTCCTCGACCGGCAGGTCCGCACCCGCCAGACAGGCCGACACATGGTCGAACGCAGGACCGGACGCGGGGCCCGACGCAGGGGCCGACGCGGTGTCGAAGGAGGTGTCGAAGGAGGTGTCGAAGGAGGTGTCGAACGCCGGTATCCCGTCGGGGAGCGCGGCGCGCACCACGTCCACCGCCGTGGCCACCCCGTCCCGCTGCGGCGCGAACGGCCCCGAGCGGCCCGTGGCGACCACCTGCCCGTGTTCCGACACCACCGCCACATCGGTCTTGCTGTTGCCGCCGTCCACGGCCAGCACGAACCTGGTGCGCGCCACTAGCCCACCGTCCACGGCAGGTGCGCCCGGTTGGCCTCCAGCAGCGCCCCGGTCAGCTCCCCGGCGACCTCGTCCTGCCCGACCAGCGGATGGGCCAGCAACGCGTCGTGCACCCGGTCCGCGCCTCCGTGCAGGGCCGCCTCCAGGGCGAGCGTCTCGTACGCCGACACGTGCGCGATCAGCCCCGCGTACAGCGGCTCCACCGGCCGCACCGGCAGCGGCACGGCCCCCGACGCGGTGATGGTCGCGGGCACCTCGATGACCGCCTCGTCGCCCAGGAACGGCAGCGTGCCGGCGTTGCGCACGTTCACCACCTGCGCGTCACCCCGGTCGCCGAGCAGCGACGCGATCAGCGCCACCGCCGCCTCCGAGTAGAACGCCCCGCCCCGCTGGGACAGCAGCTCGGGCTTGGTCACCACCGCCGGGTCCGCGTACAGCTCCAGCAGCCGCGCCTCCATCGCCGCCACCTCGGCCGCCCGCGACGGCTTGGCGCGCTGCTCGCGCACCACCGCGTCGTGGGCGTAGAAGTAGCGCAGGTAGTAGGAGGGCACCACGCCCAGCCGCCGCAGCAGCTCCGGCCGCAGGCCCAGGCTCTCAGCGATCTCCGGGCCGTGCTCGCGCAGGAGCGCGGGCAGGACGTCCTCGCCGTCCAGGTGGACCGACCGTACCCAGGTCAGGTGGTTGAGCCCGACGTGGCCGAGCGAGATCCGCGCGGGATCGGCGCCCAGCCAGGAGGCGAAGCGCCGTTGCATGCCGATCGCCACGTTGCACAGCCCGATGGCCCGGTGCCCGGCGTCGAGCAGCGCCCGGGTCACGATGCCGACCGGGTTGGTGAAGTCCACGATCCACGCCTCGGGCGCCAGCGAGCGCACCACCGAGGCGATCTCCAGGACGACCGGGACCGTGCGCAGCGCCTTGGCCAGCCCGCCCGCGCCCGTCGTCTCCTGCCCCACACACCCGCACCGCAGCGGCAGCGTCTCGTCCACGTCACGGGCCGCCTGGCCGCCCACCCTGAGCTGGAACAGCACCGCCCGCGCCCCCGCCACCCCCTCGGCGACCGACGACGTGGCCAGCACGCGGGCCGGATGCCCGGCGTGCGCCAGCATCCGCCGCGACACCCCCGCCACCAGCTCCAGGCGCGCGGCGTCCGGGTCTATCAGGGCCAGCTCCGTCACGGGCAGCTCCTCGCGCAGCCGCGCGATCCCGTCGACCAGCTCAGGCGTGTACGTCGAGCCGCCCCCGACCACGGCCAGTTTCAACCCTTCACTCCCGTCAAAGTAACGCCCTCGATGAAGACTCGCTGGGCGAAGAAGAACACGATGATCACCGGTGCGGTCACCAGCAGTGTGGCGGCCATGGTCAGGTTCCACTGCACGCTGTGGAACGCCTTGAACGTGGCCAGGCCGAGCGACAGCGTCAGGTTCTCCTGCTCGACGCCGGCGTACAGCAGCGGCCCGTAGTAATCGTTCCAGCAGTAGAAGAACTGGAACAGGGCCACGGCCGCGATCGCCGGGCGGGCCATCGGCAGGATCACCCTGAGCAGCGTCATCAGGTCCGAGCAGCCGTCCACCCTGGCCGCGTCGGTGTAGTCGCGCGGGATCGTGATGAGGAACTGCCGCAGCAGGAAGATCGAGAACGCGTCCCCGAGCAGCAGCGGCAGGATCAGCGGCCACAGGCTGTCGGTCAGCCCCAGCCGCGCCCACACCAGGTAGATCGGCACCGCGATGACCTGCGGCGGCAGCATCATGGCGGTGACCACCAGCAGGAACGCCGCCCGCCGCCCCCGGAAGCGGAACCGGGCCAGCGCGTAGGCCACCGGCACCGACGACAGCACGGTGAACAGCGTGCCGAGGCCCGCGTACAGCAGCGTGTTGCCCGCCCAGCGCAGCAGCATCGACTTCTCGATCACCACCGCGAAGTTCTCCCAGTTCCACTCGCGCGGCCACAGGTCGCTGGTCAGCGCCTGCTCGTCGGTCATCAGCGCGGTCAGCGCGATGAACACGACCGGGGCCAGGAACATCAGCGCCAGCGCGATGGCCAGCGCGTGGGTGGCGATCCACAGCAGCATCCGCCGCCGGCGGGCCCTGGTCCCGCCGCGCCGCGCCGCGGGTGCGACGTGCCGTGGCGGCGCGGTGATCGTGGCGCTCATGAGGCCTCCTCGGCCCGGCGGAACTGCCGCAGCAGGATCAGGGTGAAGACCATCGAGGTGGCGAACAGGAGCAGCGCGAGCACGCACGCGTACCCCATGGAGTAGTCGCGGAAGCCGGCCTGGAACAGCCACTGCGGCAGCGTGAGCAGCGACTCGTCCGGATAGCCGGGGGAGAACGTGCTGCCCGCCGAGTCGGTCGCGCCCGACGCCACGCGGGAGGCGATCATCGCCTGCGTGAAGTACTGCAGGGCGTAGATGACGTTCGTGACCAGGCAGAACATCAGCACCGGCGAGATCATGGGCAGGGTCACGCTGCGGAACTGCCGCCAGGGGCCGGCGCCGTCGATGGCGGCGGCCTCGTACAGGTGCTTCGGCACGTCGAGCAGCGCCGCCATGAAGATCACCGCGAGCTGGCCGCAGCTCCACAGCGACAGCAGCGTCAGGCTGGGCTTGGACCAGGCCGGATCCCCGAACCAGTCGGGGCCCTGGATCCCGAACAGGGCCAGGAACTGGTTCCACGGCCCCGTCGAGGGATTCAGCAGGAAGACGAACGTGATCGTGCCCGCCGCCACCGGCACCAGCGACGGCAGGTAGAAGATCGTCCGCAGCAGCCCGGCCCCGGCCTTGAGCCTGATCACGAGCTGCGCCAGCGCCAGCGAGAACAGCAGGGTGACCGGGACCATGATGAGCACCAGCCACAGCGTGTTCCGCGCCGAGGTCGCGACCCGGGGGTCCTCGAGCAGGTAGCGGTAGTTGTCGAGGCCGATGAACTCGAGGGTGTACATGTCGTAGCGGTGGAAGGAGAAGTACACCGTGGACAGCAGCGGGTAGACGAAGAAGATCGACACGCCGGCCAGCCACGGCGACAACCACAGCAGGGCGCGCAGGCCCTCCCGGCGCCGCGGCGGGCGCGGCGCCGGAAGGACCGGCGAGGAGAGGGCCACCTCAGCCCCCGGAGAGCTTGAGCTTGTCGTTGATCTGCTTGTCCACGCCCTTCAGCCCGGCGTCCAGATCCGCCACTCCGCCCTTCTCCCACTTGGCCATGAACGCCGCGAACGCCTCCTGGTTGAAGACGCTGTTCACGCTGGCGGGCAGGGTCGAGGTCTTGGGGTGGGCGAAGATCTCCAGGAACGTCGCGAAGTTGGCGTCCTTGGCCAGCTCGGGGGAGTCCATCGACGCCCTGGTCGTGGGGACGTTGCGCAGGGCGTTCGACAGGGTCACCAGCGAGCCGGTGTCCGTGGTGAGGTGCTTGATCAGCTCCCAGGCGTGCTGCGGGTGCTGGGCGCCCTTGGGCACGCCGATCACGGTGCCGGCGGTGAAGCCGCTGCCGTACAGGTCGGGCTTGGCGTCGGCGACCGGCAGGGGAGCGGTGCCGTAGTCGAGGTCCTTCGCCTCATTGGCGATCATGGCGTTACGCCACTCGCCGTCGAGGATCATGGCGACCTTGCCCTTGAAGAACGGGTGCTCGGCGCTCCACTCGTCGCCCAGGCTCTTGCGGAACTTCTCCAGCTTGTCGTAGCCGTACCAGTCGACGAGCTCCTTCTGCCAGGTCAGCAGCTCCTTCCAGGCAGGGTCGGAGCCGATGGCCGAGGTGCCGTCGTCGTTGTACCACTTCGCGCCCACCATCGGGCCGAGGTGACTGGGGCTGTTCTCGTAGTACTGGACGCTCGGGATGAAACCGGCCACCTTGATCTCGCCGTTCGCGTCGCGCATCGTGAGCTTCTTGGTCAGGGCGGTCAGCTCGGCGAGCGTCTTGGGCGGCTGCTCGCCCTTCATCAGGGCCTTGTTGTAGTAGAGGCCGTACGCGTCGGCCAGCAGCGGCAGCGTGCACTGCTTGCCGTCGAAGCGCGTGTAGGAACGTGCCACCTCCGGCAGCACCGTCAGGTCCACGCCGTCCTGCTCGATCACCGGCGTGAGATCCTGGAACGATCCCGACCTGCACCATTGGGCGACGTTGTCGGTGGTGAACGAGGCCGCCACGTCCGGCGCCTTGCCGCCGCGGATGGCCTGGGTGATCTGATCGTCCTGGACGCCCTTGACGGCCTTGACGGTGATCTGCGGGAACTTCTGCCGGAATCCGGCGATGGCCTGCTCGAACGCCTTGACCTCGGCGTCGGTGGAGAAGCCGTGCCACAGCTCGATGGTGGCGGCAGGCAGGGCCTGCGTGGCCGCTCCCGAGGGTCCTGCGGGCTTGGCGCCGAGCGACGGCCCGGCCTCCTTGTTCGCGGTGCAGGCGGTGCAGGCGGTCAGCGCGAGTGCCGCGGCGACCGCGAGATGGACGAAGCGCACGGGGGGTGCCTCCTGTCGTCGATCACGACGGAACGGTGGAACGGTGGAACGGACGACCTCTCATCACGAATGATCAAAAGAGCTCTGACTACGACGGGACGGTCGAGCTGAACACCTCGTCGCGCACGGCGGCGAGGGCCAGGTCGAGGGCGCCGGCCAGGACCGGGTTGCCCTCCACGCTCGACAGGCGGACGCGGGGTTGGGGGATGGTCAGCGCGTGCAGCTCGTGCTCGACCAGCTCACGCAGGGTCTCGCCGCCCGACAGCACGACGCCGCCGGTCAGCACGATCAGCCCGGGGTCGACGACGGAGGTGATGGCCGCCAGGCCCACGGCCAGGCGGGCGGCGATGTCGCGCAGCCCGGCCCTGGCGTCGTCGGCCTTCTGCCCCGTGCCCTCCGCCGCGCGTACGGCGTGGGCCACGGCGGTGCGGAAGTCGGCGCCGCGCACGCCGTACGAGCGCAGCAGCTTCAGCACCGCCGGCCCGCCGGTGAGCGCCTGGTAGCCGTGGTTGGCGTAGCGGCCCGCCTCACGGGCGGTCTGCGCGCCCGGGGTCGGCATGTAACCCACCTCGCCCGCGCCGCCCGTGGCGCCCCGGTGTATGTGGCCGCCCAGCACGATGGCCGAGCCGATGCCCTCGTCGGCCCACAGCAGCACGAAGTCCCGGTGGTCCTGGGCGGCACCGTGCGCCTGCTCGGCCACCGCGACCAGGTTGACGTTGTTCTCCACGTCCACCGGGACGCCGAGGCCGGCACTGAGCGCCGGCACCAGGTCGGGGATCTGCCAGCCGGGCACGTCCTTGGCGGCGGCGTAGCCGAGCCGGCCGGTCGAGGGGTCGATCGCGGCCTGCACGCCGATCACGACCCGCCGCAGCTTGTCGGGGGGCTCCGTGCCGAGCAGCGCGGTGTTGAGCCGGTCGACCAGCTCGCCGTGCGGCCGGCGCGGGGTCGGCAGCGTGTGCTCGCTCACGACCGTGCCGGTGAGGTCGGCCACCTTGGCCTCGATCCGGTCGGGCGTCACGTCGAGCGCGCCCACGTACGCCGCCGCCGGGTTGATCCGGTAGACCTCCGCCGTACGCCCCGGCAGGCCCTCCCTGATGCCGTCGAGGACCACCAGGCCGGCCTCCTGGAGACGGGCGAGGAGCTGGGAGGCCGTCGGCTTCGACAGGCCGGTGAGCGCGCCGATCTCGGGGCGGGTCAGCGGGCCGCGTTCGAGGAGTGCCAGCAGGGCCGCGCGATCATTGATGGCGCGTAGCAGACTAGGGGTCCCCGGCACCGGACCGCTCACGGCGAGCTCCTTCATCAGGGTTAGGAAACTTTCCTAACTCGGGATGACCATAAAAAGACCCGCGGGTCACGGTCAAGGGGCGAAACCAAGACGTGACCGAACGCGGGAACAGGGACGAAGCCGAGGAAAGGGGGAATGTGATGAGAGTGCCTCGACAGGCATGCTAATGTCGTCGTTTGTCGTAACAACAAGCAGAATGGCCCGGAGTGTCCCATTAACCACAATAATGGTCAGGCGGCAGCGCGTCAAACGGAGCTCGCCAGGGAGCAAGACTACGTCACCCGCCTCTATGACCGCCTCGACACGCTGCGCGAGCGGACCCAGCGGCAGTTGAAGGAGGTTCTCGCGGCGGGCGCAGTCGGCACGATGCAGAACAGGTCCGAGCGTGACACGTTCGCCGACATGTACGCCAGCCGGCTCGCCCGGCTCTGGGCGGTCGAACGCGGGCTGGTCTTCGGCCGGCTCGACCACGTCGACGAGGGCCGGCTCTACATCGGCAAGCTCGGGCTCACCGACGACGAGCAGCAGCGCCTGCTGATCGACTGGCGGGCGCCGGTGGCACAGCCGTTCTACCGCGCGACCGCGACCGCGCCCATGGGCGTGACCAGGCGCCGGCACCTGCAGACCAAGGGGCGCGCCGTGGTGGGCGTGGACGACGACCTGCTCGACCTCGACTCGCTCACCGACGACGACCGGGCCACGCTCAACGGCGAGGCGGCGCTGCTGGCCGCGCTCGACGAGCGGCGCACCGGCCGCATGCGGGACATCGTCGCCACCATCCAGTCCGAGCAGGACCGCGTCATCCGCAGCGACCTGAACGGCGTCCTGGTCGTGCAGGGCGGCCCCGGCACCGGCAAGACGGTCGTGGCCCTGCACCGGGCCGCCTACCTGCTCTACACCCACCGTGAGCGGCTCGAGCGGCGCGGCGTGCTCATCCTCGGGCCCAACCTCACGTTCCTGCGCTACATCGAGCAGGTCCTGCCCTCGCTGGGCGAGACCGACGTGCTGCTGTCGACGGTCGGCGAGCTCTATCCAGGGCTGACGGCCACCGTCAGGGAGCGGCCGGAGGTGGCCGCGCTCAAGGGCGACCTGCGGATGGCCGAGGTGATCGCCAGGGCCGTGCGCGACCGGCAGCAGATCCCGCGCAAGCCGATCGAGCTGACCATCGGCCGGATCACGCTCACCATCGACCGTTCCATGCTGGAAGGGGCCAGGAACAAGGCCACGCGCTCGCGCCGGCCGCACAACCAGGCGCGGGCGGTGTTCGTACGGTCGCTGCTCAACGGGCTGGCCCGGCAGCAGGCCCGCAAGATCGGCAAGGGGCTCATCGACGACGAGGAGCTGGCCGACCTGCGGGAGGAGCTGCGCACCGAGACGGTGGTCAAGTCGGCGCTGAACCGGCTGTGGCCCTACCTGACGCCGCAGCGGCTGCTGCTCGGCCTGTACGGCTCCCCCGAGCGCCTCGGCTACGCGGGCTCCGCCCTGACGCCCGAGGAGCGGGCGCTGCTGCGCCGCGACGGCGGGGAGTGGACCGAGTCGGACGTGCCGCTGCTCGACGAGGCGGCCGAGCAACTCGGCGAGATCGACGAATACGTGCTGCGGGCCAGCGCGATGCAGGCCGAGGAGGAGCTGGCCGCCGCGCGGCAGGCCGAGGAGCGCGAGCGCGAGGCCGAGCTGTCCTACGCGCGGGAGGTGCTGGAGCTGACCGGGCTGTCCGACGTCGTGGAGGCCGAACGGCTGGCCGAGCGGCAGCGGGGCGATGGGCCGTACCTGACGACCGCGGAGCGGGCCGCGGCCGACCGCACGTGGGCGTACGGGCATGTGATCGTGGACGAGGCGCAGGAGCTGTCGCCGATGGCGTGGCGGGCCGTCATGCGCCGCTGCCCGACGCGGTCGATGACGATCGTCGGCGACATCGCCCAGACCGGATCGGCGGCCGGGGCGCGGGCGTGGGCGGAGGTGCTGGACCCGTACGTGGCCGGGCGCTGGCGCCAGGAGCGGCTGAGCGTCAACTACCGCACACCGGTGGAGCTCATGGTCGTGGCCGCCCGCGTGCTGGCCACCATCGACCCGGCGCTCGAGGCGCCCACGTCGGTCCGCGAGCTCGGCGTGGAGCCCTGGGCGGCGCCGCTGTCGGCGCTGCCGGAGCTGGTCAAGGCGGAGGTCGGCGAGGGCGGCAAGCTGGCCGTGGTGGTGCCGGACGCCCTGCTGCCCACCCTCGGCCCGGAGATCGCCGCCGCCGTGGCCGGAACCGTGGTGGTGGCGCCCGGGGCCGGGCGCGCGCGGGGGGCGGAGGCCCTCGACGCGCCGGTGGCGGTCATGGGCGTGACGGACGCGAAGGGGCTGGAGTTCGACTCGGTGATCGTGGCCGAACCCGACCTTATCGCCGTTCAGTCGCCGCGAGGGCTCAGCGACCTGTATGTTGCTCTGACACGCGCGACGCAACGGCTCGGGGTCGTTCACGAGCGGCCGCTGTCACAGGCTCTGCAGGGCTTGCCAAGCCGCTCTTAGGCCCCCGCAAATGTGCTTCGACCGGCTTTGCTGGCACTGGTCGAAGATGTCCCACCTGCGGAAACTTGATGTTTCTGCTGATCGGGACACGGTTGACATCTGAGGTGGAGTCGGTAGTTTGCTGCGCAGTCCAGCACGGGACTTGGCCGGTTGGCCGTCTCTGACATCGTCGGATCCTGCGTCCGTGACGGAGCGTGACTTCGTCCACACAGCCAGGTGCAGGGCCGTCGGTCCGTCGAGTCGGGGCACCCCAACCGGGCGGGGGGTTGGACCCGGGACGGGTCCGGGAGCCCAGTAGACAACGGAATTCCGCGCTCGCCGCCGACGAGACGGGTCCGGTCCGAAGGGTTTCCGGGCCCTCTTCCCGCTCTCGTGCGCTTGGATCGCCATTGCGCCGGGTGGTCCCGTCGGTCGCGGGATCACCCTGTCGCCCCTGCCCGTGATTTTTGGATCTTCGGGTGCCGCGCTGGCATGAGCGCGGCCTGGGGGCGGTAGCGTTTTCGCTAGCAGGCGTGCGATGTGGCGAGGAGACCGTCGGAGTGGTTCAGGACAGGATGGGCCTAGCCCCCACCGCCGGGCGCGACTCGACCCCGGCGGCCGATTCGCCGCCGTCGTCCGTCACCCCCGGCGAGGCCGACCCCGCCGACGTGCCTGCCGTTCCTACCTCTGCGGCGTCCCCGGCGCCCACGTCCGACGCGGCCCAAGCGCCCGACGCGACGCCCTCGCCCGACGTGACGCTCCCGTCCGACGCGGCGCTCTCGTCTGATGTGGTGCTCTCGTCCGAGGCTGCCGGTTCTTCCCCTGCGGACGCCTCCGAGGCCGGGTCTGAGGGGGCCTCCGTCCCCGTCTCCGAGAAGGCGGCCCCCGGTGGGGGCGAGGAGCCCGCGGGCGCCGCCGGCAGCCCGTCCGGGGGTGAGGTGCCGGGCGGACGTGGCGGCGCGGCGGGGGAGCGGCCCGAGGCGCGCTGGGTGCTGGGGGCCAGGGTCCTGGCCGCGATCGCCGGCGGACTGGCCCTGTACGCCGCCTTCCCACCGCTCGACTGGTGGCTGTGCGCCCCGCTCGGCATCGGGCTGATCATCGCCTCCCTCCGCGGCACCAGGCCCAGGCGGGCCGCCTGGCTCGGCTACCTCGCGGCGCTGGTGTTCCTGCTGCCCGCCCTCGCCTGGGTGCGCACCATCGGCGACGACGTCTGGGCCATGCTGGTCGCCACCGAGAGCCTGTTCTACGCCGCCATGGCGGCCCTGGCCGCGCTGGTGTTCAGGCTGCGCTGGTGGCCCCTGTGGTTCGGCGGGTTGTGGGTGGCCATGGAGTGGGCACGCGGGCTGGTGCCCATCGGCGGGTTTCCGTGGGCGCGGGTCGCCTTCAGCCAGGGCGAGTCGCCGTTCACCCCGTACGCCGCGCTCGGCGGCGCGCCGCTGGTGTCGTTCGCCGTCGCCGTGTGCGGCGGGCTGCTCGCCCATGCCGCGCTGACCCGGTCCGCCCTGCTGCGCAGGGCCGTGCCGGTGGGGCTGGCGCTGGTCGTGCCCGTGCTGGGGCTTCTGGTGCCCAGGCCGGGCGACGAGGGGCGTGCGGTCAACGTCGGCATCGTGCAGGGCAACGTCCCCGGCCGTGGCATGAACGTGCTCGGCGACGAGCCCGCCGTCGTGCTGCGCAACCACGCGAACGAGACCAAACGGCTGGCCCAGGCCGTACGCGAGGGCAGGCTCCCGAAGCCCGACCTGGTCGTCCTGCCGGAGAACTCCACCGACATCGACCCCTACCGCGACGCGGTCGCCCGCGAGATCATCCACGACTCCGTGAAGGACGTCGGCGTGCCCACGCTCGTCGGCGCCGTCGTGTCGATCGGCGACGAGCACCGGGCGACCCGTAGTCTCGTGTGGGACCCGGTGACCGGGGCCGGTGACTACTACGACAAGCAGCGGCTGGTGCCGTTCGGGGAGTACACGCCGTTCAAGGAGATCGTGCTGGCCCTGTGGGAGCGCGCGGGGCTGGTCGGCCGGCAGTCGGTCCCCGGCGACAAGCCGGGCGACCTGAAGCTGGGACCGGTCACGGTCGGCGCGGTCAACTGCTACGAGGTGGCCTACGACGACACCGTGCGCGACACCGTGCGCGCGGGCGGCACCCCCATCGTGGTCCAGACGAACAACGCCACCTACGCGCTGTCCAACCTGCCGCCGCAGCAGCTCGCCATGTCGAAGCTGCGGGCCGTCGAGCACAACCGGGCCGTCGTGACCGCCGCCACCACCGGGATCTCCGCCTACGTGACTCCTGACGGTAAGGTCTCCTGGCAGACCCGCGAACTCGTCGCGGACATGAACGTGGTCAAGGTGCCCGTACGCACCCAGGAAACGATCGCCACCAGGGTCGGGGCCCTGCCGGAATGGGCATTGATGATGATGGGAGTGGCGGCGGCCGGAGTCGCCGCGTGGCGTGGCAGGCGGCGCGACCGTACAAGGGCGACCGGATGAGGAACGACTGATGATGGAGACTCTCGGCCGGGTGCTCGTCGTCGTGCCCACCTACAACGAGCGCGACAACCTGCCCCTGATCGTCGAGCGGATTCGCGCCGCCGTGCCCGACGCCCACGTGCTCGTGGCCGACGACAGCAGCCCTGACGGCACCGGAGAGGTCGCCGACGCGCTGGCCGACGGCGACGACAAGGTGCACGTGCTGCACCGGCCCGGCAAGCAGGGGCTCGGCGCCGCCTACATCGCCGGGTTCCACTGGGGCCTGGGTGAGGGCTTCGACGTGCTGGTCGAGATGGACGCGGACGGCTCGCACCAGCCCGAGGAGCTGCCGAAGCTGCTCGAGGCGCTGGCCGACGGCGCCGACCTCGCGATCGGGTCGCGCTACGTGCCCGGCGGCAGGGTCGTCAACTGGCCGCAGCGGCGCGAGCTGCTGTCCAAGGGGGCCAACCTCTACACCCGGGTCATGCTGGGCCTGCCCGTGCGCGACGCGACCGCCGGGTTCCGCGCCTACCGCGCCGCCACGCTGGAGAAGGTGGGCTTGTCCGGGGTGGAGTCGCAGGGCTACTGCTTCCAGGTCGACCTCACCCTGCGCACCTCCAGGCACGGGCTGCGGGTGGTGGAGGTGCCGATCACGTTCGTGGAGCGGACGGTCGGCAAGAGCAAGATGAGCGGCAAGATCATGTCCGAGGCGCTGTGGCGGATCGGGATGTGGGGGGTCACCGGGCTGCCCAAGCGGTTCAAGAGCGGCCGCCGCGACCGTCCCTGAGGCAGGATCAGGGGGATCCCCGACGTCCAGGACGGAACGCTCGCGGTGTGCCGGGCGTTGTTCCTGCTGTAACGCGCGTACGCGGAATCGAGGAAACGATGCGGCTCCTGCTCTTCCTGGCCTTCCTGGTCGTCCCCGTCCTGGAGATCTGGCTGCTCATCCAGGTGGGATCGGTCATCGGGGGGCCCGCGACGGTCGCCCTGCTGATCGCCGACAGCCTGCTGGGGGCGTGGCTGGTGCGCCGCGAGGGCCGCAGGGCCTGGCGGGCGCTGCAGGACGCCCTGCAGTCCGGCCGCATGCCCGACCGTGAGCTGGCCGACGGCGGCCTGGTCCTGGTGGGCGGCGCGCTGCTGCTGACGCCGGGCTTCTTCACCGACGTGTTCGGGTTCCTGTGCATCCTGCCGTTCACCCGGCCGTTGATGCGCCGCCTGGGCTCGTGGTTCTTCGAGCGCCGGGTCAAGAAGATGGCCGCCGCTTCGCCGTACGCGCACCTGTTCCCGCCGTCCCCGGGGAAGGCCCCCGGCGCCGGTGGCGCGCCGCAGGGCGGCCGGGTGGTGCACGGCGAGGTCATCCGCGAGGAGCGCGACTCCTGAGAGCGGCGGGCGCACCCACGGCCCCGGCGTCCGATGGCGCCGGGTGAGCTGAGAAAAGGAAAGAAGACCCCCGGGCTCAGCCCGGGGGTCTCTCACCGTGAGAAGTTGTCAGGCGCTCTTACGTCGCTGTGCCCGCAGGACTGCGAGCCGCTCGTTGAGCACCTCCTCAAGGTCTTCGATGGACCTCCGCTCCAGGAGCATGTCCCAGTGTGTCCGCGGGGGCTTCGTCTTCTTGGACTCCGGCTGCTCGCCGTCCACGCGCACCGCGGTCACACCGCACATGCGGCACTCCCAGGTCGCGGGGATTTCGGCCTCGGCGGCAAGCGGAACCTCGAAACGATGGCCCTTAGGACAGGTGTAGGACACCTCCTGGCGCGGGGCCAGATCCGTGTTACGGTCGTTCTCGTAGCTGGTTGCCCCGAGCCGGGTGCCACGAAGCGCGCGCTCGCCCATGTCTCAATGCCTCCTACAGGGCCCCCTTGCGTGGGGGGTCTGTCTCCCACGGTGTCTAACGCTTGATACCGTGATGGGATTCCCACCTGCGGGGTGATCCAATCGCGCTTGGGGCCTCAGTTCTTCACACGATTGCCGATCATGCGCTTGGCCAGGGGTTGCGCGGTTTCAGCGATCTGCCCGGCCGGTCGGCCGGCTTTCTGAAGAAGCGCCGCCGCCATCCAGAGCCCGCCGATCATGATGAGCGCGCCGTGGGCGACCCGCAGCGGGTACGGCCCGAAGAACTGCGGGATGAACAGCACGAAGCCCAGCGCCGTCACCGTCGCGCTCCAGCGGTGCAGCGTGCCCGAGCGCCAGACGGCGATCGCGGCCATGACGGACCCGGCGGCCAGGAGCAGCAGGCCGGTGGCGAACATGGTGACCGCGACCGGCCCGTACCTGAACTCCTCGGCCAGTTCCATGAGCGCCGGCGCCTGGTCGCGCAGGGAGCGGACGGCGATCACGTTGAGGCCGAAGTCCTCGGCGCCGTAGTACGGCAGCGTCAGGCCCGCGCCCACCCACGTCACCACCGCGGCCCGCAGGGACAGCCGGTCGCCGAGCACCTGGTGCAGGCCGAGGACGGCCAGCCCGAACAGGATGAACCCCAGCATGGCGGCCGCGTGGCCGGCCACCCACGCCGTGGAGGCCATGGCGGTGGCGTCGTCGCCGGAGGGGCGGATCGCGGGATAGAGGAAGAACAGGACGCCGCCTGCGGCGAAGGCGGCTGAGGTGAGCTTGGGGGACATCGGTGCTCCTTGGAGAGGGCGTCGCTCTGCAGCGAGAGCAATGCTCTCGCTACAGGTGCATCTCTGTCAAGAGCAGTGCTCTCTCCTTGGATCGTCGCCCTCTCGTGCGGACGGGGTTTCGGCCTCCTGCGGACGGGATTTCCGCCGAAGCGGGCGCGGTCAGCGGTGATGGGTGGAGCCGGTGGCGGTGGCCGAGCCGGCGGCGGCGGGTGGGTCGGTGGCGGGGGTGGAGTCAGCGGCGGCGGGTGAGGAGGGGGACGAGGGTCTTGTCGCCCAGGCGGGTCATCGCGGCCAGGGGCTTGACGGCGGCGGCGACGAGCAGGGGGAGGCCGGGCCGGCCGGTGGCCCGGGCCATACCGGGGCCGAGGGCGGCCATCATCGCGGTCAGGGCGGGCAACGGGCGGATCCACATGGTGACCTCCGTGATCAGCCCGTTGGCGCCCACCTCCACCATGGCGGCCTCGTGGATCTCCTGCCGGCCCAGGCGGGCGGTCCCCGTCAGCGCCCGTGTCCGACCGTCGCCGATGTCGGTGTGGTAGCGCAGGTCCGACAGGACGTCGAAGACGACGGAGAACAGTTCGCGCACCTGCTGCCTGCCGCGGAAGTCGGCGGTGCCGCTGAGGGGCGAGTGGAAGACCACGTCGTCGGCGAGCGTGGCCATGAGCGCGTCCAGATCGTGCCGCTCGCCCGCTCGCCGATACGCCGCAGCAGGTGAGTCCTGAATGTGAACTGTCATGGGTTCACTTTATCAACCCACTATCCTGGGTCCATGAACAGGTTCGGTGAGATGCACTGCTCCATCGCCCAGGCCGTCGGCGTGGTGGCCGAGCCGTGGACGCCGCTGATCCTGCGCGACCTGTTCCTGGGGCTGCGCAGGTTCGACGACCTGGCCGAGGACCTGGGGATCTCGCGCAACCTGCTGACCCGGCGCCTGGAGCATCTGGTCGCGGCCGGGGTGGTGGAGAGACGGCCGTACCAGGAGCGGCCGGTGCGTCATGAATACGTGCTCACCGAGGCGGGCCGCGACATCGTGCCCGCCCTCCTGACGCTGATGGCCTGGGGCGACCGCTGGTCCACGCCGCCCGGCGGGCCGCCCGCGCTGCTGGTGCACTCCTGCGGCGAGCCCTTCACCCCGGTCGTCACGTGCCCGCACTGCGGCGGCGAGGCCACGGCCGACACGGTGACGGCCGTACGCGGCCCTGGGGCGGCCCAAGGGCCCGGCACGATGCTGCTGGCGGCCGGCATCGGCCCGGGCGGCGGCTGAGCGTGCGAACGGCCCGCCTCCGGCTCGGCCAAGGGCGAGAGCCGGAGGCGGGCCGGAAGCGGGCCGTGCGGCCGTGCGGTCAGAGGCGCTCGGGGACCTCGTTGCCCGCCGCGCGGATCGCCTTGGGCAGGTTCGTCATCGCGAGCAGGATGAACCCGATGACAAAGAAGATGATCATCGACAGGATCGCGATGCGGTAGCTGTTGGTGAACTGCAGGGTGATCGTGATCGTCAGCGAGCCGATGAACGCCGACCCCTTGTCGCTGATCTGCAGCAGGCTGAAATACTCCGCCTCCCGCCCCTTCGGGATCACCTGCGAGAACAGCGAGCGCGACAGCGCCTGCGTGCCGCCCAGCACGATCGCGATCGCGAACGCCATCAGGTAGAACTGCAGCGCCTGCCCCTCGCCGACGAACATGGCCATCGCCACGATCACCGTCCACAACACCAGGCTGGCCAGCACCGTGCGCTTGGTGCCGAAGCTGCGGGCCGCCCGGCCCAGCAGCAGCGCCCCGAAGAACGCCACGAACTGCACCATGAGGATCGCGGTGATCTGCACGGTCTGGTCCAGCTTGAGCGCCTCGGAGGCGAAGGCCGCGCTGTTGCCGATCACCGTCTGCACGCCGTCGTTGTAGACCAGGTAGGCCACCAGGAACAGTAGCGTCAGCGGATATTTGCGCAGTTCGGACAGGGTGCGGCCGAGCTGGCGGAAGCTGCCGCCGACCGAGCGCAGCGCCGTGCTCTCGTGGGCGGGCACCGGCCGGTTGCGCAGCCGCAGCAGCGGGATGATCGTGAACGTGGCCCACCACAGCCCGGCGGACATCATGCAGATCCGCACCGCCATGCCCTGGGTCAGGCCGAGGCTCTCGTACTGCAGGTAGAGCACCAGGTTGAGGGTCAGCAGCAGGCCGCCGCCCAGGTAGCCGATGGCCCATCCGCGTGAGGAGACCGCGTCGCGCTCCTGCGCGGTGGAGATCTGCGGCAGGAATGAGTCGTAGACCACCACCGAGGAGCCGTAGGCCAGGTTGGCGAGGATGAACAGCACCCCGCCCAGCAGGTAGCGGTCGCCCTCGACGAAGAACAGGCCCATCGTGGCCAGCGCTCCGATGTAGGCGAACACACCGAGCATCTCGCGCTTGCGGCCGGTGTGGTCGGCCAGCGCGCCGACGATCGGCAGGAACACGATCTGCAGGAACACCGCGACCGTCATGATCAGCCCGAAGAACGCGGCCGGCCTGATGTCGGCGCCGAGCACGTCCACGTATCCCAGGCCGGGGTGGTCGACGGCCAGCTTGTCGAAGGTGTCGACGCAGGTGCCGGGGGCGACGTCGGGGAAGTCCTTGGCGCAGGCCGCGGTCTTGGCGACCGGGATCAGGTAGGGGCCGAGGAAGACCGAGATGATGGTGGTGTAGAAGGCGGAGTTGGCCCAGTCGTAGAAATACCAGCCGCGCTGCTCGCGCCGGCGCGCTGTGGGGGAGTCGTCGAGGGCCGCGGGGGGTGCGGTTCGGGGCATGGGTCGGGTCGCTCCTCTTGCGACTTGTACGGCAGGTCAGGCGGCCATGCGGCCGGGATGCCACTGGCCCCGGCGTTCGAGCACGCCGCGCAGGCCGGTGACGTTGTCGGTCATGATGCCGTCGACGCCCAGGTCGAGCAGGTGGTCCATGCGGGCCGGGTCGTTGACGGTCCACACGTGCACCTGCATGCCGATGGCGTGCGCCGTACGGATCAGGCGCCGGGTCGTGACGCGCAGCCCGCGGAAGCCCACGGGCACCTGCGCGCAGGGGACACCGGCGCGCGACAGGCGGGCCAGCAGGCGGCCGTAGCCGGAGGTGGCCGCGGCGGCCCGCAGCGCGGCGACGCCGCGGGGCCCGAGCGCCGAGCACACCTCCTTGCCCAGCGCCGCCCTGGCCAGGACGAGCCGCTCGTCGGAGAAGGAGGTCAGGCAGATCCGGTCGTAGGCGTCGGTGCGCCGGATCGCCTCGGCCAGCGGGGCGATGGCGGCCGCCTCCTTGACGTCGATGTTGAAGCGGATCTCCGGCCAGGTGCCGAGCAGGTCCTCCAGCAGCGGGATCTCGTGCACGCCGCCGATGCGGGCCTGCCTGACCGCCCGGTAGGGCAGCTCGGAGATGCGGCCACGCTGGTCGGTCACGCGGTCGAGCGTGTGGTCGTGGAAGGCGACCAGCACGCCGTCGGCGGTGGCGTGCGCGTCCGTCTCGAGATAGGTGTAGCCGAGCTCGACCGCCCGCTCGAAGGCGGCGACGGAGTTCTCCGCGCCTTCCGCCGCTCCGCCACGGTGTGCGAAGGGCAGGGGGCCCGGGTGATCGAGGAAGGCGAATCGGCGGCTCAGCACGTTTTGGAGTATGCCCTTCGTGGGGGAACCCGTGGGTGAACGCTGCGGTTACGAATCGGGGAGATTCTCCCATTCCTGGCGGCGGGCCTCGGACAGCGCGATGGCGGCGGCCACCGCCACGTTGAACGAGCCGACCCGGCCGACCTGCGGGATGTAGCAGACGCCGTCGACGGCGTCGAGCAGGGCGGGGGAGCAGCCGTGGTCCTCGCTGCCGACCACCAGGCACACGTCGCGGTCGAGGTCGGCCTTGTGCAGGGGCCGGGCCTCGCCGGTCAGCTCGATGGCCAGTACCGTGAAGCCGGCCTCCCTGGCCGCCTTGACCGCCTCGGTGGCCGGCACCGCCTCGTGCCAGTTCACCAGCCGCTCGGTGCCCAGCGCCGTCTTGCCGGCCTTGGGGTTGGTCGGCGGGGTGGCGTTGCCCGCCAGCCAGATGTCGTCCACGCCGAACGCGGCGGCGCTGCGGAAGATCGAGCCGATGTTGAACGGGCCGGTGACCGACTCGATGATCAGGCCGAGGCGGTTTCCGGTGTTCCTGCGCCAGGTGCGGTTGAGCCGCTTGACGTCGGTGGGGCGCAGCTGCCTTCTCATCGGGTCACCTTCAGGATGCGGTAGGCGGCTCGGCTGGCCTCGCGGGAGGCCTGCCAGCCCTGCTCGCCGAGCCAGCGCTGCAGGGAGTCGGAGCCGAGGTGTTTCTGGACGACCAGGTAGGCCACGCCGTCGGGCGTCAGCCGGGTGAGCCACCTGGTGAGCATGTCGTGCAGGGCCTGCTTCCCGATCCGGATCGCAGGATTCGACCAGATGGCCCGAAATCTCACTTCATCTGGCACATCGTCAATATGAACTGACCTTACTTTGTAAAGGCGCGCGGTCTGAGCGTTCCGCTCGGTCAGCTCCAGGCTGCGCCGGTTCACATCGACGGCCCACACGGTCGCCTCAGGCGCCCGCGAGGCCATGGTCAGCGCGATCGGCCCGTAGCCGCAGCCCAGGTCGAGCAGGTCGCCCTCCTGCGGCGGCGCCGGGACGCTCTCCAGCAGCACCCGCGTGCCGACGTCGACCCGCTCGGGCGAGAAGACGCCGCTGTCGGTCTCCAGCCGCAGGTGCAGGTCGGGCAGGACGAGATCGACCGAGCCCGGCCTGCTCGCGGTCTTCGGCTGCTCGGAGAAGTAGTGCGCCACGTCGCCAAACGTTACGGGATTCGCGAGCCGAACAAGACCGCGCAGCCCGACACCAGCAGCCCGGTCAGGATCGCGGCCACGATGAACCACTGGGTGATCTCCTGGTTGACCAGCTTGTAGCCGAGCGAGGTGCCGATCTGCTCGTAGACCTCGCGCAGTTCGCTGCCGGACTCGGCGGCGTAGGCCCGGCCGCTGGTGCCGTCGGACAGTGACTGCAGGGTCTGTTTGTTGACCGGGACGTTCACCGGGCGGCCGTCGATGTTGACGGTGCCCTCCTGGGTGCCGTACGCGATCGTGGAGACGGGGACGCGGGCCTGCTGGGCGGCCTCGATGGCCTCGTTGACCGAGCGCCCGGAGGTGTTGTCCCCGTCGGAGAGCAGCACGATCGCGGCGGGGGGCGGGTCGGTGGCGGCCTGCTGGTCGAAGGAGCGTACGGACTCCAGGGCGTTGAAGACGGCCTCGCCGATCGCGGTGCCGGGGCGGGTGGTGAGGTTGCCGATGGCGGTGATCACGGCCTGGTGGTCGGTGGTGGGGGAGATGACGACGTTGGCGGAGCGGGCGAAGGAGACCACACCGACGTTGAAGCGGTCGGGCAGTTCTCTGGCGAAGGCCTGGGCGGCGGCCTTGGCGGCGCTGATGCGGTCGGGCTGGACGTCGTCGGCGTCCATGGACAGGGAGACATCGAGGGCGATCATGATGGTGGCGCGGTCGCGTGGCACGCGTACTTCGTCGGCGGGTTTGGCGGCGCCGATGACCAGGAGCGACATCATGACGAGGAACAGGCCGGGGGCGACGTGGCGGCGCCAGCCGGGGCCGGCGGGGGCGACGAGGTTGAGCAGGGCCAGGTTGGTGAAGCGCACGGTGTAGCGGCGACGGGCGAACATGGCCGCGATGTAGCCGGCCACGAGCAGCAGCACCAGGATGAACAGCCACAGCCAGCCGGGGGCCAGAAAGGTCATGTGGCCCTCCGATGGGCGAGGTGGCTCATCCGGCGCTGGCGCAGGACGAACTGTGCGATGTCGAACACCCAGTCGCGGTCGGTGCGCAGCACGAGGTGGGCGACGCCGGCGCGGCGCAGGGCCAGGCGGGTGCCTTCGCGCTGCAGGGCGGCGGCCTCGGCGTACGCCTGCCGGATTTTGGGTGAAAGGTGCACTTCGCGTACGTGCCCGGTCTCGGGGTCGGCGAACGCGACGCGGCCCACGTCGGGCAGTTCGAGCTCGCGGGGGTCGATGACCTCGACGGCGAGCACCTGGTGGCGGGCGGCGAGGCGTCTGATGGGGCGCTCCCAGGGGCGTTCGGCGTCGGGGTCGAGGTCGGGGTGGGCGTCGAGGAAGTCGGAGACGATCAGCCGCATGCCGCGCCGCCTGCGGGTGGCCGACAGGACGTCGATGCCCTCGGCCAGGTCGGGCGGGTCGTCCACGACGCTGCCGCGCGGGGCGTCCATGAGGGAGTGCAGCAGGCCGTAGAGGGCGGGGCGGCCGGTGCGGGCGGGCATGCGGTGCACGTACTCGTCGTGCAGCACCAGGGCGCCGAAGCGGTCGCCCATCCGGCTGGACAGGAACCCGATGGCGCCGACGGCGGCCACCACGAGATCGCGTTTGTCAGTGTCGGCGGTGCCGAAGTCCATGCTGGGCGACAGGTCGGCCAGTGCCCAGGTTTCGAGCTCGCGGTCGGCGATGAGGTCGCGGACGTGGGGGACGGTCGTGCGGGCGGTGACCGCCCAGTCCATGCGGCGTACGTCGTCCTCGCCGGGGACGTAGAGGCGGCTGTCGCCGGCCTCGCTGCCGGTGCCGGGCAGCAGGCCCTGGTGGGCGCCGTGCAGCAGGCCGTCGAGCCGCCGGGTGACGGTCAGCTCCAGCCGCCGGAGCGCTTGTTCGGCTGTCGTGGTCAACGGTTCTGGTTCCAGACGACGAGGGGCGGGGGGACGGCCTGGAGGATCTGCTTGACGACCTGTTCGGGGTCGACACCGTCGGCCAGGGCGTCGAAGGTGAGCATGAGGCGGTGGGACATGACGTCCACGGCGACGTCGCGTACGTCGTCGGGCAGCAGGTAGTCGCGGCCGCGCAGCAGGGCCAGGGCGCGCCCGGCCGAGACCAGGCCCAGGGTGGCGCGGGGGCTGACGCCGATCTCGATGGTCTCGGTGAGGTCGGCCAGGCCGTATTCGGAGGGGGCCCGGGTGGACATGACGAGGCGGACGACGTAGTCGGCGACGAGCTGGTGGACCGAGATCTGCTCGGCGGCCTCCTGGAGGGCCAGCAGTTTGGCGGGGTCGAGCACCCGCTCGGGCACGGGCGGGGTGACGCTCATGCGGTGCAGGATCTCCAGCTCCTCGTGGGCGCTGGGGTGGGGGACGCGGACGCGGAACAGGAACCGGTCGCGCTGCACCTCGGGCAGCGGGTAGACGCCCTCCGACTCGATCGGGTTCTGGGTGGCCAGCACGATGAACGGTCTGGGCAGCGGGTGGGTGACGCCGGCGAGCGTGACCTGCCGCTCGGCCATCACCTCCAGCAGGGCGGACTGGACTTTGGCGGGGGCACGGTTGATCTCGTCGGCCAGCAGGAAGTTGACGAACACGGGACCGAGCTCGACGTCGAACTTCTCGTTGGAGGGGTGGAAGACGCGGGTGCCGACGATGTCGCTCGGCACGAGGTCGGGGGTGAACTGGATCCGGGCGAACGTGCCGCCCACGACGGTGGCCAAGGTGGAGGCGGCGAGGGTCTTGGCGACGCCTGGGACTCCTTCGAGCAGGCAGTGCCCGCGGGCCAGCAGGGCCACGATGAGTCTTTCGACCATGTGGTCCTGTCCGACGATGACACGCCGGACCTCGTCGAGACTTTGACGCAGCAGGGCGGCGTCGTTTCCGCCTGGCAACTCTTCGGCGACGCTCATGACGCCATTCCACCAAACGTGCCGCAAACGTGCACGACGCCACGTCTGTGCTTTCATGGCAAACGTGGCAAGTCCCCTGCAGTACGGAGATCCGCCCCGGCTGGGCCCCTACGTGGTGCAGGCGCGTCTGCACCAGGCGCCGGCCGGATTCGTGTACCTGGGTCAGGCGCCCGACGGGCGTGCCGTGTCGCTGGCGGTGCTCACGCGCGGGGCGGCGCTGGACGCGGCGGCGCGCGATCGGTTCGTGACCGCGGTGAAGGAGGCGGGCGGCCGGGACCGGGGCGGGGTGCGCGGCTGGCTGGGGCGTCCCGGCAGGCCGCGGGGCTCGGTGCTGGAGGGCGCGCCCGAGGTGCTGGACCTGGACGGGGGGCACGCGCCGTGGGTGGCGGTGCCGTACGTGCCGGGTCAGCCGGGGGCGGAGCGGTTCCTGGAGCCGGTCATGGTGGGCGGGACGTTCATCGGGGAGGCGCACGGGCCCGACTTCGTCCCCTATTGGCTGACCGACCGCGCGCCCGCGCTGCCGCGGCCGGCGACGCGGCGACGGCCGCTGACCGAGACGCGCAAGCGGGTGCTGCTGGCCGCGCTGGCGCTGGTGCTGCTGCTCATGCTGGTGACGGCGATTCTGCTGTTGCTGCTGTTCGGCAGGCAGGACGAAGAGCCGCAGCCGCGGCAGTTGCCGCCGACGGTGTTCGTGCCGACGCCGCCGCCGACGCCGGAGTCGCCGGTCCCGCAGCCGTCTCCGTCGCCGTCGCAGTCGCCGAGCGACACGGGGCCGGGCACGCCGGGCCGTTCGCCGGGTGACGATCCGGGTGAGGAGTCCCCGCTCTGAAAAATGCGCTTGAGCCTCACGTAGCGTGAGACCCTAGCGTCCCTGGCATGGAATTCATCGTTCACGACACGCTCACGGCGATGGCGGCCCTGCTGGAGCAGCCGCTGGAGCGCCGGCCCGACGCGTTGCGGGAGATGCTGGCGCCGATGCGCTCGGCGATCCCGATGCCGGGCGACATCGCCGACATTCACCACCAGGGCGGCGGCTTCCGCGTCGACGCCGACGACCCGCGCTACCTGCCCGCCGTCCGGCGCATGATCGAGGCCGACGTGCTGGGCCAGGTGCGGCGCGAGCTGACCCGCGCCTCCGAGCGGCTGGGCGCGGCCAAGCAGGTGGATGCGCTGCAGGTCATGTTCGTGATGGGCAACCCCGACGACGAGCACCTGATGACGAGGTCCGGCGGCTACTACGGCATGGGCGGGGCGCCCGGCTGGCTCTATCTGCTGGCGTGGCCGTCGGAGGAGGTCATCGGCAGGATCGCGCACCTGGCGGTGCACGAGTTCCACCACAATGTCCGGTTCACCAACGTGGAGTGGAATCCGGTGAGCGTGACCGTGGGGGAGCATGTGGTGGCCGAGGGGCTGGCCGAGGCGTTCGTCCGAGAGTTGTCGGGGCCGGCGGCGATGGGGCCGTGGTCGTCGATGGTGACCGGGCAGGCGTACGACGTGGCCTACGAGCGCATCATGGCGGACTTCGACCTGGAGGGGATGCGGCACACCTCCGCGTACGTGCTGGGCGACGGCGCCATGCGGCTCTTCGGCCAGGAGCCTCGGGGCATCCCCGACATGGCCGGATACGCGGTGGGCCTGCGGCTGGTCGACCAGGCGCTGAGCGCGTCCGGGCTGAGCGCGGCGGAGGCGACCGTGCTGCCCGCGGCCGAGTTGTTGCGGCGCGGAGGCGTACGCGGGTGATAGATCCCGGTTCGTGGGGGTAGCGGGAGGACTGCCACACGAGAACACGGGAGTCGCGCATGAGCACAGTAGTGGGTGCCAGGAAAATGGCGATCACCGAGGAATACGTTCCCGGTGACCGGCTCTGCCTGTTCAACCTCAGCTCCAGGAACGCCGGCGTCGAGCTGACGTTCTGCGCGGAGGGGGAGGAGCCGCTGGGGCCGTTCCGCTCGACCGTGCCCGCGCAGCGCACGTGCGCCGTGGGCCTGGACGATCTGGTCGATCCCGGCGCCCTGTCCGCCGGCGCCCCCTACGCGGTGGTGGTGGTCTCGGACCTGCCGGTGATGGTGCGGGTCGTCCGGCCCGGCGTGCCGAGCTCACGGCGTCCGGCGGCCTGACCCACGCCCCCGGATCCCGGAGCCCTGGTGCCGGACCCTGGTGATCGGCCGCGCGTGGGTGATGATGTCGGGGAGTCGCCGGAGCCGGACGGGAGCCCTTCATGCAGGTCGGTGTTGTCTTTCCGTAGACCGAGATCGGCGCGGACGCCGGAGCCGTGCGCGCCTACATGCCGAGCGCCAGGAGGGGGCGGCGCCCGGGCGGGTGCGGGCCATGTTCGCGGCGGAGTGGGCCAGATCCCACTCCGGCTGAGCGAACAACTCAGTGCAAGGCCGCCTACCGTGACGATCGTGAACACGAACGCACGCACCCTGCCCGTCGCAAAGTTGGTGCGCCTGTCGGAACCGGTCAAGCCGGTCCGGCCGAGCGAGGCGCCGCTCGCCAGATCGAGCAGGACCTGGCCCGTTCACCCGTTCGCGCTGAGCGACGAACAGCGGAACGCGAAGCCCGAGGAAGCCGGCTGACCGGCCCTGCCCGGCACGCCGGTGCTCAGGGCATCGTACGGGGTACTCGGGTGGGTGCTGCGTAGGACCGGGCTCAGCCGGGGAAAGACCCGTCATGAGATCGTCAACGATGTGCTGAGCATGGCTCTGGGCCTGATGGATGTACCAGCGCTGGAACGAGCTCGGGGGGACAGGAGCAGCAGCGCCATAGCCGATCGCCCGCTTCATCCTCCGGGGCATCACGTCGGCGTGGTCTCGGACCTTGCGCACACCAGTTCCGAGAAGCCGACAGGTATGCAGGAGGGCCTCCTGATCGCGGCGGATAGGGCCGCTTTGCAGGACAGCAACGGTGCTACTGGTTCCGCTCAGACTCGCGCTGCTGGTAGTCGCGCGGAGACAGTCCGTGGAAGCGGGAGAAGGCGGCGCTGAACGTGGGCAGGTGGGCGTACCCGATCCGGCGCGCGACGGCGCTGGGCGGGGCGCCCCCGGCGAGCAGGTCGCGAGCGATGCGCATGCGGGCGGCATAGCGCCAGCGACCCAGTGTCATACCTGTCTCGTCGCGGAAGGCACGGTGGATCTCAGCGCGGACATCACCATCATGCGTCCCGCCAGGCTCGCCGATACGACGCAAGCACTCCATCGCGACAGCACGCGCGCGCGGATTGGTGGGCATCGGCACCGACAGCGCTCGCTGCGCGGCAACCTGTTCCGCGAACAGGTCGAGGATGTGGCGGGGGTTGTGGTCGTCGGGACGCAGTCCGGACCGGGCGCTGATCGAGCAGAACATCAAGTAGTCGTCCCACGCAGGCGAGAACCGCACCTGCAGCGGCACCGTCAGTTGGAGGTCGCCGGTACTCGCGTTGCCCAGCGGCAGGGAGACGGAGTTCTCGCGGAGGCCGGTGACATGTTCCATTTCTGCAGGGATCCAGGTCGCCACCCCTCGCTCCCGCTCGTAGCGTTGGTCGCCGATGTCAAGGTACCCGCTGCCTCGATACATCCAGCTGAGGACGTGGATGTCGTTGGTGTGCGACGGCGTGCTGGCCGCGGGCAGCATCTCAGGCGCAGCGGGAGTGTCCATCTTGCGCATCATCCGGATCAGGTCGTCGGTCTGCCGTGCCGCCGCTGCCCGTTGCGTCAGCCCACCGCCGGATCGGGCGGAGAGCTCCCGTCCGAACTCGTGGGGGGTCAGTCCGAACCGTCCCTTGAAGGCCCGCGTGAGGCCGTTGCGGCTGGCGAAGCCCACTCGAGCGGCCACCTGGTCCACGTCGTAACCGGCAGCGAGGAACTCCACGGCGGCGCCGAGCCGGCAGAGCAGCCGCCATTGCTCGAACGTGAGCGCGGTGTCGGCGAGAAAGTCGCGGCGAAGGGTGCGCGCGCTGAAGAGCACCCGCGACGCCCATTGCTCGACCGTGAGGTCAAGCGCGGGGTCGCGAATCAGTTCCTCGGCGACTGCTCTGGCGCCGCGGGCTTGCGGCATCGCCGGCGAGGCGAATCCCTCTGAGGTCGGATTTCGCCCGACCTCGACGGGCACCGGCGAGCGCGAGCCAGGACGCCGAAGGAGCTCCTCGATCGCCTTGGGGGAGTACCCGCGGCCGCTGAACGGAGTGACCTGCAGGTTGAAGAGCTGGATCAACCAGTCCTGCCAGCCGCTGGGAACGTCGAACCGCGTCAGTTCCGACAACCCCCACGCGCCGACGCTGGCGTGGGGCCACAGCGGGAAGGCGACAGTGCCTGGCTCAGTGGTGATCGCCCGCTCTGCCCAGCCATCTGCGGGAATCCAGGCGCCTTCGCCGGCCTTGAGCTGGAGCACCGGCCCGCCGTCGAGGCGCACGTGCGCCGCGCCAGCGCGAACCCAGAGCAGCAGCGGTCGAACACGCGCATCTGTCGAACCCAACCGCGCGCCCGGAATCGGTGGCGGGTCGCCGGCGCCCGCGGCGAACGACGAGGGCACCACCACGTCCTAACCATACGGCAGTCTGCGCACACCCTTGTAGGTGAGGTTTGCCTAACCTTACCAATGCGCGCCCTCCTGATGCCCGCGCGCTGCCTCTGCCCTCGAAGCGACCGGAAAGTTGAGTTCCCCGCATGCCCAAGACCTCGCGCCGGCTGACCGTGCACCCGCCGACCCTGCGTGAGGTCGAGGTGGTCCGGACTGTCGACATCACCCCGGGGATGCGGCGGGTCACGCTGAGCGGCGAACAGTTGGGTGCGTTCACCACTGCGGACGGCTTCGTGCAGCCGGCCTTCGAGTCCTCGGGCTTCGACGACGACCTCGGGTTCTACTTCCCGTACCCAGGTCAGCGCGATCCGGTGCTCCCGGTCCAGGGCGAGGCCAAGTTGATCGTGCCCAAGGATCCTCGACCGCTGTCGAGGGCCTACACGGTTCGCCGGTGGGACCCCGAGGCCGGGGAGCTGGACGTGGACTTCGTCAAGCACGGGGTGGGCGTGGGAACGACGTGGGCCTATCGCACCCAGCCGGGTGACCGGATCCACCTCAGCGGCCCGAGCACGTCCAAGGCGTTCCCGGCCGGCGCCGACTGGTTGCTCGTGGCAGGCGACGACACCGCACTCCCCGCGATCGGCCGCCTGCTCGACGAGCTCCCGCCCGACGCCCGGGCGCAGGTGTTCATCGAGATCGCCAAGGACGCCCACCGCCAGGAGCTGCGCGAGCTGCCCGGGGTGGACGTGACGTGGCTGGTCCGCCCCGGCGTGACGGCCGGGACCGTGTCGCTGCTGACCGAGGCCGTCCGCGGTGCGGAGTGGTGGCCGGGCCAGGCGTTCGCGTGGCTGGCCGGCGAGCACACGGCCGTCCGGGACATCCGCCGGCACCTGGTCGAGTACCGTGGCGTGCCCAAGGAGGACATCGACTTCGCCGGCTACTGGCGTCGCTCCCAGGTCGTCGCCCTGGAGACCGACGGGGCGGTACCCGACCCGGACAGGACGGTCACCCCGTTCCAGAAACTCCACGACCTGACCGAGCTTGTCGCGCCGATCGCGATCCGCACCGCCGTCGAGCTGGGCGTCCCCGATCTGGTCTCCCGCGGCGTGACCAGCGTGACCGAACTGGCCGCCAAGGCCGGCGCCGACGAGCGCGCTCTGGGCAAGCTGCTGCGCTACCTGCACACCCTGGACGTGGTGACCGAGACAGAACCGGGTCACTACGCCCTGACGCCGGTCGGCGATGTCCTCACTCTCGAGTTCATCGCCGACCGGCTCCACTCCGCTGGGGTGGTCGGCCGCGAGATGCTCGGGATCCACGGCCTCACGGAGTCGGTCCGCACCGGCCGGCCCGCCTACGCCTCGGTCACCGGCCAGACCTTCGCCGACGTGCGAGCCGAGCAGGACTACGAGGACCGTCACCTGGAGCGCCTGGCGAAGTTCCAGCCCGCACTGGCCGAACCGATCGCCACGTCCGGCCTGCTCACCGGAGTCCAGCACCTGGTGATCCACTCCGGTGGTGCCGGCGCCCACGCCCGTGAGTACGTCGCAGCCCACGAGAGCCTGCGCGTGACGATCTGCGCCCTGCCCGCCCAGGCCGACTGGCTGCGCCGCGACCTGCCCGCCACGATTCCCGACGAGCGGCAACGCACGCGGGTCAGCGTGCTGGAGCAGTCCGTCTTCGAGCCCAGCCCAGCAGCCGACGCCGTGCTCATCAGCCGCGCCTTCAAGACCCTGCCCGATGCCGACGCCGCTCACGCACTACGCCGGGCGGCCGAGAACCTCGTCCCCGGCGGACGGGTGCTGCTGATCGAGGAGGTCTTCGACACCGACGACCTCGACGAGCACGACGGCGAGGAAGACCTGATCGGCCTGGTCTGCCACGGCTCCGGCCTTCGCACTGCGGCGGAGCTGGACGCCGTCATCGCCCGGGCCGGCCTCACGCGCAGGTCGGCGCACACCGTCGGCCTGGGCGCCACCGTCCACGAGCTCCTCCGCTCCACCGCCGACTGAACCCCTCCCTCCCGAGAAGAAGTGGAAGAAGAGACCACCCATGAGCAACATCCCCCTGAGGAGGCGCGGCGCCGCCCTTGCCGCCGCGCTGATGAGCGCGTCGCTCGTCCTCACCGCCTGCGGCACTGAGGGCGGCGACACCGGCGACAAGGCCGCCGAGACCCGCAGCGTCAAAGCCGCCGAGACCCGTAGCGTCAAGGCCGAGAACGGCACCGTCGAGGTTCCCGTCGCCCCCCGGCGGATCGTCACGATCGGCAACACGAACCTCCCCTTCATCGATCTGGGTGGCAAGCCAGTGGGCGTCACCGAGGTGTCCGACTCCGACCTCGACGTGCTGCCGAAGGAACAGAGGACTGTGTACGAGGCAGCCGAGATCGTCGGCAGCAGCGGTGGTGAGGTGGACCTCGAGAAGCTCGCCGGCCTCAAGCCGGACCTCATCCTGGTCCAGTTCCACTCGAATGACTGGGACAAGGTCGGCAAGCGACTCGAGTCGATCGCCCCGACCGTGCTCTGGGGGCTCGACACCGAGTGGAAGGCCTTCGCCGACGCCATCGCGGAGGCCGGCAACGTCGCGGATGCGCTCAGCCGGCAGAAGGCGGAGTTCAAGGAAAAGGTCGCCAAGATTCAGGAGACCTACGGCAAGGTCATCGACGGCACCTCGTTCGTCGACGTCTCCCGCGGAGACTGGAGCGATCCCGGAACGTTCTACATCGCGGACATCGGCTGCTCCGAGATCGCCCGGGACGACGTCGGCCTGGACCTCCCCGAGGCGGCCGAGGGCAAGGACCCCTTGGCGTACGAGTCCTTGCCGTTCGAGCAGATCGGAAAGCTGTCCAAGTACGACGTGATCACCTACCCCGTCGACGCCGAGGGTCGGCCGACAGAGCCCTTCGTGCCGGTGGTCGAGACCAACACCTGGAAGGCGCTGCCTGCCGTGAGCTCCGGTCGTGCGCTGGGAGTCTTCTGCCCCGGCAACAACTCCTACGGGCCCGTCATCCGGTACCTGGACTCGCTCGACAGCGCACTGGCGACCCTCCCAGCCAAGAAGTGACAGCCCTCGCCCTGCGGCAGGACAGTCCGGGCACCGAGACGGTGCCCGGACCGCGTCGTCGTCTGCTCGGCCTGGTCGTCGCGCTGGTGGTGCTGGTGGTCCTGCTGGTGCTGAGTGTCATGATCGGGTCGACGGCGATCGCGCCGTCAGTGGTGTGGGACGCGCTGTTCCGCTCCTCTGCCGACATCGACCAGTTCGCGATCCGCGACTTCCGGCTGCCGCGCACGATCGTGGGTCTGGTCGTCGGCGTCGCACTCGGTTTGTCGGGCGCGTTGATCCAGGCGCTCACCCGCAATCCCTTGGCCGATCCAGGTGTCCTCGGCGTCCATGCCGGTGCGTCCTTCGCGGTGACGGTCGCCGTGGGCTTGCTCGGCGTCCGCGACGCCCAGGGCTACATGTGGTTCGCGTTCGCGGGGGCACTGATCGTCACGCTCCTGGTGCTCGCCCTCGGGTCGACACGTCAGGGCTCCTCGCCGGTGGTCATGGTGCTCGCCGGGGTCTGCGTCGGCGCCGTGCTCGGCGGCGCCAGAGAGGCGCTCCAGTTGACCAACCCGGACGCCTTCGACGCGATGCGGTACTGGAACGCCGGGTCGATCGTGGGTCGCCCGCTCGAGGTCGTATGGCCGATCCTGCCGTTCTTCGCGGTGGCACTCATCCTGGCCTTCGCGGTGTCGGGCCCGCTCAACGCTCTGGCTCTGGGTGACGAGCTGGCGGTCGCCCAAGGGGTCCGGTTGGTACGCACCCGTGTGCTTGCGGTGATCGCACTCACCCTCCTGGCCGGTGGCGCCACCGCGATCGCCGGACCCATCGCATTCGTCGGACTCATGGTGCCGCACGTGGCCCGCTGGATCGTCGGCCCGCACCAACGCTGGATCTTCGCCTACAGCATCCTCCTCGCCCCGAGCCTGCTGCTGGTCTCCGACATCCTCGGCCGCATCGTGATGAGACCCAGCGAGATACCCGTGGGTGTCGTCACCGCCTTCGTCGGCGCTCCCGTCCTCGTCGCGCTGGTGCGGCGGAAGAAGGCGAGCGGACTATGAGCACGCACATTCCGCGGGTGGACTTCGGGCGGCGGGTGCTGGTGCTGCGGCGCCGGCGGATCGCGGTACGGCTCCAGTGGCGCTCGGTCGTCGTCTGCGCGCTGCTCGCGGTCGCGGTCGCCGGTACGGCGGTGCTCGCGCTGATGACCGGCTCGTACCCGCTGAGCCCCGGGCAGGTGCTCTCCGCACTGACCGGCCAGGAGACCGGCATCGTCCACGACATCGTGGTCGAGTGGCGGCTGCCCCGGGTGGCCGCGGCGCTGGTGTTCGGCGCGGCTCTGGGGGTGAGCGGGGCGCTCTTCCAGTCACTGTTGCGCAACCCTCTCGCCGACCCCGGCGTCATCGGGTTCTCCCAAGGCTCCTACACCGGCGCGCTGATCGTGATCCTGGTCGTCAACGGCACCTACGTGCAGCTGGTCGGCGGGGCGTTGCTGGGCGGGATGGCCACCGCCGTGGCCGTGTACGTGCTCGCCTACCGACGAGGGGTGCAGGGGTTCCGGCTGATCGTCGTCGGCATCGGCGTCTCGGCGATGCTCGGGTCGCTCAACACCTGGCTGATCCTCAAGGCCGACCTGGACCAGGCGATGTCCGCGGCCGCGTGGGGTGCCGGGTCGCTCAACGGCGTGTCCTGGGACCGGGTCGTCGTCGGCGGCGCCTGCATCGCCGTACTCCTGTTGCCGGCCGGGATGTTGAGCCGGCCGCTGCGGCAGATGGAGCTGGGTGACGACGCGGCCGCCTCACAAGGGGTACGGGTCTCGCCCGTACGCCTCGGCCTGATCCTGGTGGGAGTGGCGCTGACGGCGACGGTCACGGCCGCGTCGGGGCCGATCGCGTTCATCTCCCTGGTCGCCCCTCAGATCGGACGCCGGCTCGCCCGCACCGCCGGGATCACCCTCGCCCCCGCCGCCTTCGTCGGCGCGCTGCTGTGCCTGGCGTCGGACTACCTCGCTCAGCACGTCGCCCCCACCCCGCTGCCGGTCGGCATCATCACCGTCGTGCTCGGCGGCGGCTACCTCGGATACCTGCTGTTCACCGAAGCCAGGAGGCGCCTGTGAGCGTGACCCCGCCCGGCGCCGCGCGCCTCTGTGTGGAGTCGGCGACGATCGGCTACGACAAGCGGATCATCTCCGAGCACCTCTCGGTGGCGATCCCCGACGAGTCGTTCACCGTCGTCGTCGGCCCGAACGCGTGCGGCAAGTCCACCCTGCTGCGCGGCCTGTCCCGGCTGCTGAAGCCGTCGGCCGGGCAGGTCGTCCTCGACGGTGCCGACATCAACTCCTACAAGACCAAAGAGGTGGCGCGGCGGGTCGGACTGCTGCCGCAGACCTCGATCGCCCCGGACGGGATCACCGTCGCCGACCTGGTGGCCCGGGGACGGTATCCCCACCAGGGGTTCATCCGGCAGTGGACCGAGGACGACGAACACGCCGTGCTCAGGGCGATGCACCAGACCTCGGTCACCGACCTGTCCGGGCGCCTGGTGGACGAGCTGTCGGGCGGGCAGCGCCAGCGCGTGTGGGTGGCGATGGCGCTCGCGCAGCACACCGGCATCATGCTGCTCGACGAACCGACCACCTTCCTCGACATCACCCACCAGATCGAGCTGATGGAGCTGTTCACCGACCTGCACCACGTCGGCCACACCCTGGTCGCCGTCCTGCACGACCTGAACCACGCCGCCCGCTACGGCACCCACCTGATCGCCATGAAGGACGGCGCCGTGGTCGCCGAGGGCACTCCGGACGAGATCGTCACGGCCGAGCTGGTCGAGGAGGTGTTCGGTCTGCGCTGCCTGGTGGTGCCCGATCCGGTGGCCGGCAGCCCCCAGGTGGTGCCGCTCGGCCGCGAACGAACCCGACAGAGGTCCGCTGACAAAACCCACGTGGAGAGCGCGAGAAATGGCTGATCCGTTTGTCGAGAAGCTGTCGACCGGTGAGTGGAGCCCGGAAAGGTTCAGACGACACCTCGATGAGACGGGCGCACCGCTTGTCGAGCGGGTCTCCGCGGACGAGGTGGAGGTGACGTTCGTCGACGAGCCCGGAGACGACACAACGGTCACCCTCTCGGTGGTGATCGGCCCCAGGATCGGCTTCAACCCGATCGACACGGAGTTCGCCCCGGTGGCGGGGACGCCGTTCCGCGTTCTCACCCTGCGGATGCGTTCCGACCTGCGCTTCTCGTACGTGTTCGCACGACGTGGGCCGACCGGTGAGGGCAAGCAGGTTCCTGACCCGTTCAACCCGCCACCGAGGTTCTCGGAGTGCTCGGTGGCGCGGTTCTCCGGGGCCTCGGTGGCGGTGCTGCCCGACGCTGTGCCGTTGCCCTGGCTCGATCAGGCCGAAGCGGGGCCGGCCCCCGCCGTGGAAACCGCAGTGCTGGCGAGCGAGCTCCTGGGAGGCGAACGCCGTATCTGGGTCTCGATGCCCCCGGGAGAGTTCTCGGACGAGAGCGCACTGCCCTTCGTGATCCACCTGGACGGGACGCCGGGCCACAGCGCGCCGAGCGTTCGTGACGCCCTGGTCCGGGCGGGACTGGTCCGCCCCTGCGTGGTGGTCCTCGTCGGCCAGCCCGCACCGCAGCGCGACAAAGAGCTGCTCTGCAACCCGGCGTTCTCCCAGATGCTGGTCCAGGAACTGCTGCCGTGGCTCCACCACCGGTATCCGCTCTCGCGGGACCCCGGTGACGTTGCGCTGGCCGGCGAGAGCTTCGGCGGTCTGTGCGCCGGCTGGACAGCGCTCCACCACCCGACGACGTTCGGCAACGCCATCCTCCAGTCCCCGTCGTGCGGGTACCACCCTGACCTCACGTGGGGCACCGGGTCAGGTGAGCTGCTGCGCCGTACCCCCGTACCGGCACTGATCGCCGACTACCTGGCCGCGGAAACGGCACCGATCCGCATCTTCCACGACGTCGGTGAGCTGGAGAGCTCGAACACCCACAGTCGCTGGTTGGACCACGTGCTCACCGGGAAGGGCTACGACACCCTCTACCGAGAGTTCGCCGGCGGACACGACTACGCATGGTGGCGAGGAATCTTCGCCGATGCCCTGCTCTGGTGCTTCCCGCTCAGGAGCAGGGACCGGAGCCAGGCGTGAGGAACTCCTCGCGCTTCTCGGGCGCCGACACCGCAGGACTGGGGCGAGGACCGCTGACCCGCCGGCTGCCCGTGCTCCTGCTCGATCCCGCCGAGCCGCTCGGTGCTCGGCAGTTCGAGTCCGGGCCGGGGATTACCCCTGACCGGTTCCTGCTGCGCGTGATCTTCTCGGTGCGGCGGGTCAGCGTTCCCGCGTCGCTGCTGGCGATCGTGTGGCAGGTGGGCGAGTCCGCGGTCCCGGTGGTGATGGGACTCGCGATCGACCGGGCCCTGGCGACCGGGGATGAGGGACAACTGGTCCTGTGGCTCGGCGCGCTGGTGGCCCTCTACGTCGCGCTGACGTCGGCGGCGAGGCTCTCGCTGCGGCTGACCGCCTACGCGGTGCAGGTACTGCAGCACCGACTCCGCGGCACCCTCTCCACTGGCGTGCTGCACCCGGTCGGCGGCACCGCCCGCGCGCCGGTCGGCAGCGTGGTCTCGGTGATGACGAACGACGTCGCGCGCCTTTCCAACGCGGTGATCCTGACGATCATCGCGGTCTCGAGGATCGCGGCCATCGGATTCATCGCGGCATCGCTGCTGGCGACGCACTGGCTGCTCGGACTCGTGGTGCTGTTCGGGGCGCCGGTCGCGGTCTGGTCGATGGGCGTGCTCAGCGAGCGGCTCTCCCGGGACACCCGCGAGTACCAGGAGCTGCTGGCCTCCACGGTCGGACAGGCCACGGACCTGGTCGCCGGCTACCGGGTGATCAAGGGGGTGCGTGCCGAGGCCGAGGCGACCAGCCGGTACCGGCAGGCAAGCCAGGAGACCCTTGTCGGCGCCAGGCGCAACGCGGGCCTGCTGGGGAGGTTCCTGGTGGGCTCGGGCGTGGTCAGCGGCACGTTCGTCGCCGCGGTGCTGGGGCTGGCGGGCTGGTTCGCCGTGGACGGACAGCTCAGCATCGGCGGGCTGATCACCGCCGTCGGCCTCACCCAGGCACTGCTGCCGCAGATCCAGGCGATCGCGAGCACGTCCATCCCCAACCTCGCCGGAGCCCGCGCCGCGTCCGCGCGTATCCTCGACGTGCTGCGGGACAACGCCACGTCGACGGCCGGGCCCGATGACGTTACCCGGCGGGAGGTCACCGCGCTGCCGAAGCTGGACGTGGTCGTGCCGAGCATCTCCGGGCCCGGCGTGACGATCCGGGTCGAGCCCGGCGAGCTCGTGGGCGTTCGCGCCGACGACCGGACCGCCGCCCGTGTCGTCGAGGCGCTGCTGGACCCGCAGGCTGAGGGAGGGGTCGAGGCGCGGCTGGACGGGATCGCGGCGCGGGAGCTGTCCCCGGTCGAGTACCGCTCCCGGGTCACCGTCGCGCCGCACCGCGCCACGCTGTTCAGCGGCACCCTCCGCGACAACGTCGCCGTGATCGCGGGCGCGCCCGAGCGGGTGGACGCCGCGGTGCGAGCCGCCGCTTGCGACGACTTCGCGGCCGACCTCGACGTCCCGGTCGGCGAGGGCGGCAACCGGCTCTCGGGCGGCCAGCGCCAGCGGGTCGCGCTCGCCCGCGCCCTGGCGAGCGACGCGCCGGTGCTCGTGCTGCACGACCCGACCACCGCGGTCGACTCGGTCACCGAGCACACGATCGCAGGCCGGCTGCGCGGCGTCCGGGCAGGCCGCTCGACGCTGCTGATCGCCTCGACCCCGGCGCTGCTCGCTGTCTGCGACCGCGTCGTCGAGCTGCCTGACGACGTACCCGCGCCCTCAAGGACGGCGCGGTGAGCGGCACCTCCGCCGTGCCCGAGACCGCGGCTTCCGATGCCGGGCTGCCGGTCGCGAGCGGCCGCGAGACGGTCAGGGAGGTGTGGCGGCTCAGCCACGGGTACCGGCTCCGGCTCGCCGCGACCGGGGCGCTGGGGATCGTCAGCACCGGCGTCGACCTGATCGTTCCCGGGGCGATCGGATTCCTCGTCGACCGCGTGCAGGCCGGCACCGCGGACCTCGCCACAGTGCTGACGGTCACGGTCGTCATGGCGCTCTCGGCAGTCCTCGGTGCCGCGGGCACCGCGCTGACGATCGTGCTCGCCACCCGCGTCTACCACTCCATCCTCGCCGCGCTGCGCGAACAGCTCGTGAGCCACGCGATGACGCTCCCACAGCACCTCGTCGAGCGCGCCGGCACCGGAGACCTGATCTCGCGCTCCAGCGACGACGTCACCGCGGTCGCCGACGCCGCCCCCGCCGTGATCCCGGTGCTCACCGTCACCGCCTTCACCATCGTCGTGTCGCTGGGCGGGCTCGCGGCACTGGAATGGCCCTACGCGGCCGCCTTCGCCGTCGTGCTGCCGGTCTACCTGCTGGCCGTGCGCTGGTACCTGCGCACCGGACCAGGGGTCTACCGCGCCGAGCGCACGGCGATGAGCGCGCGTGCCCAGCAGATCCTCGAGTCCCAGCGCGGCTACGCCACCGTGCTCGGCTTCGGGCTCACCGAGCAACGACACCGGGCTGTGATGACGGACTCCTGGCGCGTCGCGGGGCAGTCGCTACGCGCACGCACCGTGCTGAGCATGCTCAATGCCCGGCTCAACCTCGGGGAGTGCCTGAGCCTGGCCGCCGTACTCGTCGTCGGCTTCGTCCTCATCGACCACAACGCATCGACCGTCGGCGGCGCCACCACCGCCATGCTGCTCGTGCTACGCCTGCTCGGACCGGTCAACCAGCTGCTGCTGGTCATCGACACCCTCCAGTCCGCCCTCGCATCGCTGAGCCGCATGATCGGGGTCGTCACGATTCCGTTCAGCTCGTCGGATGTCCCGTCACAGGCCGCGAGCACCGCCGTACAGCTCGACGAGGTCTCGTTCCGGTACGGCGAGGGGCCACGGGTGCTCGACGACATCACCCTCGACATCCCGTCCGGTCAGCGCGTGGCCGTCGTCGGCGTGTCCGGGGCGGGCAAGACCACGCTCGCCGGCGTGGTCACCGGCACCCACCTGCCTGAGGCCGGTAAGGTGACTCGCCCCAGCCGTACCGCGATGATCACCCAAGAGGTCCACGTCTTCGCCGGCACCCTGCGCGACAACCTCACCCTCGCCGCCCCCGGGGCCACCGACCGCGACCTCCATGCAGCGCTGGAAGCCACCGGCGCCGCATCGATCCTCGATGTTCTCCCCGACCGGTTGGACACCCTGCTAGGTGTCGGCGGACACCCGCTCACCGACGCACAGGCGCAGCAGCTCGCCCTCGCCCGCCTGCTGCTCACCGACGCTGATCTGGTGATCCTCGACGAAGCGACCGCCGAGGCCGGCTCCACCTACGCCGGACAGCTCGACCGCGCTGCCGATGCCGTCCTCGCCGGGCGCACCGCAGTCGTAGTCGCGCACCGTCTCTCCCAAGCAGCTACCTGCGACCGGATCATGGTGATGGCGCACGGCCGGATCATCGAGACCGGCACCCACGGAGAGCTGGTTGATGCCGGTGGTGTGTACGCCGGGTTGTGGACGGCCTGGGAGGCCGCTCAGTGACGACAGCACGACCAGGCCAGGATTCGCCGCAGTCCGCGGAGCTGGAGACGGTCGCCGACGCGCTCGAGCTGCGGAAGGTCTAGTCTGCGAGACGCCTGCGTATAAATCGCAGACGTAGGCGCATTGGTTATCTCGCCGGAGGCTCCTACCGTGGGGTTGCGCTCTTCCAGCGCCTTACCCCGAAGGGAAATCCTCCATGACCAGGATCGGCATCATCCTCGGCACCACGCGCCGAACCGCAACGGTGAGGCCGTGGCCCGGTGGGTCCACGAGCTGGCGGCCGAACGCGGCGACGCCGAGTACGAGCTCGTCGACCTGAGGGACTACGCCCTGCCGCACCTGGACGAGCCCAACGCCCCGGCCATGGGGAACTACCGGCACGACCACACCAAGAGGTGGTCGGAGAAGATCGCCTCGTTCGACGCGTTCGTGTTCGTGACCCCCGAGTACAACCATTCGATCCCGGGCGTGCTCAAGGACGCCGTGGACTTCCTGTACGCCGAGTGGGCCCACAAGGCGGCCGGTTTCGTCGGCTACGGGGTGGACGGCGCGGTGCGGGCGGTCGAGCACCTGCGGCACGTCCTCGCCATGGTGAGCGTGGCCACCGTGCAGGCCCAGGTGACGCTCTCGATCTACGCCGACTTCGAGAACCACACCACCTTCAAGCCCGCCGCCGCCCAGGAGGAGCGGCTGAGCCTGGTCCTGGACCAGGTGCTCGCCTGGGGCGGCGCCCTGCGCCCGCTCAGAGCGGCGTGAGGGTCACCGGTCCTTCGCGGGGGTGGGCTCGCCGAGCGAGAGCATGAGCCGGTTGGCCCAGTTGAAGAACGCGGCCGCGTGCAGCGCGTCGCTGATGGCCAGGTCGTCGAGCCCGGCGGCGCGCAGGGCCGCGATGTGCCCGGCCCCGAACTGCCCCGGCGTGGCCGTGAGCGCGACCGAGGCGTCGATGAGAGCCCGCCACCTGTCGTCGGCCTGCTCCGCGCCGACGCCCTCGTCCAGCAGGCGCCGCACGTCGGCGGGCCGCTTGGAGTGGTGGGCGGCGAACCGCGCGTGCACCGAGGCGCAGTAGACGCACCCGTTGTGGCGCGAGGTGGCGGTCGCGGCCAGCTCCCGCTCGGCGCGGGGCAGGCCGCCGTCGGCGTTGCGGAAGATGTCGGCGTCGGTCTTGGTGCGGGCGTGCAGGACCTCCGGGTCGCGCGCGAGCAGCCGGAAGTACGGTGACGCGGCGCGCGCTTTGTCGGCCAGCGCCTCGTGGTGGGCGTCGGTCAGCTCCTCCTCGGCCAGCGGCGCGAGCCACGGCCGCCAGCCGAGGTGGTCCTGGGTGAAGCCGGTCATGCGGCGAGTCCTTCCTGGTTGAGCAGGCGCAGGCCGGTGACGAGCCGTACCTGGAAGCTGAGGAACGCCACGAGCTGCGACAACGTCACGATCCCGGTGGCGCTCCAGCCGGCGCGGGCCAGGGCGTCGAGATCGTCCTGGCGGGCCTCGCGCGGCCGGAACACGAGCAGATGGGCGTGCTCGAACGCGGCGGCCAGCCGCTCGCCCAGCTCCGGGACGCCGGTCACGCGGTAGCGGAGCCCCTCGTCGCTCTCCGCCGCCAGGACCCCGCCGCCCGGATAGACCCCGTAGGGGCCGGTGGTGTGGCCGGCCTCGATCTCGGCCTCGACGGCCGCCACCAGGCCGGGCGCTATGCCGGCCAGGTGGTCGATGACGTCGACGATCACGGTGAGCTCATTTCGGTCGAGGGGAGCCAGCCGAGCGCGGGCGCGACCTCGGTCGCGAGCAGCTCGATCGAGCGGAGGATGAGCGGGTGCGGCGGATCGACCGAGTGCGCCTGGAAGACCAGGTCGGTGACCCGTTCGAGGGTGGGGTCGGCGCGCAGGCTCTCGATGACGTCCTGCGGCGTCCCGACGTGGACGTCGAACGCGGCGATCCGCCGGTCGAGGTCGTCGTCCGGCAGCTCGAACGGCAGCCGCCCGCGGCCCAGCCCCAGCTCGGCGAGGCGCAGCGCCTCGGCCCGGCTGTCGGCCACGAACGCCGTCCGCGAGGCCACGATGCGCGGCGCGGCGCCGGCCGGCAGGTTGTCGTAGTACGCGTCCACGATCGGCCGCTGGATGCCGGCCAGCGTCGCCTGCGGATCGTCGGCGGGCCGGGGCTGCGTACGCGACAACATCAGCCCGTTGCCGGCCCGGCCCGCGCGGGCGCCGCCGGACACCGAGAACGTGGCCTCCCAGATCGCGCCGGCCAGGCGGGGCGCGGGCGGGTAGAGCCGGTTGCCGCCGCCCAGGTCCTCTCCGGACCAGGCCCGGACCAGCACGTCCAGGTGCTCGGCGTACAGGGCCGCGCGGTCGGCGGGGTCGTGCCCGAACGGCGCGAACGACGACGGCGTGCCGCCGCCGGCCACGCCGACCTCCAGCCGGCCCCCGCTGAGCAGGTCGAGGACGGCGGTGTCCTCGGCCACCCGCACCGGCTGCTCCAGCGGCAGCGTGATGATGCCGGTCCCGAGCCGGATCCGGGTGGTGCGCGCGGCGACGTGGGCCAGGAACACCAGCGGCGCGGGCAGGCCGCCCTCGTCGCCGTCGAAGTGGTGCTGCGCCACCCACGCGGTGTCGAAGCCGAACGCCTCGGCGTGCTCGATCTGCTCGGCGGCCAGCCGGTAGCGCTCGCCCGCGGGCACGTCGTCCAGCAGCCGCGTGAAGAACCCGATCCTCATCGCACCCGCTCGGGGGTCGCGCGCGTGCGGTCATGCCGGGGGTCGGTGACGACCCGGCGGGTGGTTCCGGTTTCCACGATGCGTCCTTTGCTCATGACGGAGCCCGCGGCCCCTTCTTCACGACACCGTCCCCCGGCGGGCGGGGACGGCATGTCCACGGTCAAGTCGACCAGGACGAACACGGTCATGGCGAGCACCACGACGGCGAGGGTCACCGGCGCGTCCCGCCAAACCATAATAACCTACCTAGAAAGTTGCGATTTAGGCGGGTGTCCGGGGTGGCCGGGTGGTCAGGCCGTCGAACAGCAGGGCGAGCAGGCGGTCGAGATCGGCGGGGCCCGTGCGCGGGTTCTGTTCGTGGGCCCAGGCCACGCCGAACACCAGCGTGGACAGCTCGGCCACGGTCAGGTCGGCGCGGATCTCCCCGCCGTGCTGGGCGCGGGTCAGCAGCGCCTCGCCCGCCGTGCGCATGGCGGCGCATGAGGCGTGCAGGGCGGAGGTCTCGTCCTGGAGGGTCGCCGACAGGGCGGCCGTCAGGCCCCGGAAGGTCGTGCCCGCCTCGGCGAATCCCCGTGCCCAGGTGAGGAGCGCGGCGCGGGGGGCGGCGTGGCCGAGCAGGGCGCGGGCCTCGGCGCCGAGCGCGTCGAACCGCTCGCGCAGCACCGCCTCCAGCAGGGCCTCACGGGTCGGGAAGTGCCGGTAGAGCGTGCCGATCCCGACGCCGGCGCGGGCGGCGACGTCCTCCAGGGAGGCCGCGACACCGTCTTGGGCGAAGGCGGCGCGGGCCTCGGCGACCAGCCGATCACGATTCCGCCGCGCATCGGCCCGCAGCGGCCGCGCGGGCGTTTCGGCGTCCATGCGCGTCCCCTTGCTCTCGCCGTTCCCGTTGCCAACCGGAGTCTGCCTCCGTATCTTAGCCCGAGGGGAAGCGGAGGCTGCCTCCGGAAGTTGACGGACGAGAGGTGACGGTCATGGACGTCGAAGAGACCAGGGGCGCGCTCGGCGGGTTCGGGGTGTGGATCGCGCCGATGACGCTGCTGGGCACGCCGGTGCCCGTGCAGCGCGAGCAGTTCGCCCGGATCGAACGGCTGGGCTACCGGTCGCTGTGGACGGGCGAGCCGCCCGCCGCCTCGCCGGTGGGCGGGCGGGAGATGTTCGCGCAGCTCTCGGTCGTCCTGGGCGCGACCGAGCGGCTGATCGCCGGCGCGGGCATCGCCAACGCCGGCGTACGCCATCCGGTGGCCATGCACACGGCGGCGGCCACGCTCGCGGAGGCCCACCCGGGACGCCTCGTGCTCGGGCTCGGCGGGCACCCGGGCGAACGTCCCCTCGCCGGCCTGCGCGACTACCTGGACGCGATGGACGAGGCCGCCTCCCGGCTCCTGCCCGGCATCCGCTACCCCCGTGTGCTGGCCGCGCTCGGCCCCAAGGCGCACCGGCTGGCCGCCGAGCGGGCCGACGGCGTGCACCCCTTCCTGCAGCCGGTGGAGCACACCGAGATCGCCCGCGAGGCGCTCGGGCCCGGCCCGCTGCTCGTCCCGCACCAGGCCCTGGTCCTCGAGCCCGACCCGGGCGCGGCCCGGGAGCGGATGCGCGGCCTCCTGCGCGCCGGGCAGCGCAACGTCGAGACCCCGTACACGGCCAACTACCGCCGGCTCGGCTACGGTGACGCCGACCTGGCGGACGACCGCAGCGACCGGCTCGTGGACGCCACCCTGGCCTGGGGCGAGGAGGACGCGGTGGTGCGGCGCCTGCGTGCGCACCTGGACGCCGGGGCCGACCACGTCCTGCTGCACCCCCTGGCCCACGACCTCGTCTCGGCCGTGGACCAGCTCGAACGGCTCGCGTCCCACCTCCGGTGAGGTAAATCATGTATATCCAGTAGGAAATGTTGACTTTCTTGCGGCGGGCTCGTAGCTTCATGGTCATGAGCCAGGGCCTCAACCTGACCCGGCGCCCGCACGTGGACCACGGTCACGTCGCCAGCGCGCAATGTCGCTGATCACGAAATCTCACCAGCCACCCCCTGTCCCTCCCGTCTGAGGAGAGATTCGTGACCTGCCATGCCTTGACCGCCGCGCCGTACCCGATCGGGGGCGGCCCGTGACACTGCCCGAGGTTCGTACGCCGCCCCGCCAGGAGGAGCGGGCGCTGGAGGTGGTCAGAGCCCGCCACCCCCTCCGCTGGCTGGCCGCGGCCGGCGTGCTCGTCCTGCTGGCGATGGCCGCCAGCGCCCTGATCACCAACCCCGCCTGGGAGTGGGACGTCGTCGGGCAGTACCTCTTCGCGCCCTCCGTGGTGCGCTCGGTGCTGGTCACGATGGAGCTGACCGTGATGGGCATCGTGCTCGGCTTCGCGCTCGGCACGGTGCTGGCGCTGATGCGGCTCTCGCCCAACCGGCTGCTGTCGTCGGTGGCCTGGGGGTACGTCTGGTTGTTCCGGTCGGTGCCGCTCATCCTGCAACTGCTGTTCTGGTACAACCTGGCGCTGCTCTATCCCCGGCTGTCGGTGGGCGTGCCGTTCGGGCCCGCGTTCTTCGACTTCGGCACGATGGACCTCATCGCGCCGCTGACGGCGGCGGTGCTCGGGCTGGCGCTGCACCAGGCCGCGTACGCCGCTGAGATCGTCCGCGGCGGCCTGCTGTCGGTGGACCCCGGCCAGCGCGAGGCCGCCGCCGCTCTGGGGCTGCCCCCGGCGCGGCGGTTGTTCCGGATCATCCTGCCGCAGGCCATGCGGACCATCGTGCCCAACGCGGGCAACGAGATCATCGGCCTGGTCAAGGGCACGTCGGTGGTGTACATCATGGCGCTGCCCGAGCTGTTCTACCAGGTGCAGGTGATCTACAACCGCAACGGCAGGGTCATGGCGCTGCTGCTGGTCGCGGCCATCTGGTACCTCATCCTGACCACCGCCCTGTCCATCGTCCAGCACTACGTGGAACGCCACTACGGCAGGGGACGCGCATGACGAGCCACCCCGGGAGCCCCATGGTGGAGCTGCGCGGCGTGCACAAGAGCTTCGGCCCGCTGCACGTGCTGCGCGGCGTGGACCTCGACGTACGGCGGGGCGAGGTGCTGGTGATCCTGGGCCCGTCGGGCTCGGGGAAGTCGACGCTGCTGCGCACGATCAACCACCTGGAGAAGGTGGACCGCGGTTCGGTCCGGGTGGACGGGCGGCTGCTCGGCTACCGCCAGGTGGGCGGGCGCCTGCACGAGCTGCCCGAGCGCGAGGTGCTGCGGCAGCGCACCCAGATCGGGTTCGTCTTCCAGGCGTTCAACCTGTTCCCGCACCTCACGGTACGGCAGAACCTCATGGAGGCGCCGCTGTCGGCCCAGCGGCGGCCACGCGCCGAGGTCGGGCCGCTGGCCGAGCGGCTGCTGGACCGGGTGGGGCTGGTGGACAAGGCCGACGCCTACCCCCGCACGCTCTCCGGCGGGCAGCAGCAGCGCGTCGCCATCGCCAGGGCCCTCGCGCTGGAGCCGAAGCTGCTGCTGTTCGACGAACCGACCTCCGCGCTGGACCCCGAGCTGGTGGGCGAGGTGCTGGACGTCATCAAGGATCTCGCCCGCGGCGGCACCACGATGATCGTGGTCACCCACGAGGTCGGATTCGCCCGTGAGGTGGCCGACACCGTGGCCTTCATGGACGCCGGCCGCGTCGTCGAGATCGGCCCGCCCGCGCAGGTCCTCGACGGCCCCCGTCACGAACGGACCCGCGCCTTCCTCGGCAAGGTCCTCTGACTCCCTCCGAACCAGAAGGAAACGACACATGCGCACCTCGTTCGCGCGGGCCTCAGCCATGCCCGCGATCCTCCTCCTCGCCGTCGGCGTCGCCGCGTGCGGCGCGGAGCCCGCCCTGGTGTCCTCGTCCGGCTCGGCGGCGCCCGTCGTGGCCGGCAAGAAGATCAACATCGGGCCGGAACAGAACCGCGTGCGCGCCGAGAAGGTCGCCGCCATCGCGGCCCAGGTGCCGCGGGCCGTCGCCGCCGACGGCAGGCTCTCGGTCGGCTTCAGCGCCAGTGGCTCACCGCCGCTGGCGTTCCCGGCCACCGACGACACCACGCTGATCGGCGTGGAGACCGACATCGCCCAGCTCGTCGCGGACGTGCTCGGCCTGGAGTTCGCCGCGCAGACCAGCTCGTGGGAGAACCTCTTCCTGGCCGCCAAGTCCGGCAAGTACGAGGTCGTCTTCAGCAACGTGACCGTCACCGAGGAGCGCAAGGACATCTACGACTTCGCCACGTACCGGATCGACCAGCTTGCCTGGCAGGTGCCCGGCAACAGCCTCATCAAGGCGATCGGCAGGCCCGCCGACATCGCCGGCCTGCGCGTCTCGGTCGGCTCCGGCACCGACCAGGAGAAGATCCTGCTCGACTGGGACAGGCAGAACCGGGCCGCCGGGCTCGCACCCGTCGAGATCTCGTACTACGAGAAGTACGGTGACGTGCTGCTGGCCCTGAAGTCCGGCCGCGTCCAGGCGTACTTCGGGCCCAACCCGAACATCGCCTACAACATCGCCGTCAGCGGTGGATCGAGGATCGTGGGCACGTTCTCCGGCGCCGGGCCCGACCTGCAGGGGCTCATCGCGGCCATGACCAAGAAGGACAACGGCCTGGTCGAGCCGCTCAACAGGGCGCTCGCCACGGTCATCGGCAACGGCCGCTACAAAGAGGTGCTCGACCGCTGGGGGCTGGCCAACGAGGCGATCCCGAAGTCGCAGATCAACCCGCCCGGCCTGCCGCGCCAGGCCGCGTCATGAGCGAGCTCATCGCGGACGTACGCCTCGTGCGCATGTCCGACCCGGCCGCCGCGCCGCTGCTGTCGGGGCTGAGCCTGGAGTACACCTCGCGGTACGGGGTGAACGACGAGCTCACCCGCTACGCCGAGGCCGAGTTCGAGCCCCCGCACGGCGCGTTCCTGATCGTGGTGTCCGATGGCGAGACGGTGGCCGGGGGCGCCTTCCGGCGCCACGACGCCACGACCGCCGAGCTCAAACGCGTCTGGACGCACCCGCGCCACCGCCGCTCCGGGCTCGGCCGCCTCGTGGTGCGGGAGCTGGAACGGGAGGCGCGCGACCGTGGCTACCGGCGGGTCTGCCTGACCACCGGGCCGCGCCAGCCCGAGGCCGTGCGCCTCTACCTGGCCAGCGGCTACGACCCGCGGTTCGACCTCGCCGACCGGCCGACGCGGGGGCCGCTGGGCTTCGTCAAGGAGCTGGCCTAGCGGGCCGGGCGGGGGAGTGGCATGGCGGGGACCATCGGAGGGGGACGCGTGGTGGAGCTGGGGAAGACGGCCGACCGGCCCGGCCCGCGAGGCGCTGGTGTCGCCGCGGGGGCGTTCATGAGCGCGGTCGTGGTGGTCAGGGCGGGGGCGGCCGGGACGTGCCTGGTGGAGCGAATGTGCGCCAACCTCCCGTCGCCGGGGCGGGGGTGCGTGCTGGACCTGCACGTGGTGGACCCGTACCCGCCCGGCGGGGGCCGTTCGTGGCGGGCCGGTCAGCCGGAGGCGCTGCGGGCCGACTCCCCGGCGGGCGAGCTCGGGGCTGGAGGTGGTCGCTGCGGGTGAGCCGGTCCTGGTGCTCGGTGCCGGACGGACGTTCGCCGACCTGGCGGCCCTGCTCACCGTCGGCCGCGGCGGCCGGTTCGCCGAGGGACGGCACGGCGAGACGATCTACGTGCCGAGCGGCGCCGAGCCCCTGCTGTACGTCGGCTCGCGCCGCGGCGTGCCCTCCCACGCCCGCCCCGGCCACCCCCTCACCACCCCGCCGTCCGACCCGCCGCGATTCCCGGAGGAGGACCTGCGGGCGGCCGTGGCCAAGAGACTGGCGTACGCCTACTACCACGAGCTGTTCACCCGGCATCCCGAGCGCACCCGGACGACCTGGCGCGCGTTCGAGGCCGCCTTCGCGCGCGCCGGCTGGGGCGGCAAGGAACTGCGGGCCCTGGTCACCAAGTCCGTGCCGCGCTTCGCCGACCGGCTGCTCCTCGATCGGCTGGCGAACCCGCTGCACGGCATGCGCTTCGGCGACCTGGCCGGCCTCCAGCGGTGGATGCACGGCTATCTCGCGGCCGACCTGGAACGCGGGTCCGACCCGGCCTTCAGCGCCGACCTGGCGATGCTCCACGCCCCGCGTGGCGCGCGACCAGCCCCACCGCGCCCGGCGCGACGACGGCGCGCATCCTCGTCGAGGCCCGCCGGCCCGCGCCCGGCGTGCGCCGCTGCGCCGACCCGTTGCTCGCCGGGCTGTTCGCCCGGGACGAGTGCCGGGACGTGTCGGGCCTCCTGGACGTACACCTCCCGGACCGCCGCCTGGTCACCGGGACCGGCGCCGCGCACCCGCGCCGGTTCGCGCTCGGCCCCTGGACCACCGGCGGCGCCGCCGGGTTCGGCGTACGGAAACCTGGACCTGCTCACCAGGATCTCGATGACCGGGCGCATCAAGCTGGTGCACGCCTGCCACGAGCAG
>NZ_JBFAIM010000018.1:0-205158 GCF_040654715.1 Nonomuraea sp. NPDC050643 | reverse complement strand
CACTCGTCATGATTCCCGGGCATCACCAGCCCGAGTACGCCCAACCACGATCAGGCAAGCCCCCTGAACTGCGGTTTCAGGTTGGCACATGCCCAGTGGTATCGCCTCCCGATACCAGCGGTTCCAGTTGCCGGCCTTATCGCCTGCTACCAGAAAGATCGCTTCCCGTGCCGGATCGAAGCAGAACAGCATCCGGATTTCACTCGTCCCCGATGAGGGTGGACGTAGTTCCTTCATGTTGTGGTAATGGCTGCCCTGTACCCGGTCGACCAGAGGACGGCGCGCCGTCGGGCCTTCCTACGCGAGCTGATCGATCGCGTCCTTGATCAGGTCTGCAGTCTCCGAATCGGTTGCGCATGTGGTCAGATACCACGCCTCGACCTCCGGATGAAGGCTGACCTCCCAGCTCATGCAGCTATTATAACCATCTAGTCATATTCTCCATATCCGCATCCCTGCTTCCCCTTCGGGCGGGTCGACGGTGGACGAGATGATCAGGCCGCCGATGTGCGCGCGTCGCGCGGGAAACACCAGATCGCGGGCTGATCATCGTGCCATTAGCGTGCCATTAAGGGTGGTAACAAGAGGTCAACCACGGTCACTCACGACCGGTCTCAGCCGCAGGTCAACGCCCCTACGAGCCAAGATCCCTGCAATTCCCGAGCTGACAGCGCGGGTTCGATTCCCGTCACCCGCTCCACAATGCAAGGCCTTCTGCTTTTGGGGCGCTTTGCGCGATCGAGGGCTTCAGACGTGCCTCCCAGGGGCTCTGCCCCCTTCGACCCCCTCACAACCCCGCTCGCTTCGCTCGCCCTCGGCCCGCCCGTTGCCCGATTACACGGTGGGCCGACTAATGCCCGCCCCGAGTGGGCCTCGCTGGCGCTCGGATGTCCCTCCGGGGTTGTCCCTGGGAGGGCGGCCATTGTGTGAGTCGGCGAAGAGCAGCTTGCCACGTAAGACAGAACGTCTTACAGTGGCTGCATGGCTGACACCATCACCATCCGCAGCGACTCGGAGACCGAGCACGCACTGGATGTCCTCACCCATGACGGCAGCTCACGCTCGGCGGCTATCCGCCAAGCCGTGCTGGAAGCCGCCCTCCGTAAGGAGCGCGCTGCCGCTATGCGTCGCGCTGTCCTGCGTATGCCGCTCGGTGAACCGGACGGTATCGACATCGCCGCGGAGATCGCCCACAGCCGCGAGGACGAACGCTGATGATCTATCTCGACTCGGCCGCCGTCGTGAAACTCGTCCACGCCGAGGCCGAGTCGCAGGCATTGCGCGACTGGCTCGACGAACGGGCGGAGACCGGATGGACGAGTTCGGTTCTGTTGGAGATCGAGTCATCACGGGCCCTAGCACGCTACGCCCCAGAAGCCATCGCCCGACTTCACCTAGTCCTCGACCTGATCGAGTTGGTGGACCTGGACGCCAGCATTCGCATCCTGGCCCAAACTGTGAGACCGGTGACCGTACGGAGCCTGGACGCTATCCACCTGGCAACTGCTCTCCGCATCCGCTCCCAGCTCACTTCATTCGTCACGTACGACAAACGACTGGCCGATGCTGCCCAGACAGCCGGACTGACCATCGACATGCCTGCCTGAGACATCTCTCCACCATCGGGATTTTCCTGACAGGGCTCCTGGCCGCGGATACCTGAGACGTCGCGCGAGCAAAGCGGCACCGACAAGACTGACCGTCTCAAGAACAGGCGCGAAAACTAGCTGCACGCGGTCTTCCGGAAGCCGATCGACCAGTGCATGCAATTCTTCACGCATCGCGCTCATGCTCGCGTGCACGCCTCGGCCGTCATGGCTAGCCCCACCCGATCGGCTAGTTCGAACACTTGGGAGACGGTCAGCACTGGGCGTTCTTGCGCGTGCTCGTCGCCGGCCCCTCGGATCCGGCACGGGTTGTGCGGGATGACACGGTCGTCGGCGGCGGTCATCAGCACGGCCCGTAGCAGCCGGTAGGCCTTGGCGGCCATGCTCACCGAGGTTGCGGCCGCTGCCGAGCAGATCAGCCCGCCACTGCCGAACGGTCGAAGTGCTGATCTTGGCTATCTGGACGTTGCCGAGATGCGGCGAGCTGGTGGAGGAACCATCTGACTGCGCAACAGGCAGCCCCTCCACCAGCACCAAGACGCGACGGAATGGCACGCCTGTACTCGCCAACCGTCGCGCCCGCCTATCGAGCCTCACCGTTGAGGAGAGCAATCCAGACGTCATGCGCCTTCTTGGACCGCCAGCGATACGTCTCGTGAACCTGATGCACCACCCCACCGAGACGCGTAGTCCGACGGATGTAGGCAAGGCCGCCCTCGCGACACCGTTCGTAAACCGTGTCCTCGCACTCGCAGGTGTACTCGATCACGCGTGGTGGACCCTGTTCGCGGACCACCTCCCGCCAGACAAGGCGCATGTAGTTCGGCCGAGGCGGACCAACATGAGGCGCGAAACAGCCGACGTAAATGCTCATAGCAGCGCACCCGCCCGTCCGGTCCCGTTGCACCGCCAGCAGTCATCGCGGTGTCGGTCATCGGGACCGACATCGCCTGAGTTGTTCTCGGCCACCACGGCCCGGCGGAGGCTGATGTATTTCCAGCCTCGCCCTGAGCAGGAGTTACACGGCGCAGTCATGCAGCGAGGATTGCCCGAGGACCTGTCACGTCTCGATCGCTCCCAAATACCGTCTGTGATCGACTCGTCTCTTTTCGTCTCCTCTTTGTCTCGTCCGAGCCCGTCTCTGTCGCTAACCTGGGCGTATATGGCACCCCAGCCCGAGGCGCGGATCATGACTGACCAGCCGATCCTGTTGAAGACTCTCCTGACGCAACGCCACTGGCAGACCTACAGCACGTTCTGTAAGGAGTACGACAAAGCCGCCAAGAAGGTTGACCCGTCGTTGCAAGGCGGTTGGCCAAGTCGAGCGCAGCTTCACCGATGGCTGAACGGGGAGCTCAAAGGTTTGCCCTACTCGGGCCACTGCCGCGTCTTGGAAGCGATGTTCCCAGGCAGGTCGGCACATGATCTCTTCACCACGACCGCCGTCGAGATCCCGGCACAGAGGACAGACCCAGAACCAGCCAGAAGCGCCGCCCCCGACACCGCAGCCTGCCCCCATGCCGCAGATGGCCGACGTGACCGCTGTCTTTAGCAGCCGCTCGGCCTTCTCCTCCGCATACCCGGCCTCGTCGATGTTCGACGACGCGAGGGAGATCAACGCAGCAGGCCTGTCGCTTAACATCCTCTGCCAGAGCTATCCCGATCACCGGCTCAAGCGTCTGCTGGACTCCGGCACGCGCATCCGCTGCCTCTTCCTCGACCCGAAGGGCCAGGCGATCCGCGCCCGCGAAGCAGAAGAGGGCTACACCGACAGCACCCTGACAACCCTCACGGCGCTCAACATCAGCATGCTGACCAGGCTGCGCGATCGGCTCGACACCACGTCGGCCCAGCGTCTTGAACTCCACGTCTACGACGAGACGATCCGATTCAATCTGATCATCGTGGACCGGGCATTGTGAGTGGTCCAGCCGTACCTACCGCAGGCACGCGGAGTCGATTCACCTACGTTCGTGATCACAGACGACACCGCAGCAGAGGGGCTGTTCCCCATCTTCGACCAGGTGTTCAGGGATATGTGGGAGCGGAGCAAACCCGTATGACCATCGACGCCAGGACTCTTCTCCCCATCGCTGAGCGCGCCGTGTCCATCGCGAGCGAGATCATCCGTACCAAGGCTCCCGGCGTCATCACGGCCAAGGGTGACCGGGACATGGCGACGGAGGTGGACTACGCCGTAGAACATGCCGTACGGGAGTTCCTGTCTCGCGAGACGCCCGAGATCGGATTCCTTGGCGAGGAGGAAGGTGTCAGCCATCTGGGCGACGGACTGATGTGGGCGCTGGATCCCGTGGACGGAACGGCCAACTTCTCGCACAGCATCCCGCTTTGCGGTGTCTCCCTCGGACTGATCGACAAGGACACGCCCACACTTGGTTTGATCGACTTGCCGTTTCTCAACCTTCGCTACTCGGCGGCCGAGGGTGTTGGCGCTAGCGCCAACGGATCTGCCATCCAGGTGAGTGATGCCCGCGAGTTGCAGACCGCGATCGTGGCGATCGGCGACTACGCCGTGGGGGAGAACGCCGACGAGCGCAACCGGCCCAGGCTCGCCCTGACCCAAGAACTCGCTGCTCGCGTCCAGCGCATCCGGATGTTCGGCTCAGCCGCGATCGATCTCGCATGGGTTGCAGACGGCAAGATCGACGCCAACATCATGCTCAGCAACAACCCATGGGACACCGCAGCGGGGGTCATCATCGCCCGAGAGGCCGGAGCGACAGTGGTCGATCTCGACGGCAGCCCGCACAGCATGACCGCCCACGCGACCATCGCAGCGAGCCCAAAGCTCGTAGCCGATCTCGTAGAACTCATCGCCGAGACCCGCAAGGCCGTGGTGTTCGACCGGAACATTGCCGAATAGCTCTTGTAGGTATCAAGGCGGCGGCGCGGCGCGGCGCCGTACCCCCGGCCCTCCGCCCGCCCGCCGTCCGGGCGTGCGGCCTGGGGGCCGGTCTCGGACGGCGGCGGGACACCGGGCCGGTCGTCGTATGCTGGCCTCGCCGTACTGACCGAACGCTCTGACCGGGGTTGCCCCGCCGCCGCACAGATGCAGCCCAACGATCGCCACGGCATGGCCGGTCGCCGTAGACGGCTGGGGGCGATCGACGATCCAGGGTTCGTTCCTCACTCTGGCTCACTGAGCAGCGTGGCGGACCTCCGATCAGACAGGCGGAGGCATGCGGCGGTATGTGCGATTCCGAGCCATGTTCACGACCCTTGACTGAGAGAGTCCACCGGCCGTTCGGGGCATTCCAGGCAGACGAAGAGGTAGAGCGACCCAGCGTCCTGGATCATGAGATCCGTAGGCTCTCGTATCTCGAGAGGGGCGTGCGGAGCGAGCAGAGAACGCTCTTCGACAGGAGCCCAACGCTTCCCACTCTCGATGTCGAACTCCCGACTAGCAATGGTCAGCAGATGCGCCATTTCATGGCCTTCACTGCATTCGACTTGCTCAGGATCCTGGATCCAGCGCACCCAGCCCGCGACCTTGCTGCCTGGAGCACTGGAGAGGTGCGGGAAATAACTCCAGTCGTCGGGATTTGGGAATTCATCTTCCCATGCCCAGATCCGCTCTCTGAGCTCAGCGGGAAGTCCCCAGCCCGCCGGATACTCTTCGACCCGCTCCGGCGACAGCACGCAAGCCATTGGGAGATACGAGTCGTCGCTATCAGGATCTGGCGTGGGCGCCTCCGTGAGGAGACTGCCGACCGCTTCCGCCCTCCGCCAGCGCACAATCGTGTGCGGCTGGAAGTACGGCTCGTGATCGAGCGGGCACCACAGCACTTGGAGGGTGTCGGCTTCATCGGGGAAGGGGAGTTCGGGAACATCTCGAGCGAAGAGTTGCATGACGGGGACCAGCGGAAGCGGATCCCACCCTTCTGAAGGGTCGTGAGTCTGCGGCTCGGGGCAGATGGGCCACGGTTCATTCGCAGGCCACAACAACGGCCCACCTATGGAACTGTCCGTGATGGTCGGTCTTCCTCGACGCGGATGCAGTCGAACGGTGGTCCTGCGTTGCCCCGCCAGTTCCGGGAAGACAGCCGCCACATCGAACGGCGCCGAGGGCGTCGTCAACCCCATGCTCACCACTCCAATCACAACGGACGACATCGTAATGGCACACCGTAGAGCAGAGGACCGACAGAACGAATCCCAGTTCGCGGCTTTGATCGTCGTGCCATTAGCGTGCCATTAAGGGCGGTAACGAGGGGTCAACCACGGTTACTCACGACCGCTCTCAGACCCAGGTCAACGCCACTACAAGCCAAGATCCCTGCAATTCGCAAGCTGACAGCGCGGGTTCGATTCCCGTCACTTGTTGCAACATCGAAGGCCCAGCTCAAGAATGTGATCTAGAACCGGGCCTCGCTTCATTCCTCTGGCGCCGGCTCTCGAGCAAGCCTGTCGCGGCACCGAGGCGCAGCGGCGTCGCTATATCCGGAATGCCGCCACCGGCCTCGATGCGAGACAGGGCCGGTTGGGACATCCCTGAGCGCTCCGTTACGACCTTCTGAGACAAGCCTCGGCGCTTGCGGATCTCACGCAGTTGGTCTCCGAGCTCCAGGTCACGGCCCGCCTGCTCGTATTCGGAGTGGGCTTGCGCATCCGCTTCCATCTCGCGCAGACGCTTCGCCTTGTAGGTTTCCCAGCGGCTGTGACCCATCATGCGCTCCTCTCGAACACGTGCGTGGTGGGTTAGGTCGTGCTCTGCCTCACACCGCTTTCTGGCAGTGACTGCTCGGTCGATGCCGGCGATCTGCGTTCCATCATGTGTCTTGCGGAAGACCGTCAGGACCACGATCAGGAGTGGGCGAGGCGGTTGTTGATCAGGCGTTGTTGTTCCACCGAAAGACCGCGAGCAGTCATGGCTCTGTTGAGAAGGTCAGCATCGAATCCCTGCGCCGCCATGTGGTCGAGGAGTGGTTCGTATCGATCGGATCGATCACGCAGGAGTTCTGTGGCCAAACGCAGTTCCAGGCGCACCACAGGGACGCGATGCGAGCCGCACGTGATCAGGACGTGGTGCTGCCACGGGCCACGGCCGATGCACTCCATTTCGTCGGAGTCGGTCTCCTGCTCAACCGTGCTGATTTCCAAGTGGACCCCGTTCACCTCGTACCTGGCGAAGTACTGCGAACTCGCGGGGAGCCAAGATGCCGCGTACAGGCAGGGAAAGGACGACAGAGCGGCAGCGAAGGTGTCAACGTCTCTCCGCTGAGCCACCAAGATGTCAACATCTCCGACCGGAAGATGCACACCTTGTAACAGGGCGGCACCCGTGCCGCCCACGCGGTATTTCGGGTCGGCCCTCACAGCCGTAAGGGCGGTGAGGGCCGTCTCGAGCGCCGACGTTACGTCCTCCAGCCGCAGAGACGCCTCACCAACTCCCATGGCGATCAGCGTACCGATCACGAGCGTCCTAGGTCAGGCGTTAGTTGTCCGGCATGCGTCCAGTTGCTCCACGTTGTGAAAAGCCAGGTCAGGGAACGGCTTTCGGTCTTTGGCGTCCGTTACGTGGGAGATCCGTCTGGGCTTTGGCTGTCCGGCATGCCGGAGCGCGTATCCCTCAAACCAGGGCATCAGCCGAACAGCCTCGTCTCTTTGAATGTGGGCGAGCGTGCGCATGACCGTTCACATTGCGTGGGCTCGCGTGCATCCGTACATGAGCAGTACGTCGTACCGTTCGGAGCATGTCTTTCGTCAATCGATCAGCAAGCGCTCAGAAGGGTGGTGTCACTCTGAGTGAGGCGTCGCTCGCCGTGATCGTTCTCGTGTCAGCGCTCGTGGGCGGCGTTGTGGTGAGCTTTCTGCCCTACGGTGACGTATCCCTTCGGGTGGCCGAAGGGCGGGCATTGCTGATGGGCGACGGTTCGGGACTTTCATCGCCAACGACGAGAGCATGTCGGCGTTGATCCCTCCGGGAATCCCATGGACCGACGCCAGCGGCGGTTCTCATATGGGCAACCGCCCGGACTGCTTCTCGTACGGGAAGAACGAGGTTGCGACGCAAGCTCAGGTGAGGGCCGGGTACAGGTGGATAGAGATGCCTGAAGAGCTTGGCATCCTTCCTCGGTTGCTTCTGGTCGCACTGCGTGACGGTCATCAGGGGTGCTGTCGTACTCCAGTTGGGGTTAACAGCCCGGGGGAGTCACCCACGGCGCTTGACGTATTCGATCTTGGGCGGGTCTGTGGAGTCCAGCGGCCCTGCCGGTGACCAGCCACATGCTTCGTAGAAGGCGTTGGCGGTGGTGTTGCCGGTGAAGCTCTCCAGGCGCAGGTCCTGGTACCGGGTGAAGAGCAATGCCTCGGCATGTGAGAACAGGAGCCTGCCCAGTCCTTGGCGATGGTGACGCTGGTCGATCATCATCAGATCGATGGTGGGTCCGTCGAGGATCGTGAATCCGACGATCTGCCCGTCCTGTTCCAGGCAATGGATGTGGCCCTGGTCGAGGTGGGTCGCGATGTGATCGTCTGAGGCGGCGCTGCCGATGAACCAGTCGACGGCCTCATCCCCGAGGAACGAGCGGTAGCCGGCGTTGATGGTGCGCCGGGCCAGGGCTTGGAGCTGCGCCAGGTCCTTTCCGGTGGCAGACCGTATGGAGGGACGGGTTGGCTGGTGTGTCGGCACGCGGACTCCAGGTCGGTACGGATCAGCCCTATTCAGCTTGTCAGGAGCTCGGGGCCTCCTACATGGCAGGGTGCTTCGTGTTGTGCCACACAACCACGGCCGCACAGCCTGATCGGATTCAGTTACTGACAGCAGCTCAGTGTTCGTCGCGCGGGCGCCGCCGGCCTCGCGAGTTGTTGCTCATCCGGCATGCCGGTCAAAGGGCCGCTGGGTTTCCAGCGGTTGCCGCGCGGAACGCTCATCGAGCGGTTGGATCTCCGCATGCCGGGCCGAGTTCCTGGGCAGAATCGGTCGCCCATGCCATGATCCGCCTATGGGTGAGGATGCCTTCTGGGCGCTCATTGAGCAGTCCGCGCGGGAGGCCGGCACGCGGAAAGTCCGCGTGAAGTGGCTGGGGGAGCGCATCGGCAGACTCCCGGTCGATGGCATCATCGACTTTCAAAGTGGCTCTACATCTGCGAATACCGAGCCAACACCTGGGATCTGTGGGTCGCCTATCACGCCGTCTTCCCTCTGGGCTCAACCGACGGCTTTCTATACTTCCGCAGATGGCTCATCGGCCTCGGGCAGGAGATCTTCGAACATGTCGTCGCCGATCCCGACACCCTGATCGAGGTTCCCGAAGTGCTCCGGCTCTGGGAACTCGCGCGACGACGCAGGAGCCGCCTCTGGACCAACGAGGAGGATCCCGAATTCGAATCGCTCGGGTACGTCGCATCCGAGCCGTACAAGAAGCGCACCGGTCTGGGACCGGCCACGCTCCACGGCCAGGCACATGCACGCACCGGCCTGGACGAGGATTGGTACGAGTTGCGCGATGAGCAGCCGAGTCCCATCGGTGAAGAAGGGTTCGCCCGCAGATTTCCGCGCATCCTGAGCTACTGGGGTGGGATGCCCGGCCCTTCGTGAGAGCAAGGGGGGAACCTCTGTGCCACTGCATTTCCGTGTCCGCTGTCTTTCGGTTGCCGGGCCTTATCCGCCCAACGCCTTGGCCGTCGGCGTGCCGTCGCACCCGTACAGTGCCGTCATGGACGGGTCGCTTCCTGTGGCAGATGACGAACCTTCTGCCTGCCCTGCGTGTGGAGCCGGACCCGAGCAGTCCACTGACCCGGGCCGCATGTGGGCCAGCGTCTGTTACTGCGGGCATCCGAGGTTTTATGACTACAAGCATTGTGACGGCACATGTCCCTGCATCGCCGGCCGCTGAATGCGATGCCTTCGGCTCCGGGGAATTGGAGGTGGAGAAGGCAGGGCATGTCCTTTAGGCTGCATTCGTGATCAGGGTAGACGACTATGATCCCGCGTGGCCTGGGCGGTTTGAGGTGCTGCGAAAGGAGTACGCCGCGGCTTTGGAAGCCGCCGGTGTGCCGGCGGTTTCCATTGAACATGTCGGTAGCACGTCAGTTCCCGGGCTGGCGGCCAAGCCGGTTATCGATTGCGACATTGTGGTGGCCGAGCGTGATGTCGAGGCCGCTGCGGACGTACTGATCGGGCTGGGTTTCTCGCCGTTGGGTGAGCTGGGGATTCCCCAGCGATGGGCGTTCAAGGAACCCGCACGACTTGCCGGGACCAACACCTACGTCATCGTTGACGGGTCGCTGTCGCTGCGCAATCACCTCGCGGTCAGGGACATCCTGCGGACCGATTCGGAGCTCCGTGAGCAGTACGCCGCGGTGAAGAAGCGTATTGGTGCGATGGCCGCCAACATTGACGATTACGGCCGAGGGAAGAATGCGATGGTTCAGGCGATCCTCGCGGCGGCTGGTCTGTCCGAGGCTGAACGAGCATCGATAGATGGCAATCAGGTGCCGTCGCACGATGAGGTTCCGAGGTGACGTACGGGTAGTGGCCTGCATGGAAGGGCGCACGGGGCGGCTCGTCGCCCGGTGGGATTGTTTTCTCCATCTGTCTGGGCTTTGGTCAGGAGGCGGTGGCGACCTTCCACAGATAGCCGTCGGGGTCGCTGAAATAGCCGGAGTAGCCGCCCCACTCGGCGGCGATCGCCTCCTTGACCACGGTGCCGCCGGCGGCGACCGCGGCGCTCATGACCGCGTCCACCGCTTCCCTGGAGTCGGTGATGAAGTGGAAGGAGGATCCGCGGAACCCGGATCCCTCCGCGGAGACGCCGGCGTCCTGTGCGGCTTCTTCCCATTCGTAGAGCGCCAGTGACGAGGACCCCTCACCCAGGCTGCACTTGACGAAGCCGGGATAGTCCTGGACCACCTCGCAGCCGAGTCCTTCGGCATAGAACTTCTTGGCGCGGGCTACGTCGTTGACGCCGAGCATGATGGTGCTCACCTGCAACTTGGTGTTCATGGCGGACACGTTAAGGGTGCGTCGATGATGGACGCTTCTCGATTCCTGCTCGAAGTGGGGGCTCGTCCACTTCTTCGCGGCAGGGGGTCGTTTTGGCTCATCGCGGGGTTGAAGGCGCCGGGGTGGTCTCGGGCGAGGCTTGGCTGATCAGGATTGTCGATCTCTGTGGGTCATCGGTTGGAGAGGTATTCGTGGTCGAGCACTGCTGCGAGTCGATGGTTCGCCATGTGGGCTGGGAGTGCGGTCTGCACGCTGACCCGTTTGCCTGTCCGGACGCGCTGATCAGCTTCGACGAGCGATTCGTCGAGTACGGCCTGATCATCCACGATGGCGGTACCTCCACCATTGGCATGTCATTCTGCCCCTGGTGCGGGACGCGGTTGCCCGAATCTCAGCGGGACCGGTGGTTCGATGAACTGGGAGAGCCCGGCAGTGAGGACGTTCCGGTCGAGTAGCAAGGTGGGGCTGGTTGTGGCCACTGCGACCCGTTCCGACCGATCGCCCTCGCCAGAGCGCCGGTGCCGGTGATGGGGGGGCGACGACGTACCGGTTGGGGGGTTGTCGTCTGCGATGCTGGCGAGTTCCGGATCTGTCTCGACCAAGCGTGGAAGGCGTCGCGCCTGGTCAGGTGACGGCCGTTCCGCCAGGTGGTGTAACTCTTCTTGCCCGTGTCCGGCGTTCCTGCTCGCGAGTGTAAGTCTTTTGCGCGAAAATGTGGTCGATCCTCCGCAGGGCATGCTCTGACCTGCGCCATTGGCAGTCGGCCTCTGAGTCGATGGTGGCGAAGGCGCTGTGCCGGGAAGACCATTGCTCGCTGACTGTAACTCTTTCGGTGCTTACGGCTATTTCTCCTGTGTACGGCTGTCGCCTGCACGTGAGGAGGGCTCATGCCTGAGCATCGGTTCAACTCTCCGCCCGGCTGGCCGGTGCCGCCCCGCGGGTGGAAGCCTCCGCAGGGGTGGCAACCGGATCCGTCGTGGCCGCCGGCTCCTAACGGTTGGGAGTTCTGGGTGCTGGAGGAGGTGCCGGTTCCAAGTGCGCCGCAGCCGCTCGAACGGAAAGGCGGCGGGCTCTTCGGCGGCAAGAAGCGGCTGGAAGAGGAGAACGTTCAGTTGCGGCAATGGGTGGAGCGGCTGGGCGGAATGGACGCCATGCGGATTTCGGCCATGACCGAGGCCCTCCACGTGGAGCACGCGGGACTGCGAATCGCCATCGATGAGGCCGGCCGCCGCCTGCGCGAGACCGAACAGCGGATCGTACAGACCGAGGAGACCGTTCTGCTCCAGGAGGTGGGCGTCTACGAGTATCGGCACCCGCTGAGCGACGCGGTGGCCTACAAGGACCGGCTCGCGCGGGTGAAGGCGCGCACCAAGGAGATGGCCAGAGAGGGACGAGCCGTGGTCGGTGCCACCAACTGGCAGGTGAACGGGTCGGCGGCCGAGGGGCGCAAAATGGTGCGCGACTTCTCCAAGCTCATGTTGCGCGCGTACAACGCTGAGGCGGACAACTGCGTACGTACGATGCGCCCGTACAAGCTGCAGTCGGCGATCGATCGGCTGGAGAAGGTGGTGGAGACGATCGTCAAGCTGGGACGGACGATGAACATTCACGTCCATCCCGACTATCACCGGACGCGGATCCAGGAACTGGAGCTGACCGCCGACCACCTGGCCAAGCAGGAGGAGGAGAAGGAACTCGTCCGCGCGCAGCGCGAGCAGCAGCGGGAAGAGGAGGCCGCGCGCCGGGAGTTCGAGCGTGAGAAGGCCCGCCTGCGCAAGGAGGAGGCGCACTACCGGTCGGCGCTGGCCAAGCTCGTCAAGAACGGCGCCGCGTCCGCGGAGAGCGTGGCGGAGTTGAAGGCCAAGCTGGAGGAGATCGGTGTCGCGGTCGCCGACGTCGAGGCCCGCGAAGCGAACATCAGGGCCGGGTACGTGTACGTCATCTCCAACATCGGAGCGTTCGGGGAGAACGTCGTGAAGATCGGTATGACACGGCGGCTGGAGCCGGAGGACCGTGTCCGGGAACTGGGTGACGCGTCGGTGCCGTTCAGGTTCGACACGCACGCGCTGATCTTCAGTGAGGACGCGGTGGGGCTGGAGTCGCGGCTGCACGCGGAGCTGAACGATCGCCGGCTCAACAAGGTGAACCTGCGACGAGAGTTCTTCCGCGCCACCCCGGCCGAGGTGCGCGACCTGTTGCGGAAGATCGCCGGTCAGCACCTCCTGGAATACCGCGACACGGCCGAAGCCCTGGAGTGGCGACAGTCGGTCGGGGCGACTGAGACCGTTTAGCGGGCTCGGCTCCCTTTACCTGGCCCGGGGACGGGGGCGAATCCTCGATATGCGCGGAGTAATGCGTTTTCCGGTCAGAATTTCAGTAGTCGGTTCGCGAGTTGCTCGAGAAAGGGTGGCGCTGGAACGTGTGCCGGGCGGACGCTGTAGCCGGGGAATCCTCCCCAAGAGAATGACAGTCGCAGGTATTCGACGAACGAGATGGACGCCGTCACCGCCACCCCCGTGAGTTGGGGATCGGGGTTTGCTGTGGGCAGATGGATGTCATGGCTTCCGCCGCTGAAATTGGCCTTGGCCGCCTCGTCGGGTGCGATGCTGAAGGCGAATCCCCTCGCATGGAAACCGCACTGCTCGTCTTCTTCCGGGTCCGTGCAGGCGCATCCGAGGCTGAGGTCTCCCACGCTGGAGTTGAGTTGGTTCCAGAGCATTTGGCCTGGGTGGAGGACCAGCGGGTCTGGGTAAAGGTCGCCGGAGGGGAGCGGGGGTGTGTGGTAGCGGACGTGCGGTAGCAAGGGGTCGCCGTCGCCGCACAGGTCGACCGAACCCGCGATTTCCAGACAGGTCCGCACGGCCAAGGGGAGAGGGCCGGTGACGGTTTCGGATTTGGCGAGGGCTTCGAGATCGTCTGCTGATGGGGGGTGCCGGATTTCGGCGGGGTGGGCGAAGGCGTATTTCGCGGAGGAGAGGTGGTCCACCAGGAGGTCGAGGTTGGCGGAGACTCGGTGCATGGTCTCGCGGGCCACCTCCTCGGCATCGTCCCGTAGGTGGTCGGGTACTCCGGTCGCTCCGAAGGCGCGCAGGTCGTTCCACACGGCAATGTGCTCGCCTGACCTGTAGCGGCTTGTCCAGGATGCCATGGCGATCATGTTAGGGCGGCCGGACATGGGGACGTGTTTCGCCTCGGCCTCAATAGGTGATCAGTGGTATTGCGTGTGTGGTTATCGGCGGCGCTGGATGTGTCCGGTCAATGTCCGGTAATAGCCCTGGAGACTCGCCTTTTCCATGACGAAACTCGTGCCATGAAACTTCTGATGAAGGCATTCGTCGCCGGCTCGGCACTGGCCTGTATGGCCGTGGTCGGTGCGGCGGGCACGGCGCACGCCGCCACCGGACGGCTGACATTGATCAGCGGAACCGCCAGCGCCACGGTCACCTACGATTCCTGTCAGCCGCCAAGGCAATACCAGTCGAACCTGTTCCAGCTCGACGCGTTCGACAACCAGCCGGCCCCCGGCTGCCAGGCCGTCCTGATCAGCCGCGCGGGCGCCAGCAAGGTGCTGTGCGTCGGGCGCGGAAACGTACCGGCCGAATTCCGCGATGCGCGGCTCGTTCAGTTCAGGCCCGGCACCGCGCCGAATTGCGGTTTCGAGACGAACTCAGCCGGATGAGCTGAGTCACCTCTCGCGCGGGACGGGGAGCGTGAAATCGGGGCCGTGCTGCGGTGGGCGATTCCGGAGTGAAAGGGCTTGGGTGATGGCTTGGCGCATCGCTCCGGCCCTTCCGGTACGTGGTGACGTCCCGATGCGCAAGGCCACCGGTACGTCATGATGTCCCGATGCACAAAGCGACCGCGTACCACGACGAGTTCGGCGACTTCTTCGCCCAGCATGCCGGCACCAGCCCCTACAACGCCTACATCGACAGACCCGCCATGCTCCGGCTCGCCGGGGACGTCGCCGGGGACAGGATCCTGGATGTCGGCTGCGGGGCGGGGCATTACGCGGCCGAATTGCTGGCGCGCGGTGCCGAGGTGGTCGGGGTGGACGGGAGCGCGACGTTGCTGGGGCATGCGCGGGACCGGGTGAACGGGCGCGCCGAGCTGCATCTGCATGATCTGGAATCGCCCCTGCGCTTCGCCGCCGACGCGTCGTTCGACGGGGTGATCTGCGCGCTCGTCTTCCAGCACGTCAGAGATGTGCTGGGCGCGGGGTTCGTGCTGGAGCGGCTGATCGAGCCGCGCCCCGTCGACGACCTGCGGGACGTCGACGAGGCAAGCTACGACCGGCTCAGCCAGGCTCCGAGTTTCCTCGCCGCGCGGCTTCGGCGTCCCTGATCAAGTCCCTGGTCAAGGTCCAGTAGCGGGCGTCAGATCCAGTACGCCGACCGTCTGGCCCTCGCTCAGCTCGCCCGTGAGCTCGAATCCGAGCCTGCGGTAGAAGCCCTCGGGGCCGTCCTCGCCCGGCTCCCACGTGACGTACATTCGCCTCTCCCCACGCCGCCTGACCTCGGCGGCCACGGACTCGACGGCGAAGCGGCCGACGCCGCGGCCCTGCGCGTCGGGTGTCACGTTGAGGCGCCACAGGCCGGAACGGAAATCGACGCCCTTGCCGTTCCAGTCGATCTCGAGAAAGGCCATCAGGAAGCCCACGGCACGGTCGCCGTCGATAATGAGGCGGGGCCACGCCGAATCCTGGTGTACGTAGGCTTCGGCCAGCGATTTCACCACCGGTGACACGAAGCGTTCTTGGTCGGGGCGGACTTTCACGGCCAGGGCCGTTTCGATGTTGGCGGGGGTGATGGGCGCAAGGCGGAGGCCATTCGTCATGCGAGAACGATAGGGGGCGGGGGAGCGGCGTCATCGGCGAGAGGATTGGTCTTCGCGGGGGCCGCGTGTTCGAGTGGGAGGTCACTGGCGTCGTGACCTTTGGAGAATCGCCATGGACGCCGAACGAGTACTCATCGAGAAAGGGCCGCGTTCCGGCTTGCCGATCATCGCCGCCGTGCATTCCACGGCGCTCGGTGTCGCGGTCGGCGGCTGCCGGATGTGGGCCTATCCCGACTGGCGTGATGGGCTGGACGACCCCTGCGGCCGGCCGAGGCGTTGACGTTGACGTTGACGTTGACGTTGACGTGCGCCTCGGCGGGGCTCGCGCTCGGCGGCGGCAAGTCTGTCATCGTGCTGTCCGAGTCGGCGGTGGCGGTGGAGGCCGCGCGTCGGAGCGAGGCGATGCGGGACCTGGTGACGCGGTGGAGCGGTTCGGCGGTGACTACCTGGGTGGGCGAGGACGTCGGCACCACGGCCGAGGACATGCTGAGCGTCCGCGAGCGTACGTCCTGGGCCTTTACCTGCCCGCACGGGAGGGCGGCAGCCGACGGCCGTCGGGGTGTACGCGGCCATCCGGGCGACCGCCGGGCACGTCTTCGGTACCGACGACCTGGCCGGGCGGCGGGCTGACGCGGGAGGTGGTGCGGCGGTTGCGCTGCGCGGCCGTGGTCGGGCCGGCCAACAACCAACTGGCCGACGAGGGGGTGGCGCGGGCCCTGCAGGAGAGGGGCATCGTGTGGGCGCCCGACTTCATCGTCAACGTCGGGGGCGCCGTTTATGGTGTCGGGGTCGATATCGACGGGCGGCGGGCCCGGGGACGCGATGGCCGACGTCGAGTTGATCGGGCGGCGGCTCGAGGAGTTGTTCGGCAGGGCCCGTCAGACGGGAGACGCCGTATGCGGTCGCGCTGCGGGAGGCGCACGCGCGCATCGCGCATGCCGCCGGGTGAACGGCGAGGTCAGAGCTTGATCGGGTTCAGGATCTCGTCATGGGGCCATTCGTGCGCGATGACCCGGCTCAGCAGTTCGTGGGAGCTTTCGACGACGTACGGTAAGTTCTCCGGATCCCGTACGACCGCCCGCGCCGGTGCGGCCAGCAGCTCCGTGCCCCACGGTTCGATGCCGTTGGCGAGGTAGCCGGACAGTTCGAGGTCGATGTACTCGGGGGCCGTCCACACCTCGTACGCGGCCTGCAGATCGGCGGGTTGCACCGCGAGCCAGAGCGCGAAGGTGGCCGAGTAGCCGTGGGAGAGTTTGACCGGCAGGAGGCATCTGACGAATGCCCCTAATTCCTTGACGGCCATCATGACGTCATTGCCCCACCGGCGGGATTCGAGGTCGGCGGGGGCCAGGTCGAGTACGGGGTCGGGCAGGTGGAACCGTATTTGACGGTCGAGGTGGTCCAGAGGGGAACCGCATTCGCACACGGCCGGCGAATCGTTGTCCGTCATGGCCGAGAGCCTTTCATGAAACGGCCGGGCATTCCGTGAGCAACTCCGCGAGGCGGTCGGTGAATTCTCATGCGAGCCACTCCTGCCGGCCGCCGTGCATCGCGGTGACGGCGAGGGGCCGGCCGTCCAGGGCGAGGACGTACAGGGCGGTGTCCGGCGACGGTCGCCGGGGGAGGCGGGCGGTGATGCCGGGGAAGACCTCCGGGGCCTCTTGGGAGATCCAGTGACCGTCGAGCCGCTCGACCTGCCAGGCGAACGTGGCCCTGTCCTCGGCCGGCAGGTACCAGAGCACCGCCGTGTGGAAGACGACGAGTGTGGCGTGCGAGGGGGCCTGGGCGGCGACCTCGGCGAGGCGGGCGTTCAGGTCGCCCCGGACGATGCGGGGCGGCGCCGTCCGGGCGATCGCGATGGCGGTGTCGAGGCGGTGCAGGCGGTCGTGCTGTTCGGGCCAGACCAGCGTACGCAGCCAGTGGACGTCGTCGGGGTCGGTGACGTCGAGCGGGTTGAGGTCGATGCCGGCCCGCCAGACCACGGTGACGGCATCAGGCCCGGGGAGTCGCGGGCCGCCGCCCTCACGGCTCTCCGGGTCGCCGCCCTCACGGCTCCCCGGGTCGCTGTCCACATAGCTCCCTGGGCCGCCGTTCACTGGGCGCTCCGGGTCGCCATCCACAGGGCGCTTCGGGTCGACGCCCACACGGCGCCCCGGGGCGCCGGTTACGTGGCAGTGCAGCCGTAATGGGCTGTTCAGGGCGCCGGACAGGTGGCCGTCGTAGTCGTAGCCGTACCGGTCGGGCAGCAGGCACAGCCCGGCCGACGCGCCGACCTCCAGCAACGCCAGCGGCTGGGGCAGCGCGGCGAGCAGGGGATAGAGCGCGGCGCAGCGGGCCGGTTCGTTGGTCTGGGTGGAGCGGGACAGCATCGTAGCGACGACAGCGTCCCGATTGCCGAGCACGTCCCGCCGGAACGCGTCGTAACCGTCCGGTGTGCCGTTGACGTGCCGGCCGGCCGCGAACAGCAGGTTGGGCTGGCGTTTGGCCGGTGGGAGGCCGGCCAGCAGGCCGAGCAGCTCGTCGTCGCCGGCCACCCCGAGGGCGAGCCGCTGGTAGAGCGGCGACGCGCCGCGCGCCTCCACGGACGCGAAGCGGCGGTACTGCTCCGCGATCGACGTTCCCTCCGGTGGCATGACACCCTCCTGCCCGTCCACCCGCAATCATGTCCTCATGGGGACCTGGGTGTACGTACGGGGCTGGCTGGAGTTCCACGGCCAGCGGCCGCAGGCGGAGCGCATCATCAAGGACGGCGACGCGGAGGGCTGGACCTTCCCGGACGGCGGCTGGCTGGAGGCCGTCTCCTACGCCCGGGCGGTACGGGCGAGCGCGCTGGAGGGCGTGCTCGACCAGGTCCGGCGGATCGCCGCCCTGCCCGCCACCGACGAGGACGGCGACCGGGTACGCGGGTTGTTCCTCGCCGGCCACGAGACGGACGGCCAGGCCGAGTGGCAGGTGCGCGACGGGCAGGTCTTCGTCGGCCCGGCCCCGCCCCGCTACGACTACCTGGCGGACTGAGGCTGCGCGGCTTGAGGCGGCGCGGACTGAGGCTGCGCGGCTTGAGGCGGCGGCCCCCGGGGCGGGCATCAACCGATCGGTGGATGCCGCGTCCCGCCGCGGCCCGTGATCCTCGAGACATGACAGCGATCGAGCTCAAGGGCCTGACCAAGCGGTACGGCACCAGGACCGCCGTGGACGGGCTGACGCTCACCATCGAGCCCGGCCGGGTCACCGGCTTCCTCGGTCCGAACGGGGCCGGCAAGTCCACCACGATGCGCATGATCCTCGGCCTCGACCGCCCCTCCGCGGGCACCGTGACCATCGGCGGACACCGGTACGGGGACGCACCCGATCCGATGCGCCAGGTGGGGGCCCTCCTGGACGCCCGCGCCGTGCACGGCAGCCGTACGGCGCGCGACCATCTGCTCTGGCTGGCCCACGCCGGCGCGATCCCCGAGAGCCGGGTCGACGAGGTGCTCCGCCTGGTCGGGCTGGAGTCGGTGGCGCGCGGGCGGGCCCGCACCTTCTCTCTGGGCATGAGCCAGCGGCTGGGCATCGCGGCGGCGCTGCTCGGGGATCCGGAGGTGCTGCTGTTCGACGAGCCGGTGAACGGGCTGGACCCCGAGGGGGTCAAGTGGATCCGCGAGCTGATGCGGGGGCTGGCCGCGCAGGGCTGTACGGTGCTGGTCTCCAGCCATCTGATGAGCGAGATGGCGCTGACCGCCGATCATCTCGTCATCATCGGCCGGGGGCGGTTGATAGCGGACGTCGGCATGCGGGAGTTCGTCAGGGACACCTCCGGCGTGCTGGTCCGGGCCGACGACCGGGACCTGCTGGCCGGGCGGCTGGCCGGCGCGGGTGGCGGCGTGACGGACGACCCGGACGGCGCCCTCGTCGTCACGGGATTGGAGGCCCGGGAGATCGGCCGGGTGGCGATGGAGGCCGGGGTCGTGCTGTCGGAGCTGACGCCGCAGCGGCTCTCGTTGGAGGAGGCGTACATGGAACTGACCAGGGAGAGCGTCGAGTTCGAGGCGGTGGCGGCATGACCGCGCTCCACGCCGAATGGACCAAGTTCCGGACGATCCCGTCGAACCTGCTGAACCTGCTGCTCGCGATGGGCCTGATGGTGGGTCCCGGCACGCTCGCCGCCTACCGCGCGGCCGAGGGTTACCAGGGCTCGGGGGCGTTCGACGCGGCGAACGTCAGCATGTACGCGGGGTTCCTGTTCGCCCAGATCGCGGTGGGCGCGCTGGGCGTGGTGGTGGCCGGGTCCGAGTACGCCACCGGCATGATCCGTACGAGTCTCACCGCGGTCCCGCGCCGGGGCCGGCTGCTGGCCGCCAAGGTGGGCCTGTTCGGGAGCGTCGCCCTCGTCGCCGGAGAGGTCGCGAGCTTCGTGTCGTTCCTGTTCGGGCAGGCGGTCATCGCCGCCGCCGGGGCGCCCGCGGCGTCGCTCGGCCAGCCGGGGGTTCTGCGGGCGGTCGTCGGCATGGGGCTGGTCTGGGGGCTGGTGGGGCTGGTCGGCGTGGCGCTCGGCTGCCTGCTGCGGAGCACGATGACCGCCGTGACCGTGCTGGTGGCGGTCGACTTCATCATCCCGATCATCATGCCCAGGCTGCTGCCGGAGGCGGCGGGGGAGGCGCTGATGACGTACTGGCCGATCGCGGCCGGGCTGCAGGTCGCCACCACCGTGCAGAACCCCGACCGGCTCGGCCCGTGGCCGGGGCTCTGCGTGATGGCGGCCTGCACCGCCGTGCTGCTCGCCGTGGCGTTCGCGCTGTTCAGCTCGCGGGACGCCTGAGATGCTCGTCGAGCAGCGCGAAGAAGGTGTCACCGCGGACGATCTCGAAGGGGTCGCCGAGCAGGCCGCCGAGTTCGGCGATGTCGCTCGGCGCCCAGTTCCAGGCGTTGACCGCGCCGGCGATGAACAGCGGCGCGCGGCCGTCCCAGCCCTCGACGCGCTTCAGCAGCGTGTCTCGATACTCCTGCGCCCGGCCCTGCGGCGAGAAGTTCCCGATCACGGGGATGCCGCCGGGACGCGCCAGCAGGTCCCCGCTCTCCCACGACTGGACGATGCCGCGCAGCGGCGTGTTCTTCCGGTACGACGCCACGATCCGCTCGTCGAAGGGCACCCAGCCGTCGCCCTCCGGCGTGCGCTGGTTGTAGGCGTAGACCAGGTCCATTCCGGTGCGGCGCAGGAACCGCCCGGTCAGCTCGGTGTAGGCGTCCAGGGCCGCGCGCGGCCAGGAGCCCGGATAGGTGTAACCGGCGCCGGAGGGCCCCGCGATCAGCAGGTCGTTGGCCGTGGCCGTGCGCTGGTAGTACGCCAGCAGCGCCGGGCCGATCTCGGCCAGCAGCGGGCTGACCGTCCAGTTCGTCGGCACGCGGCCGCGGGCGGGGTCGTCCCAGATCTGACGCATCCGGCGCTGGCAGTACTGGATGTTGTCGCCCTCGCCCACCGTGAGCGTGAGGTAGACCCGGTTGCGCAGGGTGGCCGGCGGCCTCGGGGGCACCCGGTCGGAGACCTTGGCCTGGACGCCCGCGTGCACGGTGGCGTTCATGTAGTAGTCGGCGGGCACGACCTCGACCGCGTGCTGCGAGGCCCGGTCCACGCCGCCCCACTCCCCGGCCACGTCGTTGGCGAACCAGCCCGCGTACGGCGTGGTGGGCTTCACCTTGCCCAGGATCTCGTCCAGTAGCTGCCCGGTCTGCCCGGTGGGCGGCAGCCAGAAGACCATGGCGCGCGTCGCGACCGTGTAGTCACGGAAATACGGGAACGGCTCCACCCGCGTCGGCGCGGTGGTGGTGGACGTGACCAGGAACTGGTTCCACAGGTCCACCTCGACGAGCAACTGGCGGGTGCCGGCGGGCGCGGTGAAGCGGTAGATGAAGTAGCCGCCGCCGTCGGAGAAACGGTTGGCGTCCCCGCCGATGGCCGAGTTGAGGCCGTCGAACAGGTACGGGGCCTCGGCCTCCGTGCCCGGCGTGAACGCGGCGACCTGCGCGCCGTCGGCCAGCACCTTGACCGAGCCGACCGAGGCGCCCCAGCCGTCGTCGCCGAGGGAGTCCTGGAAGCGCAGGTAGACGCCGTCCTGGCCGGACAGCTCCGGGCTGAGGTCGAACGTGCGCACCTCACGGTTGGAGGAGTCCCTGACGCGCTCGGTCTCCCTGGCGATCTCGCGCCACTGGACGCCGTCCACCCGTACCGTCCTGGTCGGGGGCAGGCCGCTGAGCAGGGCGTGGGTGCAGCGGGGGAAGAGGGTGTCGAGCTGCCAGCGGTACATGGCCAGGGCGTCGTCCGGGTCGAAGCGGCCACGGAGGTCGGTGATGGTCCTGAGGCGGTACTCGGCGGCCTGGTCGGCGGTGGCGGCGACGGCGTTCTCCAGGCCGGCGAGGGTGGTGGCGATGTTCACCGAGTCGGGGACGGCGGGGTCGTGCAGGATCGCGCCGCGTACCTCGCCGCGGTAGCGGGCGACCAGGTCGAGGGGGCGGTCGTGGCGGGTGACGGTGGCGCCGGTGCTGGACAGCCAGGTCACGTCGTAGTTCTCGGCGTTGTAGTTGAAGTACAGGCGCGGTCGTGTGCGGTTGACGACGCCTTGGAGGGTGGTCAGGAGCAGTTGGTCGTTTCCGTGGAGGGCGGCGATGTCGGCGAAGTCCAGGCGGGTGGGGCGGCCGAAGCCGGGGAGGAGGGGGGCGGCGGGGCGGGTCGCGGCGGCGGCCGGGTCGGACAGCGTGATTCCGAGGCCGCCGGCCGCGAGGGCCAGGCCGTTCGCCCACAGGAAACTACGTCGGGACACCATCAGCGTTCACTGCTCCTCGGGGGGAGGGACCAGGACTGACAACGTTGTCAACAGTGAACGTAACAACCCCGTGAAACCGTGTAAATACGCCTGAATCAGTCGAAGTCGCCCGAGTTGCCGATCCTGGCCGCGACGCTGGAGCGGTCGGCCTCCAGACCGGGCACGGCCTTGGCGATGAGATCGTCGAGGTTCAGGAAGGCGAGCAGGTTGCTCACCGCCTGGGCGGGGTCGGCCTTGATCCTGCCGATCTCCTCCTGCCGTTGCGCGGGGGTCGCGTCGGGGCCGACGTGCCAGACGCCCTCCCGCTCGATCACCTCGATGGCCGCGTCCGTGAGGGCCTTGACATCGGTGATCGACATGATCATCGTCAGCTCGACGCGGACGTCCTGTCGTTCTTCGAGATCTGCCATGCTCCCCAGCTTAGGAAAGGCGGGTGGGGCGGCGGTTCGGCCGAAAGCGGGAGACGGACCGTACTTTCGGCCGGTATGACGCCAGGGGCCCGGCTTCTAGTGTGTGGCGCATGCTGGAGCGACGGGCCTTTGCGGAGAGTGTGCGCCGCGTCGTCGTCGGCGGGCTGAGGGTCGGCTGGCTCCGTGATGCGGGGCTGGGGGTCGTGTTCGCGGTGGTGATCGCGTCCTGGGCCTCCCGGGTCGCGGGCACGTGGGGTGCGGCGTACTGGCGGTTCGGCTGCGTCGCCGGGGTGGTGGTGTGCGTGATCGCGCTCGGCCGTCGCCGGCACCGGCTGGGGGCCGCGGTCGCGGGCCTGGTCGTCGCGGCGGTCGCCATCCCGATCGCCCGGCTGGCCGAGCTGCCCGCCGAACCCGGGCCCGGCCTCGCGCTGGGCCTGGCCGTGCTGATCGGTTCCGCGGTCGCCGCGCTGCCCGAACGGCAGGCCGTCGCCGTGGTGCTGGGCGGGCTCGCGGTGCTCGGCGGCAGCCTGGCCGCCGCCCTCACCTCCCCCTCCTCCCACCTCTCCGTGGTGGCGCTGAACGGCGCCGGCTGGCTCGCCGCCGTCGCGGGCGGCCTGACGCCACGCCTGCTCAGGGCCCGCCACCATGCCACCACCGAGCGCGTACGCCGCCAGGAACGCCTCGCCCTGGCCAGGGAACTGCACGACGTCGTCGCCCACCACGTCACCTGCGTCGTGCTCCAGGCCCAGGCGACCAGGCTCGTCGCCCGCAGGCATCCGGAGCGGGTGGAGGGCTCCCTCACGGGCATCGAGACGGCCGGCTCGGAGGCGCTGGCGGCGACGCGGCGCGTCGTCGGCCTGCTGCGCGAATCCGGGGGCGCGGCCTTCGGCGAGTTCGGCCCTGACCGGCTCGGCGAGCTGATCGACCGCTTCAACGGCCCTCCGGTACGACTGCGGCTGCCCGCCGGGGAGCAGAGGTGGCCGCCCGAGATCGCCGGCACCGTCTACCGCGTCGTCCAGGAGGCGCTGACCAACGTGTCGCGCCACGCCCCGCACGCCCGCTCGGTCACCGTCAGCGTCGCACGGGGCGGGAGCGTGCTCACGGTCGAGGTCGCGGACGACGCCCCGCCGGCCAGGGCGCGGCCGCGCAAGGACGCGCCGGCGGGGGCACGCCTGGGCGGCGGGTACGGCCTGGTCGGCATGCGCGAGCGGGTCGAAGCCCTCGGCGGCACGCTCACGGCGGGCCCACGCCACACGACCGGCTGGAAGGTCCTCGCCACTTTGCCCGTCACCGAGCGTGCCGCCCGGCCGCTCGGCTCGGGGCGGCGCCGGTGAGCATCTCGGTCCTGCTGGCCGACGACCAGGCGATGATCCGTGACTGCCTGCGTCTCATCCTCGAGGACCAGCCCGACATCCGGGTGGTCGCCGAGGCCGGGGACGGGGCCGAGGCGGTCGAGCTGGCCCGCAGGCTCCGCCCCGACGTGTGCCTCGTGGACGTTCAGATGCCCCGGCTCGACGGCATCGAGGTCACCCACGCCCTGGCCGGCCCCGAAGCCTTCGACCCGCTCCGGGTGATCGTGGTCACCACGTTCGACCTCGACGAGTACGTCTACGGCGCCCTCCGTGGCGGCGCGGCCGGTTTCGTGCTGAAGGACGCCGGCCCCGACCTGCTCGTGGAGGCGGTCAGGGCCGCCCACGCGGGCGACGTCCTGATCTCGCCGTCGGTCACGCTCCGCCTGCTGCGGCACTTCACCGAGCACGCCCCCGCCTCCGGCGGCGGACCGGCGAGCCTGTTGTCCGGGAGGGAGACCGAGATCGTCCAGGCGGTCGCCAGAGGGCTCACCAACCGGCAGATCGCCGACGAGCTGTACATCTCCCTGAGCACGGTCAAGGGCCACGTGTCCGCCGTCCAGGCCAAGCTGGGCATGCGCAACCGGGTCGAGGTCGTCGCGTGGGCGTGGGAGCACCGCTTGATCACGTGAGATCGGCGGGATGACGTACGGCGCTCGTCGGCCCGGCGCCACCGGTAAGAGAACCCTCGGCACCGTCCGTTCGGCCGAGCGCCCCGATCGGGCCAGAGCGTCTGCTCGCCCTACTCCGGTAGGTCCTTGCGTGAGGGGAGACCGAGTTTGCGCAGGGCGCTGGCGACGTGGCTCTCGACCGTCCGCCTGGACAGGAACAGCTCGTCCGCGATCTCCTGGTTCGTCTTCCCCGTCGCCGCCAGCCGCGCCACCTCGCGCTCCCGTGACGACAACGTCTGCCCGTGCGACGGCCGGCCGCCCCGCCACGGGTACGGGATCGGCACCCCGTTCTGCCGCATGACCCGGGAGATGCGTGCGATGTCGCGATCGGCCCCCATCGCCCCGTAAGCCCGCAACGCGTCCTCCAGCAGCCCTCCACCGTCCGTCCTGCCGTCCGTCCCACCGTCCGCCCGGGAGGACGCTCGGGAGGGCGCCCGGGAGGACGACGTGGCGGGCGCCCGGCCCTCTACCCGGACGCGTTCACAGCGCCATCGGCCCAGGCGTTCGCAGGCCAGCGCCTCCTCATAACGCAGCCCGGCCTCCGACAGGAGGGCCCGCGCCCGGTCCAGCAGCCCGTCGGCCCGATCCGGCGCCTCCGCCCGCGCCCGCACGGCCCGCGCCGTCAGCAGCGCGGCCTGCGCGAGCGGCGCGTCGGACCCGTCGATCCCGGCCTCCAGCTCCTCCACCGGCCCGTCGGCCGCCTCGGGCGTGCCCAGGGCGTCGAGCGCGTCCACCAGGCACAGCACGCTCTCCGCCCCCCACACCCAGTTCCCCTTGGCCCGGACCAGGGCGAGCGCCTCGGTGGCGTGCCCGGCCGCGCCCGCCGCGTCGTCCAGAGTCAGCAGCAGCCGGGACATCGCCGTCCTGGCCGGGATCAGCGGCCGGACGGCCCCGACCCGCTCGGCGACCGCGATCACCTCGGTGAGGCACGCGGTGGCCTCCTCGGCGGGGCCCGTCGCGGCCAGCAGCGCCCCGCGCAGCAGCCGCGAGTCCAGGGACGCCGCCGCGAACGTGACCGCCTCCCCGCCCAGCCGCCGCACGCGGCGCTCCAGCCCGTCCCACCGCCCGGCCGCGTGGTCGACGGCCGCCGCCACCAGCTCGACGACCTCCGCCACCCGCAGGTACTCCGCCTGCCCGGCCACCTGGCGCCCCTCGGTGAGCAGGGCCTCGGCGCGTTCGAGGCGGCCGACGTGCAGGGCGCCCTGGGCCCAGTTGAGGCAGGCGCGGGCGTGCTCCCGTGGCGTGGCGCGCAGATGGTCGTCGCGCAGGAGGTCGTCGATCAGCCGCCAGGCCACCGGGTCGCCCTGTTCGAGCAGGAGGGAGGCGCGGGCGATGCGTACCGCGATGGCGGTGTCGCGGTCGCCGCTGCGGCGCGAGGCCGCCTCCGCCTGGTCGCAGCGGGCGGCGTGCTCGCTGATGTGCCGGTCCACGACGGTCTCCGGCGCGGCCAGCACGGAGAGCGCGCGGCCCAGGAGCTCGGGCTGGTCGCCGAGGTCGTCGATCGCGCGCTCGATCTGCAGGTAGCCGGCCCGCGCCTCGCCGTGCTGGCGCAACATGCGGCCGAGGGCGAGGCGCAGTTCGCCGCGCAGGTGGGTGGGCAACGGTTCGGTGGCCAGCAGCCGCTCGAGTATCGGTACGCCCTGCGCGTGCGCCAGCCCGTCCACCGCGACCCGGCCGAGCTTGACGGCCAGCCGCACGCGTACCTCGCCGGAGAGCTCGCCGACCTCCAGCGCCTGCAACAGGAAGCGCGCCGCCGTGGCGTCGTTGCCGTGGGCGAGCGCGGTGTCGGCGGCGGCCTCCGCGTTGCCCACGAAGTCCGCGGTACGTCCCGCGTGCCGGAAGTGGTGGGCGAGCCGGGCCACCGGCCGGGGCCCGTCGCCCGACTCCAGGGCGCGGGCGGTGCGCAGGTGCAGCCAGCGCCGGCCGGGGGCGGCCACGGACTCGTACACGATCTGCCGGGCCAGCGCGTGGCGGAAGCGGCTGCGGCCGTCCTCCTCGTGCAGCAGCCCGACCGCCTGCGCCTTGGCCAGGGCCTTGGCGACCTCCGGCGGGGTGCGGTCGGTGACCTCGGCGAGCACCCGGTCGTCGGGGGTCATGCCGATGACCGCGGCGGCCCCGACGATCTCCTGCGCCGGGTCGTCGAGCGAGGACAGGCGCTGCAGCACCACGTCGCGCAGCACGGTCGGCACGGCCAGCCCGGCCAGCGCGTCGGGGCGGCCGGGGATCTCGTTCGCGGGCAGTCGTTCCAGCAGCGTGCGCAGCACCTCCTCCACGACGAACGGGATGCCGCCGGTCTTCTCGTAGAGGGGCGCGGCGAACGTGCGGGGGAGGTCGGCCTTGAGGATGGAGCGCGCGAGCTCCTCCACCTCGGACAGGCTCAGCGGAGTCAGGCCGACCGTGCGGGCGGGACCCGACGGCGCGCGGGCGAAGGCCTCGCGGATCGGCAGCAGCCCCGCCTCGGTGCGGACGGTGAGGATCACGCTCAGCTCGCGGGGCTGGTGCGCGGCCAGGAAGGCGAGGAAGTCGTGGGTGCCGCCGTCGGCCCAGTGCACGTCCTCCAGCACGAGCACCAGCGGGCTGAGGTGGTCGAGCAGGGCCACGGCCGCGCGGAACACCCGGTGCCGCTCGGCCCGCTGGTCGGGCAGCGGGGACAGGGGCGGCGGCAGGTGCTCGGCGATCTCGGGCAGCAGCGGCGCCAGCGCCCCGATCACCGGGTTGGACGCCTTCCGCCCGGCCAGCTCCGCCCCGGCCAGGCGGAAGGCGTCGAGCAGCGGCGACAGCGGCAGGGGCTCCTGGAGTTGCTCGCACTGGCCCACGAGCCGGCGCGTCCCGGCCAGGCCGGGCGCCGCGAACAGCTCCGCGACCAGGCGGCTCTTGCCGATCCCGGCCTCGCCTTCGATCAGCGCGAGGGAGGGCGGGGCGGCGATGACCGTACGCAGGAGCGCCAGCTCAGCCCGCCGGCCGATGAGCACGTCGGAGAGCGAGCCCGAGGGGGCGACGCGGGGCATGCGGTCACCCCCAACCTGCGCTTATAGCGGTATATCAGCGCAAACAGGCTACCGGATCGTCAACTGCCGTTAAGTAATGACCAAAAATCCGTATACGGTACGGATGCCGTCCCCGGCCGTCCCTCAATAGCCTCGGCGATCGTCCGCGTGATCCGCGGTGACGCATGGAGGGGCGACGATGGATCTGTCCAAATCTCCGGGATTCCCCAGACGGCTGGCGACGACGGCCGCGGTGACCGGGCTGACGCTGGCAGGGCTCGCCTGGCCGGGTACGGCCTCAGCCGCCGCGGCGGAACAGAAGACCTACATCGTGCAGATGGCCCCTGACCCCGTCGCGACGTACGAGGGGGACGTGGCCGGTCTGCCGAAGACCAAGCCCGACCGGGGCGAGAAGATCGAGCCTCGCTCGGCCGAGGTGACCAGGTACGTCGACCACCTGAAGGGCCGGCACGACGCCGCGCTCAAGAAGACCGGCGGCAAGAAGCTCTACGAGTACGTCTACTCCTACGGCGGTTTCGCCGCCCGGATGACCAAGGCCCAGGCGGCCGAGATGCGGGCGTTACCCGACGTCGTGGCGGTGACCGAGGACAGGAAGGTCTCGGTCGCGACCTCCTCGACACCGGCCTTCCTCGGCCTGGACGCGCCGGGCGGCCTCTGGGCCCGGCTCGGCGGCCCCACCGGTGGCCCGCGGGGCCAGGGCGCGGGCGAGGACCTGGTCATCGGCGTGATCGACAGCGGCATCTGGGCCGACAGCCAGAGCTTCGCCAACCCCGACGTCGCCGGGAAGGCGTATGGGACGGCCGTGGACTACACCGGCACCTGCACGCAGAGCAGCCCGGACAAGTCCTGGGAAGCCGCCCTGTGCAACCGCAAGATCGTCGGAGCGAAGCACTTCAACACCGGCTGGGGCGGCGACGCGGGCATCAAGGAGCAACTCCCGTGGGAGTTCCGGTCGCCGCGTGACTACAACGGGCACGGCACGCACACCGCCTCGACGGCGGCGGGCAACCACGACGTGGTGACGACCGGCCCCGCCGCCGGGTTCGGCAAGATCAGCGGCATCGCGCCGCGCGCCAGGGTCGCGGCGTACAAGGCGCTGTGGTCCACGCAGGACGCCTCCACCGCGAACGGCTACTACTCCGACCTGGTCGCCGCCATCGACCAGGCGGTGGCCGACGGCGTGGACGTCATCAACTACTCGGTCTCGGGCACGAGCACCGACTTCCTCGACCCGGCCGAGGTGGCGTTCCTGGCCGCCGCGGAGGCGGGCGTGTTCGTCGCCGCCGCCGGCGGCAACAGCGGGCCGGCCGCGGCCACCGTGGCACACCCGTCCCCCTGGGTGACGACGGTCGCGGCCGGCACGCACAACCGGGGCACGCAGGGCGCGGCGACGCTCGGCAACGGCGCCACGTACAGCGGCGCCTCGCTGGCCGCCACCAAGGCGGGCCCCGCGCCGCTCATCGACGCCGCCACGGCGGCGCTGCCCGGCGCGGACGCGACGCTCGCGGCGCAGTGCTGGGCCGCCAGGGACAACGAGGGCAAGGCCGTGCTCGACCCGGCCAAGGTCAAGGGCAAGATCGTGGTCTGCGACCGCGGCGTGACACCGCGCGTCAACAAGAGCGTCGCGGTCGCCGAGGCCGGCGGCGTGGGCGTGATCCTGGTCAACACCGACGAGAACTCCCTCAACTCCGACCTGCACGCCCTGCCCACCGTCCACCTGCCGGTCAAGGACAGGCAGGCCGTCAAGGACTACGCCGCCACGTCCGGGGCGACCGCGACGGTCGAGCAGACGAAGATCACCACCGACGCCCCGGCCCCGTACGTGGCCGCGTTCTCCTCCCGGGGACCGCTGAGCGCCGGCGGCGGCGACCTGCTCAAGCCGGACGTGACCGCCCCCGGCCAGGACATCCTGGCGGCCTTCGCCCCTCCGGGCGCGAACGGGCTGGAGTTCAACGTCTCCAGCGGCACCTCGATGGCGGCCCCGCACGTCGCCGGGCTCGCCGCGCTGCTGAAGGACCTGCACCCCGACTGGTCGCCGATGGCGATCAAGTCGGCGCTGATGACCAGCGGCTCCGACGTCAAGGACGGGCCGTCCACCGACCCGTCGGTGATCTTCGGGCAGGGCGCGGGCCACGTCACCCCGAACAGCGCCGCCCAGCCCGGCCTGGTCTACGACAGCGGGATCAAGGACTGGCTGGCGTTCCTGTGCGGCAGCACCGGCGGCGTCCAGCCCGAGACCTGTGACCTGCTGAAGAGGCAGCGCTACTCGTTCGACGCCAGCGACCTGAACGTCCCGTCGATCGCGGTCGGCCGGCTGCCCGGCACGCAGACGGTGACCCGCAAGGTCACCAACGTGGGCTCCACGACCGCCAGCTACACCGCGTCCACGACCGGTCTGGCGGGGATCACCGCCCAGGTGTCGCCGAACAGCCTGACGCTCAAGCCGGGCGAGACGAAGTCGTTCACGGTCACGTTCACGCGGACCACGGCGGCGATGAACGTCTACACGGGCGGGCAGCTCACCTGGAAGGACGGCACCCACGCCGTACGCGTGCCGGTGCTGGTGCGGCCGACGCCCGAGAAGTGGGCGGCCACGTACGGGATCGCGGGCGGTGACGACACCGCCGAGTTCATCGCCACCGACCCGGCCGGCAAGCGCGTCTACGTGACCGGCGCCAGCTACGGCAGCACGCCCGGCCTGCTCAGCCCGCGCATCGCCACCGTCGCCTACGACGCGGCGACCGGCGCCGAGCTGTGGAGCAAGACCTACACGGGCCCGGCGGGCAACTTCGACGAGCCGCACGCCATCGGCGTCAGCCCCGACGGGAGCAAGGTGTACGTCGTCGGCGTCAGCGCCGGGACCGACACCGGCAACGACGCCGTGACGCTCGCGTACGACACCGCCACCGGTGCCGAGCTCTGGGCGGCCCGGCACACCGGCGAGGGCCAGGGCACGGAGTTCGGCAACGGGCTCGAGGTCGGCCCCGACGGCAAGAGCGTGTACGTCACCGGCATGGCCACCCGCGGCGAGGGCGGCATGGAGGACTACTTCACGGTCGCGTACGAGGCCGGCACCGGCAGGCGGACCTGGCTCGCGTACTTCGACGGGCCCGGTGAGGGCACCTCCAGCACCGACGACGGCCGGGTGATCAAGGTGACCCCGGACGGGTCCAGGCTCTTCGTCAGCGGTCAGAGCCAGGGCGAGGAGGGCACGGGGCTGGCCGACTGGGGCACCGTGGCCTACGACGCCGCCACCGGCGAGCAGCTCTGGACCGCCCGCCACAACGGCCCGGACAACGGCATCGACATCCCCTCGAGCATGACGGCCGACGACAAGACGGTCTACGTCACCGGCAGCAGCGTGCACCCGGACACGCAGACCGACGTGACGACGATCGCCTACGACGCCACCACCGGAAAGGAGCTCTGGGCCGACCGCTACGACGGCCCGGGACACGAGAGCGACACCCCGCACGACATGACGCTGGCCGGCGGCCGGCTCTACGTCACCGGCAACACCGTGGGCGAGGGCACCGGCTCGGACTTCACGACGATCGCCTTCGACCCCGCCACGGGCAGGCGCTCGTGGGTGCAGCGCCACGACGGCAAGGCCAAGGGCGAGGACTACGCCTGGAGCGTCAGGGCGACGCCCGACGGCACCAAGGTCGTCATCGCCGGCCAGAGCGCGGACGACGCGTCGGGCACGGACTACGTGACGATCGCGTACGACGCCGCGACCGGCGGGCCGATCTGGACCGGCCGCTACGACGGCGCCGCCGGCGCCGGGGACAACGCGCACGCGCTCGCCGTGGACGCGACCGCCGAGGCCGGGGTCCGGATCTTCGTGACCGGGGCGAGCGCCACGGGCGGCGCCCTGCCCGACGCGCTGGAGGTCGACTTCGCCACGGTGGCGTATTTCCAGCCCTGGAAGCAGTAGCCCCCTGAAGGGCTGGCCCCTGTGAAGAGGTGGCCGTGAAGGCAGGCCCCCGTCCCCTGTGGACGGGGGCCTGTCGCGTTTCAAAAGCCACTACAGCGGGTAAAGCCGACGTTAAATTCTGAGCTGCCTGTTATTCAGGAGCCACAGATGTCCCGTATCACGCTTACTCCCGCGGCGCGTGAAGCCTTACGCCACGAAGAAGTGGTCTTCTTCGACTGGCACGTGACGGGCCTCTGCTGCGCGGACGCGGGGGAGTTCTCGGTCAGGCCGCTGCCGCGCTCCCGGTTGCCCCGGCGCGCGCGACGGCTCGGGACCGACCTGGTGTACGCCCACCCCACTGCCTGGGTGCATCTCACCGAGCTGCCCGTCACGATCGACTGCCGTCCGCTGTGGCGCTGGCGGCGCTTCACCACCGATCTGCCACCGGACGCCGGACTGCGCTGCTGCCTGGGGCGCCCCTTGTATGGCCCGCAATATGGGAGGTAACCGGTGAAGCTGCGTTCCATTCTCATCTGGGCGGCGGTCGCCATCGTCGGCGCCGTCGGCTGGGGGGTCCTCGCCCTCTCCAGAGGCGAGAACGTCAACGCCGTGTGGCTCTTGTGCGCCGCGCTCGGTTCGTACGCCATCGCCTACCGGTTCTATGCCCGCTTCATCGTCCGCAAGGTCCTGCGCGCCGACGACCGCAGAGCCACCCCGGCCGAGCGGCTCGACAACGGCATCGACTACCAGCCGACCGACCGGCGCATCCTGTTCGGTCACCACTTCGCCGCCATCGCCGGGGCGGGGCCGCTGGTCGGGCCCGTGCTGGCCGCGCAGATGGGTTACCTGCCCGGCACCATCTGGATCGTCGCCGGTGTGATCTTCGCCGGGGCCGTGCAGGACATGGTGATCCTGTTCTTCTCCATGCGGCGCAACGGCAGGAGCCTCGGGCAGATGGCCCGCGAGGAGATCGGGCCGTTCGGCGGGGCGGCGGCGCTCATCGCGGTCTTCGCCATCATGATCATCCTGCTCGCCGTGCTGGCGCTGGTCGTGGTCAACGCCCTGGCGCAGTCGCCGTGGGGTGTCTTCTCCATCGCGATGACCATCCCGATCGCCCTGTTCATGGGCTTCTACCTGCGGGTCATCCGGCCGGGCCGGGTCGTCGAGACCACCGTGATCGGGGTCGCCCTGCTGCTCCTGTCGATCGTGGCCGGCGGCTGGGTGCAGGAGTCGAGCTGGGCGCCGTTCTTCACGCTGAGCCCGTCGGCGCTGGCGCTGTGGCTGATCGCGTACGGGTTCGTCGCCGCCGTGCTGCCCGTGTGGATGCTGCTCGCGCCGCGCGACTACCTGTCCACGTTCATGAAGATCGGCACCATCGTGCTGATCGCGGTCGGCATCGCCATCACCATGCCGCCGCTGCAGACCACGGCCTTCACCGACTTCGCCTTCAGCGGCAAGGGGCCGGTGTTCGCGGGGTCGCTGTTCCCGTTCGTGTTCATCATCATCGCCTGCGGCGCGCTGTCGGGGTTCCACTCGCTGATCTCGTCCGGCACGACGCCCAAGATGATCCAGAAGGAGACCCAGGTCCGCATGATCGGGTACGGCTCCATGCTCATGGAGTCGTTCGTGGCCGTCATGGCCATCACCGCGGCCTGCGTGCTGACCCCCGGGCTCTACTTCGCGATGAACTCCCCCGCGGGCGTCGTCGGGGCCACGGTGGAGACCGCCGCGGCGGCGGTCACCAACATGGGCTTCGTCATCACGCCCGAACAGTTGCAGGCCGCGGCGGCGGCCGTACAGGAGGAGACGCTGATCGCCAGGACGGGCGGCGCGCCCACGCTGGCGGTGGGCATCTCGCAGATCTTCTCCGGGTTCCTCGGAGGCGCGGGGCTGCAGGCGTTCTGGTACCACTTCGCGATCATGTTCGAGGCGCTGTTCATCCTCACCACGGTCGACGCGGGGACGCGGGTGGGGCGGTTCATGCTCCAGGACACGCTGGGCAACCTGTGGAAGCCGATCGGCCGGGTGAGCTGGTGGCCGGGGCTGGTCGCGGCCAGCGCCGTGGTCGTGGCGGCCTGGGGCTATTTCCTCTATCAGGGCGTCAACGACCCGCTCGGCGGCATCAACCAGCTCTTCCCGCTGTTCGGCATCGCCAACCAGCTCCTGGCGGCCGTCGCGCTCACCGTGGCCACGACACTGCTGATCAAGAGCGGGCGGCTGAAGTGGGCCTGGGTGACGGGCGTGCCGCTGGCCTGGGACGCGGCGGTCACGCTGACCGCGAGCTACCAGAAGGTGTTCTCGCCCGACCCCACGCTCGGCTTCTTCGCCCAACGCGACCGCTACCAGACCGCCCTCGACCAGGGGCAGCTCCTCGCGCCCGCCAAGACGACGGACGCGATGCGGCAGATCGTCATCAACTCCACCGTGGACGGCATCCTGGCGGCGCTGTTCGCGATCCTGATCATCGTGGTCATCCTCGACGCCGCGCGCGTGTGGGTGAAGGCGATCAGGTCGCGGGAGCCGCTGCCGAGCACGGAGGCGCCGTTCGAGGAGTCCAAGATCCTCGCGCCCGCCGGGCTGATCGCCACCCGTGAGGAGAAGGAGATGATGGCCAAGGCCGGGTCGGGCGGCTGACCGTCAGGGCGCGAGCCACCGCTCCGTCGGCCAGGTCTCGCGCCGCCAGGCGCTGTCCCAGAACATCCACTCGTACGCCGCCGCCCGGCAGTAGGCCACCTCCATGGCCTTCCGGGTGGCGGCGTCGGCCGTCTCGGCGAGCCGGTCGGTGATGGCCCTGGCCTGCTCGGAGGCGGCCGCGAAGTCCGGGTCGGAGTAGGTGGAGATCCACTTCTCGTACGGGTGCCCGGCCAGGTCGCCGACGCGCTTCAGCAGTGCGGCGCCGACGTCCTGGTAGATCCAGAAGCATGGCAGCACCGCCGCCGCGAGCACCGGGTAGGGCGCGGACAGCGCCGTGGCCTGTAGGTACGACGCGTACGCCAGGCAGGTCGGCGACGTGGCGACGGCGGCGGGGCCGAGCTCCTCGATGTACCCGGCGTGCAGCAGGCGCTCGGCGACCAGCGCGGTGTGGGCGCTCTGGGCGTAGAACGCGGCGTCGCCCGGGTCGGTGGCCCGCGCCGAGGCGGTGGCCAGCGCCTTGGAGAACGCTTCCAGGTAGCGGGCGTCCTGGACGATGTAGAAGGCGAAGCGGTCGCGGTCGAGGGTGCCGTCACCGAGGGCGGTGAGGAAGGGGTGCTCGTGGACGGCGCCCATCAGTTCGGCCGTGCGCAGCCACATGTCATCGCAGAACATCGATATGACGTCCCTTCGCTAGTGCGAACTAGATCAGGTTCGACGGGTGTTAACGTCACTAAAAGCCACTCTAACGAAGGCCCGGAAGATGCCTCCACAAAACAATGCCACTGTCGTTGCCATCGGCTACACCCGCGTCTCCACCAAGCGCGAAGAGATGATCAGCCCAGAGCTTCAGGCCCATGAGCAGGACACTTACGCCGCGCGACACGGGATCCGCATCGTGGAGCGGGTGGAGGACATCGACCTGAGCGGGCGTGACTTCGCCCGCCGTTCAGTGGACTACATCGTCAAAGGGATCAAGGAAGGTCGCTGGAACACGGTCCTGCTGTGGAAGTGGTCACGATGGGGGCGCAACCTCCTGCAATCACGGCTCTATCTGGCAGAGGTAGAGCAGGCGGGCGGCCAGGTCATCGCGGTTACAGAGGACTTCGACACCACGACCAGCGTGGGCAAGTTCAGCCGTGATCAGATGCTGGCGATCGCCGAACTTCAGTCCAACCAGATCGCTGAGAGTTGGAAGGAAGCGCACGCGCGTAGGCGGCGGATGGGCCTGCCGCACACCAGCAATCCCCGGTTCGGTTACACCTACAGCAAGGATCACGGGTATCAGGTTGACGAGAGAGATGCAGCCTTGCTCAAGTCTCTCTATGAGCGCTTCGTTGCCGGTGAGCCCATGCGGCAACTGGCCTTGGACCTCAATAGCAGCGGATACCGAACGACGCGCGGTAACCCCCACACCGGGGTCTCTCTGGGGCGAATGCTCGACAACGGATTCGCCGCTGGTCTCATCCGTGAGCGCTCAGAGGCTCCAGAAGCGGAGAGCACCGGGAAGCGCATCAGCCAATACGACATTTGGCGAAAGGGTGCCCACGAGGCGATCATCTCAACGGAGCTGTGGGAAGGATACCGAGACAAGCGACTTGCCAATGAGCACACCGCCCCACGGCTTCGGGTCGCGGTTCATTCACTCTCAGGGTTGGTGTTCTGTTCTCAATGTCTGACGCGCATGTCAGCTACTAAGGGCGGCAGCGGGGGGACCTGGCGCTGCCGACGTATGCAGGAGAGTGGCGCGTGTGTAGGGGCGAGCATCGGTTACAACCGCCTTCAGAACGCTGTTCGGGCCTGGGTGATGAAGAACGCGCAGGGCGGAGAGAGCGTCGAAGCCGACGCACGACGTGTCCTAATCGCTCAAGAGGCGACTTTGGATGTTGAGGCGTGCCAGCGTGAGGTAACCCGCCTCAAGAACAAGCGCAAGCGACTCCTCGACATCTACACGGACGGGGGAGCCGACGAGGAGGACTACAAGGAGAAGAAGGCTGAGATCGACGCCGAACTAGAATCGGCGGACAGCGCCTTGCGTGAGGCCAAAGCGGCGGCACGAGAGGTCGGCACCGACTACCGGCAAATCTTCACTACGCTCGCAGACCTTTGGGATGCGGCGACTCCGCATGAAACGCGTGAGCTGCTGTCCAAGCTGATTGAAAGGATCGAGATCGAACGTGGCTCAGGTAAGCCGAAGCGCTGCACTGTTTTTGTCCAGCCCAGATGGGGCGGTGAGCGGGTTCGCGTGGCTTGATCATCGAGATCCCCGGAACTGTAACAAGGGATAACCCGACTGCCTAGTGCAGTCGGGTTCCTTTTCCTTCAGTTCACTCGTATTTCCTCGCTGTCATTGTCGCGGCGTTCGAACGCGTCTAGGGTCAAGAAGGCATCTTCCGAGCGCTCCGGCGCTATATGCCAAGCCTTTATGTGAAAAAGTCGAGGGCTGATCCGGTTACAAAGGCCGCTACTGCGCCCCAGCGAAAGGGGTTTCCGGGGCGGAATTTGCTGCGGTGGTGTCGCCCTCTGGCAAGTCCTATGGAGCGAGCAGCAAAAGATAGAATTGAGCCAGTCACAATCAAAACGCAATCGCGAATCAAAACCCACCCAGCTATCGCGATGAAGATAAATAAAATGGCAACTTCGGGGCCCAATGTAGATGCCATGGCGTATGCTCCAATCCAGTGCCATGCACCTTCTCCTCTGAAGGATAATGCTAGTCCCAATATGGATGGACCGACGACGATGTACACGAACTGGCAGTAGTAGTACAGAACTTTTCGCCATCGTTGACTATGAAAAGGCGATGGCGGTTTTGGCCAATTCACTGGCAGGTCAGGATCTTTGCCGCGAGGGTCTCTGTTTGCGTAAATAAGATAGACTACGAGTCCCTTGGTAGTTTGCCATCCGGTGCTGACAATTTGACGCGCAAGCGCCACGGAGTAGCGGAGAGTGCGTTTGCGGATGCGATCACTTATTTTCGTCAGACGATCTGGCCCTATGGCGTCAAAGAGCAGCGCGAAGCCACCGATAAAGATCAAGACTTTGGCCACTTTGCTCCATGCGTCCATGTCTAGCCTCACCTTCCTTGAATCCTTTTCTGTTGCGTCTTCTGGTGACGATTAGTCCACCCGTGTCGATTTAAAGGCAATTGCCCCGGCGTGATGGTTAGAGCGGGATCTAGTCCAAGGGCAGACAATGTACCGGTGTGTCCCGGAAGAGTGCCGCTCAAATGGGAGAATCGCTCAAACGTCGGAGGTTGCTCTCGCAACTGGGCAGAATAATGTCCTGGCGGTTGCCTAAATGTCGGAGCTCTGAATGAAATGATCATTCAGAGCTCCGACATTTGATGATGTTACTCAACGCTGTTGACGATTGACGTCACCATCTCCAGCACGGCGGCGGCGTTCGATGTTGGCCAGCACATAGGCGGCTACTTCCCAGAACTCCTCCCAGCATTGATCTTCGCTGGGGGTGTTCTCACGCTTGGACGGATCACGGTTCCTCGTCGGGGCATCACCTTCCTTCCCCAAGTTGTGCGGATTGGGGGGTTACTGGGTGCCGTCGCGGTGGAGGCGTCGGGCGTGGTTCCAGATGCGGCGGCCGATCCGCAGGCGTAGGCCGGTGCCGTTGCAGCGGGGGCAGAAGCGCCAGCCACGGCCGAACAGGTAGGGGATACGGCCGGTGCCCCGGCATCGGGTGTGTTCGCGGAACGGGTGGGCGTGGCAGAGGTAGATGTAACGGAGGGTGAGTAGGGCGGGGATGGCGATTGCTGCGGTCGCGGCGAACGTGTCTAGGGTCAAGACCACCTCCTGAGCGGGTTTTCGGGGTTGCCGGCAGTCAGGCTGCTACCTGCTACCGGCCTGGTCAGGGCGCGTTTTGAGCTGCTAGCGGGGTTGCTACCGGTAGCAGGGGCGGCAACTACCGGTAGCTACCTCGCGGGGTCAGTCCGCGCGGCCCTTTCGGTCACGTTCGGCGATTGCGCCGGTGAGATCGGCGAGGCGGATACCGCGTCTGACGCGCTGTTTGCCGTCTCGGCGGCGGCTGAGGTTACGGACCTTGACGCCAAGGGGCTTGAGGGCGCTGGTGAGTTGTTCGGACTGCCAGCCGTCGTAGACCTCGGGCCTCAGTTCGGCCAGGCGAGCGCACAGGGTTTCGTTCCATGCCCCGTCTTCCCCTGCCGACCAGACGGTGACAACATCGGCCAGCAGGTCATAGGCGGGGGGTTCGGGCCGGGTCTGCGTCTCGGGGGCTGGCATGGTGCCCGCCTCGGTGCGCGCCTTGATCGCCCTGTCTACGACCTGTCTGGCCTGGTCGGCGCTGACCTCGAAGCTGCGGCGGGCACCGGGCTTGCCCACCCCGACGACCATGCCCCAACCGGCGTCACCGGGGCCGTTCTCGTCGCCAGGCTCGAACACGGTCGCGCGGTATCCCGCCTTGTACATGCCGGTGCCCAGGATCATGTCATTGGCGACTTGATCGCGTACCGACATGCACACGCGGGTGTTGACGTTGCGGGTGATCCCGGTGGGCAGGCTGTCCTTGTCCGGGATCTGCGTGTCGAGAATAAGGATCACGCCCAGCGCACGCCCGAGCTTGATCACCTTCTCGCACAGCTCCCCGGCTTCGCCGCCGTACTCCCGGTGCTGGAACAGCTCCTGTGCTTCGTTGAGGAACACCACGAGCGGATGCAGCCCTGAGCCCTTGCGCGCGGCCAGCTCCGGCGTGACCTTGTTCTCCGGAGCCATACCGAGCGCGTGATAGTGGGCGATCTTCGCCGCGCGTTGCTGGCATTCGGTGTGATACAGCCACTTGACCAGGGCTGCGGCCCTGCCAAAGGTCTGGTCATCCTGGCCGTTGCCGTACTCGGCACAGACCGGTTCGACCACCATGAAGTCACCGACGCCCTTGAACTCATAGCCGCGCAGTTCGGCGCGCGGGTCGAGACTGGCGGCCAGCACCAGCAGGCGCAACAGGTTCGTCTTGCCCGAACCGGGTTGTCCGCCGATCAACCAGTTCCGGAAGATCAGCATGGCGTTGACGATCTCCATGCGGGGCGTGGTGAACAGCGGGAACGAGGCGAACACGTCCACGCTGCCGCTCTTCAGCAGCGGCCAGGACGGCGGTTGCATCGCGCTGGCCGGTTGGTAACCGACCCACAGCGCGAGCCGTCCAGGATGGCCCTGAGCGGGCTCTGGCCATACCTGGTCGAACGGTAGCCGCATGCCGGAGGCCAGCCGTCCCCGCCGCGCGACCACATCGGCGGCTTCCACCCCGTAGGGGAGATCGACAATGGCCAGGTGCCCGGGGCCGTCCCGATGGATGTCGGCCGGAAAGCTGATCGCGTGCTGATCCTTGGCAACGGCCTGGTTGATCGCCGCAACGCCAATGGACAGCAGCCCGCGCCGCACCAGCTCCGCCGTGAGCTTGCGATAGCGCGGCCCATGACTGACCCGGTCGGTGATCGGCTTGTCTTCCGGACGCCCGGCATGCGCCAGCAGCGGCACCGAGGCGGCCAGCAGCGCCCACCATGCCTCATCCGGAATGCTCACTTGAAGGGCGAGCACGGCCGCCACCGAGGCCCCGGTGAGCAGGGCGGCCAGCAGCAGCACCGACCAGCGCCAGCGCGATTGCCGTTCGCGCTGCTTGTCCAGGCGTAGCCAGGTGGCGGGGTCGTTGCGGTCGGCGGCTGCCTGACGCAACGCCCGGTTGTCCTGCTCAGCGGTTGCCCAGCGCAGCAGGCGGGCGATACTGGAGGCCAGCCCGGCAGGCGCGTACACGACCGTCTTGGCCACGTACTTGGGCAGACGCACCGTGTGATAGCCGAGCGTGTACCCGGCATCCCGAAGCGACCAGGCGAGCATGGCGCGCCTACCGGCACCCGTGCGCGTCCAGGTGGGCAGGATCGGGGCGCGCCCCTGACCGGCCGGAGACCGGTCAGGGGAGACGCCGTCGTCGTCGACCCGATCAACCGGCGGCCCGAACGCCGGTTGATGGGCGGGAACGGACTCGCGATCGTGGAACGCATCCTCGCGTGCGCCCTGGTCGTCGTCGAGGTCAGGACCCGGGCCGACGCGGTCGGCGCGAATGTTGCCGGCGTCTGCGGTGGGATCGTTGTCTGCGGGCGGGGCAGGCCAGGCGAACCCCCGCAGCGGAGCGGCGGGAGAGGGTGCGCCCGTGTCGTCGGGGTCGGACGGTGGCCACGTCATGCGGCACCGTCCGGGCTGTTGCGCGTGCTGTGGCCTGCCTGGTCGGCGAGTTCGTCACGCAGGTAAGACAGCGGGTCGTGCTCGCCGTCCGCGTCGGCGGCCAGCGTGGCGCGTATGGCGGCGATCAGGTTCGCCCGGATAAGCCGGGTCATGCTGATCTCCGAGCGAAGGCGCATGATCTCCGCGACCAGGACCAGCGTGTCCTGAAGCGCGGCGGTGACGTGCTGCCAGAGGTCTGTCAGGGTGGCGGTGGATCGGGCGAAGGTGTCGATCAGGTCGTGTGCGATGCGGTTACGGTCGAGAACCTCCTGAAGAGCACGGTCAGGGTAGGGATGGCGGTTGGTCACTGAGGCATCACCCTCTTCCGGGTCGGTGGACAGGTCAGGAGCCAGGGGTTACCCAGTCCAGGAGCGCTTTCAGGGCGCGGTCGATATCGGGGGCCAGCACGGTTGTGGCCAGCAGGTAGCCGAACACGGCGCACACCAGCGCCATCCACAAGCGGAGCTTCAGAAAACGCACAGCCAGCACAACGGCCAGCCCGAGGAGCACCACGAGTGGAATCGAGACGGTCAAGGGTCATCACCTCCTTTCGGCATAGGCGTTGGACGTGAGGGAACGTGGGATGTCAGATGCCGTCGTGACGGGCCTTACGGCGACGCCAGCGGGCGCGGGCACGGCACTTACGGCACCACTTGCTGCCGGGCTCCAGGACAGCGCCACAGGGGCACTCACGACTCAGCGGGATAGTGCGCAGCGTTGATCACCTACTTCCTCCTCTGTCGGAACGGGGAACGGGGTTGGTGTTCTTGGGCCGGTCGGTTCGGCGGGCGTACATGAGTACGCTCCGTGACAGGTGCTCTGGGGCGTTGTGGGCTCGGTCGAACGGGCTTTTGCGCTGGTCAGCGGCGTGGATGACGTAGGCCAGCACCGTGAGCAACCCCAAAATGACCAGCGCTGCTATGAGCGCGAGAACGACGATCATCAGGGGGAGATCCACTTATGCCTCTGAGGGCGAATCGGTGAAAACGCAGTCCCGATAGGAGTCCTGAGCGTCGCGACGGTCTCTCGCTGCCCGCGTGACCAAGATGGCCTCGTAAGCGACCGTTCCGAAGTTCGCGCAGGCGACGTGCTGTCCGTACTCGACCCGGGTCGTGACGCCCAACAAGGCGGCGATCCGCTCGACTTCCACGAGCGCTTCGGCCTCGGTGGTGGCGTCGGTGTCGTACTGCGGATGGACCCTGATACTCACCGGCCCGTATCGGGGAACGGGCAACCCCGGGTTCCTGTCCAGGAAGTCAGCCAAGCCGCGTAGATCGGCGATGAGTCGGTCTCGATTGACGTGATTGGGCTTGTAGGTCATGGGAAATCAGCTCCTCTCGAAGCGTGCGGTGCAGAGGGTGAGCACGTCAGGGCAGGTCTCCAGCGCATCCGCCATCCCGTGAAGGGCAACGACCACGAGCAGCAGCACCGTGGCGGCGACGACGGTGGAGACCAGGCCATCCGCGCAGTTGTCGAGCAGTTCGGCCACAGTGCGGATGATCGTGATCAGCCGGCTGTGCCGTGTGCTCTCTGGGCTGGTCACCGCTGATCACCTCCACCTGAACCCTCTGACTGGACTGTTGACGCGTTGCCCCTGGTCGATAACCGTGTAGGGGGGGCTACACGAAGAACCGTACAGCCCCCCCTACACGACCGTCAAGAGGGGACTGTACGGTGGCGCGTCTAGCCCCCCCTGTCCGAGGCGGGTTACGCTGCCTACATGGCAAGAGAAGGCGTGAGCGAGGCGGTTCTCACCGCGCTAGCTGACCTCGAACGCGCTTTCGGTGCAGCACTTATGGCGATAGATGCGGACACCGACCGCAACCGCGCATACAACGGCGCAACGGAGCTGGTTGAAACCCTGAGAGGACTCTTTGAAGCCTCTGGTCATCAAAGAGCCCTTTCAGCCGCCCGCATTTTCGAGCAAGAGGAGATGTCGTTGGCTAGTCTTGCTGACCGCATCGGCGTATCGAAAGCACGCGCAGCACAACTCATCAGGACCGCCAAAGACACCAAAGCCCGTAATGAGCGAGATGAGCGAATCTCCATGGGGCTAACGAAAGTGGCGATATCAGCAGCGCAGGCTTCCCGGCTAGCGACGAAGCAAGCTGAAGACTCCGACACCCGAGACAAAACATAGTGATAGGGAGTTAGGGTGAGCGAGCGGACAGAGGTCATCGTTGAAGTCTGGCCGGTATCGGCAGATGGCATCGGACTGTGGCTCATAAGCGGAAAGGACGCATGGCGTTCCGAGGCAGTTAGACAGGACAGCGATCCTCATACCGCCGTCACAGACCTTCTGTCCGTTAATGACGTCTCAGATGGTGTCAAACTACTGCACTCGACTTCATGGCGGGCTGAAGACACCGCCGTCGTTCTCACCTATGTCGCCGTCATCGGTTGCGGCGCGTTCGTGCGGGATAAGTGGAAAAATGCAGCGCCTATCAGCCCCGCCTTGCCGGACGCGGTAGGCAAGCCAATAGCAGTCGAGGCGACAGAAGCGCCGATTCCTCGATACATCGATGTTCTTATGCATGGCCTGCGCCACTTGCAATTCCTTCTACAAACGGACTCTGCCGCGCGCTCGGCTCTCTGCGGTAGATGGCCAGACCACCTAGCAGCGTTCCGGCCGGCACTTGCCGGAATGTACGACCACGAACACGGGCAAGAGCCGATAACACTTCCGGAGGGGCAATAGGCGCAGTAATGGCGCTACGGGGAAAGGAGAAACAACGTGCCACAACCAGAGGACCTAGAAAGACTGCGCTTGCAGCACGAGAAGAAGAAAAGGGACTTGGATCAGTTGCACTTGCAGCAACGCACCGTTGATGCGCTAAGGGATCTTCTGGCAAGGATCTCTAACGAGAACCTGCCGCTAATAACCTGGTCGATACACAGCGCCCCTGCCAAAGCAGCGCTGACCGGTGTCTGTGACGCCGAAGATTCCGAACAGCGACGCGCAGATTTCGAGACCTGGCGCGAAGCCCTGAATGCAGAGATGCAACCGAGCAAAACGGAAGGCGAGAGTGGAACGCGTCTACTCGCTACGGGGCGGGATAACTATCTAGATCTGTCTATCGACATCATTGCAGACGTCTAGGTAAGATCTCCACCGCCGAGAGAGTTAAAGAGCCCCCGCAGTGAGCGACTTTCAAGCGAATGTCGATCGCCACGACTCCCGCTTAATGGCATCTTCTGCGGGGGCTCGGGCCCTAGATAAAGCCCCGGGGACTGGGCGTCATCTAGGGAGCCATATGCTCATTTCCCCTTTTGCTCCCGCGTAGCGGCTTGCATAAGCTGAGTGGCGCGAGCCTTGGAAACACCTATCTTCGTTGCTAGGCCAGCTAGAGAAAGCTCCTCAGCCTTGCTTATCTGCGCTGCGGACTTGGCGCGGGCCAAAGCCGCCTCGTCCGCAAGTTCTCTTAGGCACTCCGCGAGTTGCGTAGCAAGTTGATATGCCTGCTCAAGATCAGATGTGGATTGCAGTACCGTATCAGCTTCCTTGTAAGCCTGCCGAACGGCAATCAATGCCGCGTGCTGGGGGTCCTGGTTGACTTCTTTCTCCGTGCTCATAGATCACGCTCCTACTTAAGAAGCTCCACTGAGGGACGGGGCACCGGGCGGAACGAAGGACGGGCAGCACGCAGGGTGCCAGCACGTACGGAGGGCTGTTGGCTGCGAACCACCGGGTGCGTTGAGCGGCTCATATCCCTGATCTTAGATGGTTACTCGCCAGTAGTCAGCACCGTAGTAAACAGTCTACAAGCTTGTAGTAAGCCTACTACAGGGTGCATCGAGCCAAATCGGTCATCACTAGGGCATCTACCTACGGTTAACCTGTGATCAACTACGAGGCTGACTCCCCGGTATACGCGCAGATCGCGGAGCTACTGCGTGCCCGGATCGAGCGGGGCGAGTGGGAGCCTCGTCAGCGCCTTCCCAGCGTCACTCACCTTGAGCAAGAGTTCGGGGTTGCCCGACAGACCGTCTTGCAGGCGCTTGGGGTTCTTCGCGATCTTGGCATTGTCTACACCGTGCGCAACCGTGGATCCTTCGTGAAGCTTGGTGCTGGCTTCGTCACTGTGATCACGGTTGAGCCAGGAATGCGCATCATCGTGCGTCAGCCGAGCGACTCAGAACGACGTGAGCTTGATCTACCGCACGATGGCAGCGTGGTTGTGGTGGAACGACCGGGAGCAGCGGTTGAGGTACTGCCCGCCGACAAGGTGGAGATCCGGGGCCCTGAGTCCTGACTGAGCCCCTCCACAAGCCCCCGTTCGACGCTCCCACACAGCTCCCCTCACGGCGAGCCGGCATCGGCCCCGTCCACCGGAACCAGCCCCACACCCTCCGACGCGCCCTCTTGGCTGACCTCACAGGAGTGGATCGGCAGGCCAGCCAAGGACCCCGAACCCCAGAGCTACTGACCTTCCTTCGCGTCCCTAATGGTCCACGGCACCGCAGTAATCGGCCACAGACCGACCGCGATAATGAAGCTAATCGCAAACAGTGGCACTCCTCCCCTCGCCACGTTAAGACTCATGCGATGCCTAAACCCCTCATTCGTCTTGATGCGAATAGGGACGAACACGCCCATCACCACCGCGCCGATTCCGTAAATCATGAACAGCCATTGTTGATCAGTAATCACGACCTAAGCCTTTCTCTCTCGTATACGACCAGGACTCGTTCGCCTGCGCAGCCGTCCCGCCACCGCTAGGCCAGCCGGAATCTGCGCCGTCTCCTCGCACCGGGGCTGAACCCGCCCGGCACCACCCGGTTCGGAGCCGACTCAGCTCTGACCACCACTCCCTCAGCAACCAGCTTCCGCAGCCAGGTCCCAACCTCGTGGCGCGTAGGCACGTTATCGAAATGCGCGCGCACCTCATCGATCGTCGCTCCCTCAGGGACCGCCTCTAAGTATTCGACAACCCGTGTCCGCGCCGCCTTATTCATGCGGCCTCCGTTCCGCCACGACCAGGCACGAAAGGACCACCCTCGGAGGCTGGATGTGGTCGACCCTCTCTCGTTCTAGCGAGGCTCCGATAGCCGGGCTTCCCGGGCCGCTTCGGCGGCGACCTTTCCTGCCAGCTCGGCAAGGCTCCGGGTGACGAAGCCGTAAGAAAGGCCCTGGTCGTACTGGTCTTGGGTATATTTCGCGCGCCGCGTGGCAGAAACACCCCTGCCATAGGGGAACACCTGTATGTCCCACGCCCGCCCGTACTTGGCCCGCAACTCCTCAACCGTGGTCATGGCACCTCCGGACGGAAGCCGGGAATCACAGCCGTGCCGTACATCCGCCTGTACCGCTCCTGACACGAATCAACGATCCGCCCCACCGCCGTCTCCATCGCCGAGCACGGGCACACCGTGTACTCCCACCTCCCCGTCCCGCTTCCGTCACTCACCGACCAGCGGAAGCGCCACGCGCCGCGCTCCCACTCACACCACACCGTCAACCGCACCGACCAGATCCCCACCAGCGCGATCCCGTGAGCCTCGAAGATCTCCGACCTGACGCCACGACGACCCAGCCGCTCCGCCAGCTCAACCGCCAGCCGCCCCGCAGGGCTCGCGGCCCGGCTCACGTCACCCGCTCCTCTGATCGGCCGGTCAGAGGCAGCAACGCCCACACGACCCGTTCGCCCACCATCGTCAACTCGGTGCCCCAGCAGCCATTCGTGAGCGCGTCCACCACCCACAGCCCCCGCCCCGACTCCTCACTCAGGGCAGGCATGCGCGGCATGGGAACCGACCCCGACCGGCCAGGGTCCACGACCGCCACCCGCCAGTAGCGCCGCCCGCCCTCTACCTCCGGACGCAGACTCAGCCGCACCCACGCGCCACCACCATGAACCACCGCGTTCGCCACCAACTCCGACGCGACGGCCTCAAGCTCACCAAGCGCAGGATGATCCCCCATCCACACCCGAAGCTCCCGACGAGCCAGCCCGGGCACCAGAGCCTCGTGATCAAGCTCCCTGAGCATCCACACCTTGATGCCTGCGTACGGGGGATTCGACACGACTTTCATCGGTGCTACCTCCACTGACGCCTCATTCGCCATCAGCATCCTCGGTTTCCGATCGTTTTAACTACGCGATCTTCATCCTTTGTGTGCCAGCAGGACCATGGTTGCCCTGCCACGTGCCACGCTCCCATCACAGGGAGGTAGTGCGCCATTAACACGGTTACTTGTGGCACACAGATACTTGTGTTTCTGTGGTAAATAAACCGCCCCCGAGATGATGCGCCAGGAGAAGCAATGCGCCCTCCAAAAGACCTGGACCCAGACGCAGGCGAAGACGCGCGATTCGGATACGAGTTGCGAAAGGCCCGAAATACGGCGAAACTGACGCTCGGGCAAATGGGGGTCAAAGTGGGCTTCCATGCCAACACGATCGGAGCCGTGGAACGGGCGGAGCGGAGGCCGTTTGATGAGCTAGCAACGAAGGCAGAGGAGGCTCTAGGGCTCAAACCTGGGAGCCTCGCCCAGTACCTACCCGACGACAGACGACCGTGGGTCTACAAAAACGTGCTTCCCCCATCCTGGTTGGAGATCGAGGCCGGAGCGACAGAGCTATGGGTCTTCACCCCCACCATGGTTCCCGGCCTTCTGCAGACAGAGGGCTATGCCCGCGCGGTGATGCTGGGTGCCCCACGGCCCGACCCTGCACAGATTGAGGAGCGCGTGAGAGCGAGGATGCACCGACAGGAAGTCCTGGACTCTCCAGATGCCCCCATGGTGTGGGCCGTACTGGACGAGACCATCCTCCACCGCGTTGTAGGGAGCGAGGAGATCACCCGAACTCAGTTCACCCACCTTGTAGAGCTGGGCAACAGCGACAACGTGTCCATCCAGATCCTCCCGGTAGACGCCATGTCTACAACAGGGCTCCTCGGAGGCTTCACCATCGCCCACTCACCCGAGCGCCCAGACAGCGCTTTCGTAGATGGCCCTGTAACTGGGAAAATGTGGGACACCCCAGCAGAAGTAGAGACTCTCAGGCTCAGGTATCAGAAGTGCCGACAAGAGGCAGAGCCTAAGAGGCGCTCTCTGGAGATGATCAAGGAGAGGTTGGCAGCACAATGGACAAAGCAGTGAGCGAGGACGGTTACCGTACCTCCTCGTTCTCCGGGGACAACGGGGACTGCGTGGCGTTCAAGGACCTTGGCAACGGCTACGTGTCGATCAAGGACACCAAGGACCCCACCGCACCAACGCACACGTACTCCTACAGCGAGTGGCGTGCGTTCACCAGGGGAGTACAGAACATGGAGTTCGAGGTCTAACTCCCCCAAAGGAGGGACCCGCCAACTCACGTGGGCGGGTCCCTTTCTCGCGCCCGGTTTACCACCGTCGTGTGCAGCGCTACACCCGACACCCACGGTTCTTCTGTGGGGGCGAGATGGCACAGGACGCATCCGCACCGTGGGAGCCCAGTGCCCTGATGCGGCCCTCTCCGCTTCTAGCTACATGAGGGCTGATCGCAGCCAGAGGCGACAACAACACCTATACATCGTTGAACGAGCTGTTGTTTGGAGATGTCTACAGGTGTGATCTCAGCCCGGCCGTCCGGGCACCCCGCGTCAACGGCTCACTGTAACAGGGCGCTCAGACGTGCAGCTCCGGCGGGAAGCCCGTCCAGCGCAGCTCGGTGGGCAGGTGGCTCACGTCGTTGTAGAGCAGCACGGAGGACGGGCGGCCGGGCGCGTACCGGATGACGGTCAGGGCGGCGTTGGCGTGGTTGATGCCGAGCCAGCGCCACGCGGGGGCGTCGAGCGCGTGGCGCACGAGCCAGCCGACCAGGAAGTTGTGGGTGACGACCAGCTCGTGGCGGGTCTCCTCCGCCGGGCCCGTGAACAGCTCGAGAGCCTGGGCCGCGAGCCGCGCCCCCTCCTCGCGCTCCTCCGGCGTGACCGGGTCGAAGAAGCGCGCGTAGTGGCCGGCGACCTCGGCGGGCAGCTCGCCCGGGCCCGGCACGTACGGGACGTAGTCGCCGGCGGCCTCGTGGACCTGCGGCCGTACGCCGGTGAGGTGCTCGCCGATGAGGTGGGCGGTCTGGGCCGCCCGGGGGAGCGGGCCGTGGTGCACGGCGGCGAAGGGCACGTCCTTGAGTCGTTCGCCGAGCAGCGCGGCCTGGCGGCGGCCGTTCTCGGTCAGCCCGGTGCCGTCCGGCGAGGCTTCGCCGTGGCGGGTGAGGTAGAGGTGGCGCGTCAAGGCGGCTCCTTGGTTGACCATACGTTCGAGTATCGGCATGGTAGGACAGGTGGCCGCTGATGAGACACGCGAGGGTGTCGCCCTGACCAACCTCGACCAGCCGCTGTTCGACGGCGCCGGCGCCACCAAGCGCGATCTGGTCGACTATCTCGACGCCGTGCGCGACCGCATCATCCCGGCACTGCGCGACCGTGCCCTCTCCGTCATCAGGGTGCGGCCGGGCCAGCAGCCGTTCATGCAGAAGAACCTGCCCAAATACGCCCCCGACTGGCTGGAGTCGGTGTCGCTGTGGGCCGACGCGTCGCGCCGGCAGGTGACCTACGCCCTGTGCAACGACAGGAGGACGCTGCTGTGGTTCGCCAACCAGCGGGCCGTGGAATACCACCCCGCGCTGTTCGTCGGTGACCACGCCACCCACCTGATCCTCGACCTCGATCCGCCCGACGACTCCGACGCCTTCTCCCTGGCGGTGCGCGGCGCGTTGCTGGTCCGCCAGGCGCTGGCGGACGCCGGGCTGACGGGGGCGGTGAAGACGAGCGGGGCCAAGGGCGTGCACGTGTTCGTGCCGATCGAGGCCGGCACCGCCGTGGAGGACCTGGCGGCGGCCACCCGCGCCGTGGCCGCCCGCGCCGAGCGCATCGACCCGGCGCTGGCCACCACGGCGTTCATCCGCGAAGACCGCGAGGGCAAGGTCTTCCTCGACTCCACCCGCGCCGGCGGCGCCACCGTGGCGGCCGCCTACAGCCCGCGCATCCGGCCGGGCGTGCCCGTCTCCTTCCCGGTGGCCTGGGACGACCTCGATCGCGTGGCGCCGGGCGACTTCACCGTGCACACGGCGCCCGAGCTGCTCAAGGGCGACCCCTGGGCCGAGCAGATGCCCGCGCCGCAGCGGCTGCCGGACGACCTGGTCGCGGAGGGGCACACGATTCCGGTGGCCCGCGTCCAGGCGATGCACGAGGGCAAGCGGCGCGCCCGCGCCCGCCGCGAGGAGTAATTGTCCGGTTTTTGCCGCCTTAGTGGGTCTTCCCAGCGGTTCCTGCCCGGGTTACCGTCCGTTCGCGGCGGCTCGGGGGGCTCATCGCCGCGATTCCTGTGAACCAGGGGGAGCCTGAATGCGCAGAATCGTCATCGCACTGGTCACCGTACTCGTCTTACCGCTGGCCATGGCCGCGCCCGCCCAAGCGGGAGGGCTCGACGACCTGTTCGCCAAGCTGCTCGTCAAGACGGTCAAGGGGGCCAATGTCACGAAGCACCTGAACGCCCTGCAGGCGATCGCCAACGCCAACGGCGGCAATCGCGCCGCGGGCACGCCCGGTTACAACGCCTCCCGTGACTACGTCGCGGGCAAGCTGCGCAAGGCCGGCTACAAGGTGACGCTCCAGCCGATCAACTTCGTCGAGGGCTGGACCGAGGACAGCCCGCCCACGCTGAACCTCACGGCGCCGAACGCGAAGACGTACGTCCCCAACGAGGACTTCTTCACCTTCCAGCCCTCCCCGGCGGGCGACGTGACCGCGCAGGTCCAGGGCGTGGACCTGACGCTGCCGCCGACTCCGACGCCCACCTCCACCAGCGGCTGCGAGGCGGCTGACTTCGCCGGGTTCGTGGCCGGCCGGATCGCGCTCATCCAGCGTGGCACCTGTGCCTTCGCCCAGAAGATCCGCAACGCGGGCTTCGCCGGGGCGTCCGGCATCATCGTGTTCAACGAGGGCCAGCCGGGACGTACGGACGCGTTCCCGCTGGACATCGGTGAGTGGCGGGCCGGCGTCCCGATGGTGTTCGCCGACTTCGCCGTGGGCAACGAACTGGCCGCCACGCCCGGCGCGACGGTCCGGCTCGCGGTCGACTCCACGCTCACGCTCGGCACCAACGACAACGTGATCGCCGAGTCCCGCTTCGGCGACCCGCGCAACGTCGTCATGGTCGGCGCCCACCTCGACAGCGTCCCGGCCGGGCCCGGCATCAACGACAACGGCTCCGGCACCGCCTCGATCCTCGAGGTGGCGGAGGAGATGGCGCTCTTCCCGGTCAAGAACAAGGTCCGGTTCGCCTTCTGGGCCGCCGAGGAGATCGGCCTGCTCGGGTCCGACCAGTACGTCGAGTCCCTGTCCGAGGCGCAGCGCGACCGGATCAGGGTGTACCTGAACTTCGACATGGTCGCCTCGCCCAACTTCGCCTACAAGCTCTACGACGGCGACGACTCAGACGGCGTCGGCTCACCGGCCGGCCCGCCCGGATCGGACGACATCGAGGCGCAGCTCGCGGCCTTCTACGGGTCCCGCAGCCTGCCCACCGTCGGCACCGACTTCGACGGCCGCTCGGACTACGGGCCGTTCATCGCGGTCGGCATCCCGGCGGGCGGCATCTTCACGGGCGCCGAGGGCATCAAGACGCCCGAGGAGGCGGCGCTGTTCGGCGGGACGGCGGGGGTGGCGTACGACGCGTGCTACCACCTGGTGTGCGACACGATCACCAACATCAACGCCACGGCCCTCGACGTGGACGCCGACGCCATCGCCGACTCCACCGCCAGATACGCCTTCAACCTCCGTTCCATCCCACCGAGAACCGCTCCGAGCCAGGCGGCCGCCGCATTGGCGACCACCGCTGAGTGAGTGACGGCCGGCCGGGTGCGCGGTTCGCCCGCCCACCCGGCCGGCTCGTTCAGCTCGCCGGGGTCGGGAAGGCGGCCGGGCCGCGGTGGCCCTGCTTGTCCACCGCGCGGACGCCGAACTGGAAGTTGTCCTTCGACAGGCCCTCGACCGTGTACGACGTCACGTTGCCGACGAAGCGGGAGTGCGTCCACTGGGGCTCGGTCGTGCCCCGCCAGACCACCTCGTATCCCGAGATGTCGGGCTCGGGGTTGGCGTCCCACCGCAGGTCCGTGTCGTTCGTGAGCCGGCTCGTCACGATCGCCGTCCGGCCGGGAGCCCGGGGGGCGCGGGCCAGCACCGCGAGGGCGGCCAGGTTCACCTGCGTCACCCTGGCCACGTAGTCGTTCTCGACGAAGGCCAGCAGGTCGCCGTACTGGACGCCGTCCTCCACCCGTACGTCCTGGTGCTGGTGCAGGTAGTTCTCGTGCACCTCGGTGAAGCGGACGGCCGCGTAGCCCTGCTGCAGGAACGGGATCTGGTCCCCGCCCCGCAGGTAGCGGTCCCTGCGGTAGTACATGCGCGCGTCGAACGACGGCACGTACTGCTCCGCCGTCTCGTTGACGAAGCGGGCGAGCTGCCGTGACACCCCGTCGTTCTCGCCCCCGACCGACTGCCGGACGGCGGCCTGGGCCGGGGTCTCCGAGGTGGGCACGCCTTCCGAGAACACCCGTACGGCCCTGGCGTCCCGGCCGTTCTCGCCGTCGGCGCTGCCCACGATGTCGTTGGTGAACATGCCCGCGATGTCGACGCCGCCCTGCTTGGCCTGCTGGGCGTAGTACGCGGACCCGTACAGGCCCTGCTCCTCACCCGCGACCGCCATGAACACGAGGGTCGCGTCGAACGTGCGCGTGGCCATGACGCGGGCGGCCTCGATGGCCACCGCGACACCCGAGGCGTCGTCGTTGGCCCCCGGGGCGTCGCAGATGGCGTTCATGACGTCGCTGCAGCGGGAGTCGTAGTGGCCGCTGACCACGTACGTGCGGCCGGCCGAGGCGTCCTGGGTGCCGCGGAGCGTCGCGACCACGTTGGTGATCACGGTCGGCGCGGGGATGCGCGGCGAGACGGGCTGGACGAACGACTGCTTCTCCACGGTCATGCGCCCGCCGGAGGTGGCGGCGATCCTGGAGTATTCGTCGTGGATCCAGTCCCTGGCGGCGCCGATGCCGCGGACCGGGTCGTCCTGGCTCGACAGCGTGTGCCGGGTGCCGAACGAGGCGAGCTTGGCGATGATCCGGCCGATGTTGCGCGCGTCGACCTGCTGGACCATCTTCTCGATCTCCCGGTCGCGCGGCGCGCCCGCCTCGGCGGACGGGGTCAGCACTCCGGCGAGCAGGACGGCGGCGAAAAAGGGTAAGGCTGATTTTCGGACAAGAGAGGACATGGTGCGGCTCCACGGGGGACGGCGGGCCGGACCGCGCGAGCCCGGCCCGCAGGGAGGAGCTAGCGGGTGATCTTGACGTCGTCGATGCCCGCCTCGACCAGGGAGGCCCCCGAGGCGTCGGCCGCGTCGATGACGATGCGGACCGTCTGGCCCGCGAAGGCGTTGAGGCTCGCCGTGGCCGTGGCCCAGGCGCCGTTGCGGTTGGAGGCCGCGCCGGTCTGGTTGAGCACGGTGGCCGTGGTGCTCCCGACCACGCGGACCCGCAGGTAGTCGGCGCTGGAGGCGTTCGAGCCGTGCGCCAGGTACCACGAGAGCGACAGGTTCAGGGTGCCCGTCGGCAGCGTGATCGGCGGCGACTGGATCGAGGTGACGCCGCCGTCGATGTCGTACTCGCCCGCCGAGGCGCCCGCGAGCCGGCCGGTGACCAGGTCGTTCGCGCCGCTGACCGTGGTGCCGAGCTGCTTGGCGCCGCTGGAGGTGGTGGCCTCGGGGTCGCCGCGCTCCCACTGCCCGATGGTGGCGGTGTCGGCGCTGCCGGGGTTCGTGGCCCAGCCGTTCGCGGCCTCGAACGTGTCCTGCCAGACCACCACGGGTGGTACGGCGGTGCCGATCGTCCACACCGCGTACGCGATCGCGTCGGCGTTCCTGTTCAGCGCGGTGTCGTTGATGTTGGCCGTCGTGTCGCAGGCCCGGTGGTAGCAGACGTCGAACGCCTGCCCCGCGGTGCCGCCCCACAGTGTGGCCTGGGCGGAGGACTTGATGCCCTCGGCACCGGTGAACGTGCCGCCCGCCGGGATGCCCACGGCGATGAAGGGGCCGTAGTCGGAGCGGCCGTCGAAGTCGGTGCCGCGGGTCGGCACGCCGATCGAGGTGAAGTAGTCCTGGATGGTGCGTTCGATGGCCGCCGACCCGGCCGGTCCTGGGCCGGAGCCGGTGCCGTCGGAGTTGTCGCCGTCGTACACGAAGTATCCGGGGTTGGGGGAGCCGACCATGTCGAAGTTCAGGTAGCCCTTGATCCGCGCGCGGTCGGCGGCCGGCAGGTTGCTGACGTAGAACTGCGACCCGCGCAGCCCCAGCTCCTCGGCGCCCCACCAGGCGAAGCGCAGGTGCTTGGCCGGTTGGAGCGACTGGCGGGACACTTCGAGCGCGGTCTCGAGGATGGCCGCGCTGCCCGAGCCGTTGTCGTTGATGCCGGGCCCCGCGGTGACGCTGTCGAGGTGCGCGCCGACCATGAGGATGTCGTTGGGGTCGCCGCCGGGCCAGTCGGCTATGACGTTGTAGCCGGTGGCGCCGTTGTAGGTGAACGACTGCAGGACGGTGCTGAACCCGGCGGCGTCGAGCTGGGCTCTGACGTAGTTGGCCGAGGCCAGGTAGCCGGGCCGGCCGTGGGCCCGGGTGCCGCCGTTGGCGGTGGCGATGGACTGGAGCTGGGACAGGTGGGCTTTGACGTTCGCCAGGGAGATGTCCGGTGCCGCGGCCGCCTGGGCGGGTGCGGCCGGTGTCAGGGCGGCCAGGATCAGGGAGAGTGCTGCGATCGCCGCGACGATGGGTGATCTCATGCCGTTTTTCCGGGTGAGCTGCCCAGATAAAAGCATGGCGGCGCCTCCATCCGAGGTCGAGGGTGGAAGATCCCGAGATGGTGCTGTATGGAACTTAACCCCGCAAAAGGGGTTCGCCTAGCTCGTGACTCAGGAATGCGCGGCCGGCTCGGCGCGCAGGGCGGTCAGGGCCTGGTCGGGGGCATCGGCGAAGCACCGGATGGAGGTGACCTCGGCGCGGGCGCCGAGCGGGCGGACGACGGTGATCGGTTCGGTCAGCTCGATCGTCAGGTTGGTCTGTGAGGCGACCGCCACCGTCAGCCTGCCGTCCTTGACGGTGACCATGCCGGCCTCGTTGTAGGCACGGCCGGTCCGTACGGCGGCGATGTGGTCGCGGGGCACGCGCAGGTCGAAGTAGACGCCGTACCGGATGCGCAGTTCGCCGGGCGTGACGACATGGGGGCGGGTGACGCAGGCGGCGGCCAGCATGGCGCTGAACAGCAGTCCGTACAGGTCGGCGACCAGCACGGTGTACCGGATCCAGGCCGGCACGCCGAACCCGGCCAGCAGCAGGTCCACGACCACCGTCTCGACCGCCATCGCGAACGTCATCAGCGACAGCATGAACGACTGCTCCTTGGCGTAGGTCAGCACGGTCGCGCCCGCGGGCACGCCGTGGCGTCGGCGCGCGACCCACAACCCGATGCCGGCCAGGCCCTTCAGCTCGAACTCCAGGATCCGCAGCGCGGCGCTGACCATCATGTTCCCCTCTCGGTGCCGTCACCACCGATTAGAAACGTTGACGCCGCGTCAAGGTCAAGCCGGGGGACGATCGTGCCACGGGACCTCGGATTGCGTGCGATCCGCACATGTTATTGTGTGCTTATCGCATGCATTCCGCAGAAAGGGAACCCATGAGCATCGTCACGCACCACTATGTCCGCGACCCCAACGGGCACAGCTACGAGGTGTTCACGGCGGTGCCAGAACCGTCCTGAATGACGTTGAACCGTTCTCCTGCCGACGGCGTACAACCTGGCGGAAACGGCACGTAGGACGGCCGGGAAACCGGCTCATCCGCGTGCATCCACTGCTCTGCTCGGGTGACGGGGATGGCGATGGACTTTCAGGGATGGAGCGACGGCCTGGCCCTACGGCCGCGCGATTACCTGGGAAGAGGCGAATCGCTCGCCGCGGTCGTCGGGGCGGCGGGGCCGTACCGGGGAGAGGCGCTCTACCTGCTCGCGCTCGGCACCGCGGCCACCATGGCCAGGCTGCACCTGGGCGGGATCGCGGGACTGCGGCTCAGCCCGGGAAACGTCCTGATCGGGCCGCGCGGTCAGGTGCTCTTCGCCCCGGGGCCGCGCGACAGCCTCTTTCCCGCCAGCGACGTCAGGGACTGGGCCGACGTGATCGTCTTCGCGGCGACCGGGCGCGACCCGGGCGAGGGCGCGGAGCCCGATCTCGACCGGCTGCTCCCGGCCCTGCGCGCGGTGATCGACGAGTGCCGCCGCGCGGAGCCGGGGTCGCGCCCGTCCGCCGTCGACCTGGTCCGCATCCTGCTCGGTCACTCGGGCGCCGCCCGCGGCGCCACGGTGCACGAGTTGCTGCTCGAGGCCGAGCGGCGGACCAGGCCGGACGAGTCGGCCCCCGTCGCGCCGGTTCCCGTGCCCGCGCCGCTCTGGCGCAGGCCCGCCTACCTGCTGGGGCTGGCGATCGGCGTGCTCCTCGTCGCGGGGGCGTCCGGAGTGGTCGCCATGATCGCCGGCCCGGCGCGGCAGCCGGACACCGACGACGTGATCAGCGCGATCGGCCGCCGCACGGCCACGTTCCAGCAGCGGGCCGGGGAGATCACCGCCGAGGGCCGGCTGAGCTTCGACCGGGACGGCGCCACGTCGTACGAGATGAGCCTGACGTGTGGGAACGCTCCAGCTCCCGTCGAGGTGTCCCTCGCGGGGAACGAGGGAGTGGCCGCCGGCTCACGGTTCGACGCGGGCCGTCCGGCGCCGGAGGAGTGCGCCCAGTCGGAGGGTGCGGCGGTGCGCCGCTACAGCTCCCCGTACACGATCAAGGCCCTGCTCGACGCGGCCGGGCCCGGCGTCAGCGCCACGCCCGCGCGGGGCGGCGGGCGCACGATCACGGGATCGGCGCTCGCGCACCGGATCAGGGGTGAGGAGAGCATCGCCGCGTATGCGGGGTCGGGGGCGGAGGGGCCGGTCGCCTTCACCCTGTGGGTGGACGGACAAGGGCTCCCGAGACGCCTGGAGCTGCGGATGGACAGCAGGATCAACGGCCCGCTGGACGTCGAGACCGTTTATCGGGATTGGCGCGCCTTCGAAGTCATCGAGGGGGAGACACCGAATGGCTGAGGAATTCACCGCCGACCGCCAGGAGGCCGCGAACGTCTCGCGCGACCTCAAATCCATTCGCGCCGCGCTGGACGGCGGAAAGACCGGCGCGCTCGACGCGAGAACCGGCTCGGAGAAGGTGGACGACGCCATGCGCAGGTTCTTCGAGGAGTCCTCCGACAACCGCGAGCGCATGGACCAGTTGCTCGAACGCGCGGCCGGCCTGCTCGACGCCCTCGTCGAGGGCACCGGCACGCTCGACGGCTCGCTGGCCGACTCGTTGTCCACCGGACAGAGGAGCGCGTGATGAAGGACCTCGTGCTCGGCGTGCTCACCGGCGTCCTGGTCGCGACGATCGCCGCCTCGCTGGTGTTCGCGCTGACGGACAGGACCTCGCCGGCGACCACGACGCGGGTCTCCCTCACGGAGGAGTACGTCAATGACTGACCTCCCCTTCGGGTTCACGGTACGGGTGCCCGAATCCTGGTACGAGTTCGACGTCTGGCGCGCCGGCCGTACCGGTGACCTGGCCCGCCTGGTGGACGCCCGCGTGGCCGCCGCGCCGGGGCTGGCGCCGCACCGGTCGGTGCTGCTGAAGGTGCTGCGCGAGGTCGCCGACATGGCGGCGCGGCACGGCGCCGTCTTCGGCGCGGCGATGACCGACCACGTCGAGGACGTCGGCACGGTCCTGGCCACGCTCATGGTCCTGCACACCAGGGGCCGCCCGGACCCGGAGGGCAACACCGTCGAGGCGATCGCCTCCGGCGTCATCGCCATCCCGCCCAGGCACGACACGCCGGCCTGGCGGGACGTGCGGATCGTGGAACTCGACGCGGGCCGCGCCGTACGGGTGACCGGTGTCGAGTCCGGCGAGATCGAGGCCGTGACCACGCAGACGCTCATCCCCGTGCCCGGCGGGCACGGCGTGCTGGACCTGGTGCTCACCAGCCCGCACCTCAGTCTGACCGAGCCCATGCTCGACCTGTTCGACGCGATCAGCGCCACCCTGGCCTGGTCCGGCCCCGAAGGAGAGTGAATCGTCATGGCAGGTGGGACCCATCACCTGAGTTTCCCGCAGGTGGAGAACAGCGCGACCCGGCTGAACAAGGAGAAGGAGGACATCGAGAGCCGCCTGACCCAGCTCAAGTCGATGATCGACCAGCTCGTGAGCAGCGACTTCGTCACCGAGCGGGCTTCCGGCAAGTTCCAGCAGGACTACGACCAGTGGAACAACGGCGCCCGACAGGTCATGCAGGGCCTGGAGGGCATGAGCCAGTTCCTCAAGACCGCCATCGCCAAGCACCGCGAGCTGGACGCCTCGCTGAGCGGAGGCGCGGGCGCGTGAGACCGCCCGGGGCCGAGCAGGGCCGCGGGCGCAACACGGCGGGCAGGCCCAAGAGGCTCCGCGTCTACATCGAGGCGAGCTGAACCAGCTCCAGCCGCCGGGCCGTGGCCAGGTACGCCCGCCCCGCCGGCCCGGCGAAGAACTGGTCCGGTTCGAGGTGCACCCCGTGCTCCCGGGCGATCACCCGGTTGGTGGGGGTCAGCAAAAACCGCGTTCCCGACCGCAGCATCTCCGTGACCTCCCCGGCCAGCGACCGCCGATGCCCCTCCAGCAGCGGCGTCGCGTCACCGGCCAGGATCAGCGCCCGCCGTCCCAGCTCGGCGGGCGCGAGGATGTCCTGCGGCAGCGTGGGCAGCGTGTCGAACCCCTTCTCGGCGGGCGTGATCGTGAGCTGGTCGAAGTCGTCCATCACGACGGCGTACGGGTGGCCCTCGAAGGCGGCGACGACCTCGCGCAGGTCGGCGTCGGCGAACGAGGTGCCCGCCAGCGTCCGCGCCCCCGGCAGCGACCGGACCAGCGGCGAGCGGGGCGGGCCGACGGCCAGCACGTTCACCCCGGCCCGCAGCAGCGTGGTGGCCATGACCAGCGCCGCGTTGCTGCGTCCCGACCCGGGTGGCCCCGACACCAGCACCAGGTGCGGCCCCGTCTCGAACAGGTCCAGCCCGACCGGGGCGACCTCGGGCCCGCCGACCCCGATGGCGGAGCCGTCGAACGGCACCCGGGCCGGCAGCGGCGGGAACGCCTTGACCGGCCACGCCGGCTCGCGGCTGTGCCGGGCGGGCGCGGGCGGGTGCGGCACCCGCTCGGGCGGCAGGCAGATCTGCACGTGCAGCCCGCCGGCCGCCTCGATGGCCCGCCCCGGCAGCACCGGTGGCGACACCATCCCCGACGACAGGTACGCCCGCCGCGTCTCCTCCCTGGGGAACGGCAGGAACAACCGCCGCGAGAACAGGTCGGGCGTCTTGCCCCGCAGCATGTCGTGCCCGCCCACGGCCACCGTGTGCACCCCGACCTGCGGCCCACCGGCCACGATGCCCCGCAGGGTGACCAGCAGCGGCGTCTCGAAGAAGTCGGGGTTGCCGCGATCCTCGAAGTACTCCCAGCCGTCGATCACGAACACGATGGCCGGCGCGTCGGACCCGCCGGGCGACAGCCGGGACAGTCGCCGCCGCTCCACCTCGCCCGCCAGCCACGTCACGATCCGCCGGACCCGGTCGGGCTCCCCGGCCCCGGCGACCGCGCCGCAGTGCGGCAGGTCCGCGTACGCGGCCAGTCCGCCCGGCTGGTTCTCCACGACGTACAGCCACACCTGGGCAGGCGAGCAGCGCGCCGCCAGGCTGGAGAGCAACGTGCGGCAGAACGTGGTCCGCCCCGACTGCGGCCCGCCGGCGACCATGAGCCGCTCCGTCCCGGCCAGGTCCAGCCCCATCGCGGGCTGCGCCTGGTTGACCGGATCGTCCGCCAGCCCGTACGGCACCCCGTCGGCTTCCAGCTCCATCAGCGGCACCACGGCCGGCAGCGGCGGCAGCAACGGCCGGAACGGCGGCGCGGCGGGCAGTCGCCCGGAGGCCGCGATCACCGCCGCGATGGCCAGATCCTGGTCGCTACGCCCGGCCCGCGGCGCGTCCCTGTTCTCGGGCCGAGGCAGGCCGAGCGTGGGCCAGGGCAGCAGCCGCGCCGAGGCCGTGGCCGCGCCGGTGGGCGGCGGGTCGCCGAGATAACCCGTCTGGAAGAGCTGGGGAGTGCGCTGCTCACCGCCCACCCGCATGATCATGCCCCGGCCGCGCAGCCGCGACGGGATGGTGGCGGCGTCGGGCACGCCGAGCACCTCGGTGCTGTCGGAGGGCTCGTTCTGCCGCAGGGTGATGCGCAGCGAGATGTTGTTCTTCAGCTCGGGCGACAGCTTGCCCTGCAGCGACTGGGTGGCCAGCACCAGGTGCATGCCCAGCGAGCGCCCCTTGGCCGCCACGTTGACCAGCTCGCGCAGGAAGTCGGGCGAGGTCTCCAGCACGCGGGCGAACTCGTCGAACACCATGACCAGGCGTGGCAGCCGGCCGCCCGCGTTCCAGTAGACGTCGATCTCGCCGCCGTACCGGGCCAGGGTGGCCTCTCTGCGCCGCACCTCCGCCCGTACGGAGGCCAGCACCCGCCGCGCCGCGCTCTCGTCGAACACGTCGGCCGCCGTGTCCCCGGTCGAGCGGATCAGCCCCACGACGTGCGGGCAGTGCTCGAACGGCAGGAACGCGCCGCCGCCCTTGAAGTCGACCAGCACCAGGTTGAGCTCGTCCGGCCGGTTGGCCAGCAGGAGCGAGGTGACCAGGGTCTGCAGCAGGATGCTCTTCCCCGCCCCCGTCGCCCCGCCCAGCATCGTGTGCGGCCCGTCCGTCGCGAGGTCCACGGTCACGGCCCCCGAGCCGTCGGCCCCGACGCACACGCGGGTGGTCGGCCCGGGATCGGCGCTCCAGCGCGACAGCACGGCCTCGGCCGACGGCTCCGCCAGGTCCAGCACGTTCAGCAGGCGGACGGCGTCGGGGATCACGCTGTCCGCCCTGGCCAGCGTGAGCCGGTCGCGCATGGGGGCCACGGCGCGGGCGATGCGCTCGGCGGCCTGCTCCCCGAGGCTCTCGGGCTGCACCGACACCGGCAGCCCCTGACGGCCACGGGTGAGCAGCATGCCGGCGCCGTCGAGCTCGCAGACGCCGCGGCACTCGTTCAGGCTGCGCTGGTCGGCGCAGATCACGTACACGCCGACCGAGGGGCCCTCCCTGAGCACCTCCTTCATGCCCGGGATGTCGCGTAACGCGCGAGCGCCGTCGAGGACGACGACCACCTCCTCGCCGAAGCGGCGGTCCCTGACCTTGAGGCGCTCGTTGACCAGGTCCTTCAGCTCCTCGATGCGCTCGGTCCTGGTCTCCCGCGTGTTGCCCACCAGGCACGGTACGGGGCCGTCCACGTTGAGGTGCGGCAGCCAGCGCGCCCAGGCCAGATGCTCGCCGCCGGACGCGGTGATCAGGACCAGGCGCAGCTCGTCCGGCGCGCGCAAGGTGCCGAGCTGGACCAGCAGCCAGCGCAGCAGGGCGTCCACCGGCTCGGGCGGGCCGATGACGCCGAGGACGCCGATCTCGCGCAGGTCCACCGTGACCGGCACCCCGCGCAGCAGCGGCTTGACGAAGTCCGGCCACTGCTCGCCGTCGAAGCCGATCGTGGCCGGCTCGTCGGCCACCCCCACGCGCAGCGTCAGGCCGTCGGGGGAGTCGGCGTTGCGCGGCCACAGCCCGGGGCCCTCGTGGGTGGCCGCGAACGTGAGGTCCACCTCGTCGGGGGCGACGACGTGCCGAAGCCACTGCTCGTGCACGACGTGCCGGCGCATCAGCTCGACGGTCTCCCGCCTGCGCTCGTCGAACTCCCGCTCTTTCTTCTTGCGCTGCCGCCCTTCCGCCCACTGCGTGGCGAAGAACGTGATCGGCGTCAAAATTCCGAACAGCAGAAAATACGCGCTTTTCAACAGGATCGCCATGGCGATGGAAATGGGCAGCGGCAGCAGCGACGAAAGCAGCGCGACCGCGATATTGCGCTGCGGCACCTCGTTCCTGGGCAGGGCGAGCCTGGCCCCCGGCACGGCGGGAGCGGGTGAGAACGCCCGGTCGAAGTCGATGTGCCCGTCCCTGGCGCGGGCGGTCCTGAGCCGGGACGGCGGCAGCGGCGCCCACCGCAGCCGGTTGTCGCCCACCTGCAGCACCCCGTCGGGGCGCAGCACCGCCGGGCCCCGCAGGCCCAGTTCGTCCACCGTCGTCCCGTTGCGCGAGCCGAGATCGACGACCGTGGCCTCGCCCGACCACGACACGTCCAGCCGCGCGTGCTGCCTAGACACCTTCGGGTCCCGCAGGAGGCTGATGTCGGTCCATTCGCGGCCGATGACGTGGCTGCCGGGGCTCAGCCAGACCACCTGGCCGGCGTCGGGGCCGGCGAAGACGCGGATCGCGCCGGCCGCGGCGAGCGGGCGCCAGGGCGGCACACGCTCGGGCTCGCCCACACTGATCGTCGCCCCGGGCACCAGGGGGCTCTCCGCGACCGTGGATTCGGGGTCGAGCTTGCCGCTGCCGACGAAGCAGGGGCGTCCCTGAACGGGGAAGGGCAGGGCCCGCAGCAGGGAGCCGATCAGGGTCTGCGGCTCGGCCGTCACCTCGACGTCGACCGCGCTGGAGGCCGCGGGGTCGCGGACCGTCAACCGAATGATCATAATCCCCTCTCCAGGGGACTGAAGCCCGATTTAACCAAGAAATCTAACTGCTCAGTAACAGGGCAAAGTACCTGACCCGGGCGTCCGTCCGTGGCTAGAGTAATAAATCCAATATCGGCGTACCTAGCGGGATATTTGATGATATCCGCAGCGCGAGGAGCCGCAGGCGTGAAACACCGCGTGACCGACGAAGCCATGGTCCAAGCCCTCTACCGCGAATACGGCCCCTCCCTGATGGCCTTCGCCGTCCGGCTGACGGGCGGCGATCGACGCTGGGCAGAGGACGTCGTCCAGGAGACCCTGGTGCGCGCCTGGCGCAACCTGCACGAGCTGCGTACGGACTCCGGCTCGCTGATGCCCTGGCTGGCCACCGTGGCGCGCCGCGTCGTCATCGACAACCGCCGCCGCTCCGGCTCCCGCCCCCTCGACACCGTCGAGGAGATCCCCGAACGCGTCGCGCCCGTGGCAGCCGAGGACGAGCGACTGCTGAGGGAGATCGTCGTGACCGACGCCATGCTTTCGCTCTCTCCCGCGCACCGCCAGGTGCTCACAGAGACGTTCCTGCTGGACCGGACGGTCCAGCAGGCGGCGGAGACGATCGGCGTGCCCGTGGGCACGGTGAAGTCCCGCGTTTACTACGCAATGCGCGCGCTGCGTGTCGCGTTGGACGAAAGGGGGGTGACGTTGCCGTGATCAAGGTGCGTCACGCGAACTGGGGGGTGGCGCCATGACGGAGATACAGCACGAGGACGTGGCCGCGTACGCGCTCGGCCTGCTCGGAGACGACGAGCGGGCCGCTTTCGAGCGCCATCTTGACGGCTGCGCGAGCTGTGCCGGGGAGGTCGGTACGTTCGTCGCCATGGGGGAGCTGATCAAGACCGTCCACCCGGACGACCTCCTGCCTCATCCACCGGACGCGCAGGTCGAGTCCCTCCTGGTACGCCGGGCCGCCGCCGAACGGCGGCGCCGCCGTTTCCACCGCACGTTCATGACCGCCGCCGCCTGCCTCGTCGTCGCGGCCGGCGTCTTCCTCGCGGTCGGCTCCTTCACCAACAGCGGCCCGAACCCCGACAGCATCCACGGCCCGGCCCGCGACCTGCTCCTCACCGGCCGCACCCAATCCTTCAGCGACGCCGCCACCGGGGTGTCAGGCGTCGTCGGCCTGGAGGACAAGGGCTGGGGGACCCATGTCGCGCTGGAGCTCAAGGGTGTCAAGGGGCCGCTGCAGTGCCGGCTCAAGGCCGTCGGCGACGACGGCCGCTCGGAGGTCGTGGCGAGCTGGGGCGTGCCGGACAAGGGGTACGGCGTGCCTGGCTCCCCCGACCCGCTGGTGCTGCACGGGGGCACCAGCCTGCCGCAGTCCGACCTGAACCACTTCACCGTCGAGACCTTCGACGGCAGAAGCCTGGCCACCATCGCGGTCTGACAAGATCGAGGGCGATGCGTATCGATCTGCACAGCCACAGCACCGCGTCCGACGGCACACAGCCGCCGTCGGACGTGGTGCGCCGGGCCCGCGAGCGGGGGCTCGACGTGCTCGCCCTGACCGACCACGACACCGTCGCCGGGCACCGCGCGGCCATCGAGGCGTTGCCCGCCGGGCTCACGCTGGTGCCCGGCATGGAGCTCTCGTGCCGGCGCGGCGGCCAGAGCATCCACCTGCTGGCCTACCTGTTCGACCCGCTCGAGCCGGAGCTGGCGGCCGAATGCGCGCGCATCCGGGAGGCCCGCGAGGTCCGCGCCCGCCTGACCGTCGAGCGGCTGGTCGCCCTGGGGGTGCCGGTGACCTGGGAACAGGTGGCCGAGCTGGCCGCCGGAAGCCCGGTCGGGCGGCCGCACATCGCCCGCGCCATGGTCGCCGCCGGGGCGATCGCCGAGCCCGCGCTGGCGTTCACGCCGGAGTGGATCGGGGCGGGCGGTCGCGCACACGTCTCCCGCTACGCCCTCGACCCCGAACGGGCGGTTCGCCTGGTGCGGGCGGCCGGTGGGGCGGCGGTGCTGGCCCACCCGAAGGCGGCCGAGCGCGGCAAGGTCGTGCCGGACGAGTGGATCGGTGAGCTGGCGGCGGCCGGGCTCTTCGGCGTGGAGGCCGACCACCTCGACCACGACGCGGCCGCCCGGGAGCACGTGCGCGGGCTGGCCCGCGACCTCGGCCTGGCCGTGACCGGCTCCAGCGACGACCACGGCGAGCTGACCGGGCACCGCCTGGGCTGCGAAACGACCTCCGCCGAGGTCTACGAACGCCTGACCACCACGGCGATCGGCGCCACCCCCGTCGCCGCCCAGGCCCACTAGCAGGGCCTCTAGCAGGACTTCTCACAGGACGTCTCGCAGGACTTCTCACCCGGGCTTCTCGCCCGGTTTGTCACAGGGCGAGTAACCGCGCCCGCAGCTCGCCGACCTGTTTCGGTTCGGCGATCCCGTCCCAGGGGCGCAGGGCCGCGAGCCCGGCCTCCTGGTGCTCCTCGGCCCGCTCGCGCCGCAGCCGGCCCAGGTGCAGGTGGGCCAGCGCAGTGCTCACCCCGGTCGGCGGCAGCCGCGGCGCGGCCTCCTCCAGCAGCGCGATCGCCCGCTCCTCGGCCTCCTCCGCCGCCACCTGGGCCGGCGGCCGGTTCTCGGCCTCCTCCAGCAGCGCCCCGGCCCGCTGCACCAGGCAGCGCGCCCGCCCGATCTCGTCCGCGGTCCCGCCGTAGCACCGCTCGGCCTGCTCCAGGTGGTAGTTCGCGTCGTAGGGCGAGCTCAGGTAGCGGTGGGCGAGCGCGAGCAGCTCGTGGGCGTGCGCCTGCCCGCCGGGGTCGCCGGCCCGCCCCGCCAGGTCGAGCGACTCGAACAGCACGGCACGGGCGTCGGCGTACAGGCGGCGGGCCTCGGGGCCGCGGCCGTCGTGGTCGAGCGTCTGGCCCTTGCGCATGAGCAGCGCCGCCACGTCGGCCAGCCGGAGCGCGTGCCCGGCGACGTCCCCACCGGCCAGCGCCTGCCCGTAGCGCACCAGCGCGGACTCGACGTCGGTGAACTCGTCGCCCTCCGCGAGCAGGATCGCGGCCTGCTCCAGGTGCAGCTCGGCGGGCCAGAGCGTCCTGTCGCCGTACAGCTCGGCCGCCTGGCCGAAGTGCTGCCGGGCGCCGCGCGGGTCGCCCCAGGTGAGCAGGATCGCGCACTGGCGCAGCTCGGCCGTGGCCCGCACGCGTCCGTCGCCGAGCGCCTGGGCGGCCTTGGCCAGCGCCTGCGCCGCGCGCAGCCGGTCCTCGTGCCGCTGTTCGAGCCGGAACCAGGTCTCCAGCGCGTCCGCGATCCGCCCGAGCGCGCGGCCGGTCTTGGGGCCGGGGTGCTCGCGGGCCAGCACCTCCAGCAGCACCCGGTCCTCGATCGCGAAGAAGGTGCGGGCCTCGTCGGCGGGCAGCAGGGCCGCGTACGAGCCCGCCCGCGCCGCGAAGTGCTCGACCAGCCGCCGCCAGGCCGCGCTCTCCCGCGGCGTACCGGTCGCGGTGCCGCCGCGGAACGCGCCCGTCACCCTGACCCGGGCCATCCGCACGTTCTCCAGCAGGCCGAGCCCGGCCAGCTCCTCGATCGCGTCCTCGGCCGACGGCACGCCGAGCAGCGCCGCGGCGGCCAGGTGGTCCACCTCGGCGATCGGCAGGCCGGCCAGCAGGATGAACAGTTGCTTGGCCGTGGGCCTGAGCTGCTTGATGCTCAGGTTGAGCACGAAGTCGAGCGTCCTGTCGATGGGCAGGCTGCGCAGGTCGTCCACCAGGGACTGGAGCGGGACCTTCGGGTTGCGGGCCAGCCACCGGCCGACCCTGACGATCTCCAGCGGGCTGCCCAGGCAGGCGTCGACCAGCAGCTCCAGCGCCTTGGGGTCGCGGGCGACGCGTTCGTCGCCGACGTGACGGGCCAGCAGCGCCCGGCCCGCGTCAGGTGAGAGCGGGCCGAGCTGGACCGGCTCGCTGTGCTGCGGCGGCCCGTCCGTGAGCGTGCCCGCCACCACGACGTGCGCGCCCGGCACGCGGGGCGGCAGCCAGGAGACCTGGCCCCACGCGCTGACGTTGTCGAGCAGGAGCACGCAGCCGGTCCCGGTGAGCGCCTCGATCACCTGCGCGGTCGCGTCCTCCGGCTCCTGGATGGCGCCCGGCGGCCGGTTGAGGGTGCGCAGCACCCGCTGGGCCACGCTCAGCGGCGTCTCCGGGCGGTCCCGGTCGGGGCCGCGCAGGTCGGCGTAGCGCTGCTTGCGGGCCTCGCCGGCCAGGTCCCACATGGCCCTGATCGCCACCGCGGACGTGCCCAGCCCCATCCCGCCCCGCACCACGACGACGCCGTGCTCCCGGGCCCGATCCTTGACGAGCCGCAGCTCGGCGTCCCTGCCGATGAGGCCGTCGATCCTGTCCGGGAACGGCACGCGGGCGAGGACCGGTGGGGGCAGGCCCGACCTGCGGCGGCGTAACGTGCGGGTGACCCAGAAGGCCGCGACGGGCAGGGGCAGCGCGAAGAGGGCGGCCAGCCAGAGCGAGGGCGCCTCCACCATCTCCTGCACGAACAGCAGCACTTCGGCCACGGTCACCAGCCCGCCGAGGCTCAGCTCGGGCAGGTGGTTCCTGGCCCGCCGGTAGAGCCGCGAGAGCCGGAAGCGCAGCCGGTCCCAGCGCGAGATCTCCGTCATCGCCGCACCCCTTGCGTCAGCCCTCGGTACAGCAGCCGTCCGGCGGCCAGGACCACGGCCACGGGCACCACGGTCGCGATGACCGCCTGCGCCGCCAGCGGGGCCGCGGCGGTGGTGAAGTGGCGGGAGCCCTCCAGCAGGATCAGGGGTAGATGATCGCCCGCCGGCCAGTTGAACAGCAGGCCCACGACCGAGTCGTTCCAGACCAGCACGAACGCCAGCACCCCGGCCAGCACCACGGCGGGCCGCGCCTCGCGTACGACGTGGAGCAGCTCCCGGCGGCCCCGTACCAGCATGGGCGCGGGCACCCGGACGAACGCGTTGTGCAGCACCAGCACCGCGAGCGGGATCACCAGCGCCGCGTGCACGAGGGCCAGGCCGAGGGTGCTGCCCGGGCTGAACGGGCGCTGCAGCGGCACGGCGAACGCCTGCGGCGGCAGCGCGGTCAGGGCCACCAGGACCAGCAGCGCGGGCCGCCAGGTGCGGCGCGGCAGGAGATGCTCATGGGCCAGCACGTACGCGGCCGGCACGGCGGCGAGCAGCACCAGCCCGGCCACCACGAGCGCGCGCAGGCAGGTGGTCGCGAACGCGCCCATGAAGGCGTCGTCCTGCCAGGCCGCCACGTACGACTCGACCGTCCACGGGCCGCCGGTCCACCACCCGGTCAGCGTCGCGGCGGCCGGCGCGCGCAGCGAGGTGAGCACGAGCGCGGCCAGCGGCAGCAGCCACAGCGCCACCACCACCCCGCCCAGCGGCCACAGGTACCGGGCGCGCCCGTGGCGGGCGGGGGGCACCCGCTCGGCCCAGCCGGCGCGCCCGCGCAGCCCGAGCAGGGCGACCGCGGCCATGGCGGCCACCACCCCGGACAGCAGCAGGGCGAACGCGGCGGCCCGCGAGGCGCCCAGGTCGCCGTGGTGCCGCCACCAGTACAGAGCGCCGCCCTCGACCAGCGGCTGCATCGTCCCCGGGACGCCCATCAACACCAGGTCGAACACCCGGGCCGCCGCCACCAGCGCGAACAGGTACGCCAGCGCCGCCGGCCCGGCCAGCGCGGGCACCACGACGGACCAGAGCCTGCGCCGCCGTCCGACCCCGAAGGCCCTGGCCATCCGCAGCAGGTGGTGCGGCAGGCGGGCCAGGGCCTCGTGGAAGACCAGGAACGCGATCCCGGCCCACTGCCAGACGAACGCCAGCCCGAGCACCAGCCAGATCCACCCGGGTCCGAGGAAGGCCACGTCCCGGCCGAGCAGGGCGGCGGCCAGGCCGCGCCGGTGGTCGGTGTCGAACAGCATCCGGAAGATCGCCCCCGTCGTCAGCGGGGACACCGCGGCGGGCAGCACCAGGGCGAAGCGCATCACGCCGCCGAGCACCGGCCCCGCGTTCCTCGCCAGCCAGGCCAGGCCGAGCCCCACCGCGCACACGATGACGACCAGCACCCACCACAGGAACGTGTTGCCGATCGACTGCCACGCCTGGCCGTCGGAGAGCACGTCGGGCCAGGCTTGCGGGTCCAGGAAGGCGACGGCCACCGTCACGAGGAGCGGAACCAGGATCGCGCCCGCGGACAGCAGCACCGCCAGCAGCAGGAAGGAGCCGGCGCGCCACAGCCCGAGCCCGCGCCCGGCCGCCGGCCCGCCGGCGTCGTGCCGCGGCGCCACCTCGAACAAGAAGGCGTTCCGCTCACTCATCCCGCGCCTTCCCTCAAGCGACGCCCCTCCGGAACGCCGCGCCACCCTTCACACGACGCCCCTCCGGAACGTCGCGTTTCCCTCATGAGGTGCTTTTCCGATGGTCGCGCGCCACGCTCTCGGCGAGCTTGGCGCGGGCCGTGTCGGCCGCCTGGTCGGGCTGGTGCCGGTTGATGACGGCGTCGATGAACAGCTCGGTGAGGATGCGGAACAGCCCGCGCCCGTCGCCCGCCTCCAGGCCGCCGATCAGCCGGTCGGACAGGCCGTAGCGGCCGCCCGCCTCGTCGGCCAGCTCCTGCGCCGGCCCCCGGAGGGGCTCGGGCGAGCGGTCCGGCGGGATGAGCGGCGTGAGGAAGCCGCCGTCGCGCACCCACCGCTCCAGCGGATCGTTCCCGTCGCGCGCCCGCAGCCCGGTCAGCCACTCCACGAACACGGCCGCGCCGCTCCGGATCGCCACCGCCATGTCACCCCCGACCACCAGCGGCGCCCGCTTGCCCGCGCTGGCAGGGAAGCGGAAGTGCCTGGCGGCCGACCGTTTGCCGTGGGCGGCGATGATCGGCCAGGCGAAGTCGGGCGCGGCCACCACGTCGGCCGTCTCGCGGACGAAGACGTCGATGACCGCGTCGTGGAACTGCTTGGTGAGCGCGCGCCTGCCCGCGTCGCTGTCGAGCCCGTTCTGCCAGATGCGGGCCACCCGCTGCAGCGCGTCCTTGACCGGCTGGGTGTCCCATTCCCCGGGCGCGCCGCCACCGCTGTCGAAGAGCGTGTCGTACGCCGTGGGGTGGCAGGCGAGCAGGACGTTCTCGAACCAGGAGCTCAGCACCCAGCCCTCGGCCGCGCCGATCGACAGCCGCCCCGGGGCGTCCGCCCAGGCCTCCAGGTTCTCCGGCGGCCGGTAGGGGGCCTCGCCCGGCCGCGGCGCCCGGTGCCAGACGAGCGACTTGTGCGCGATCTTGAACCAGGAGGCCAGCACCCGGCCGTCCGGCCGCGACACGAGCTCGCGCCAGAACGCCGACGGCCCCGCGTCGACCGACAACGGGGCGGCGCGCCCGCGTACGTCGAGGTCCCGGAGCAGGGCCAGCCGGGGGATCACGGCCACGTCGGGCAGGACCTCCTCGACGGGCCCGCGCAGCAGGGCGCTGACGTTCTCGCCCGCGGAGTAGACCCGGACCGTCCGCTGGAACCGGTCCTCGAACCCCTTGACCACCTCGCGGAAGTGCCGCAGCTCGTCACCGCTCCAGACCACCGCGACGCGCAGCGGCGGCGGCCCGCCGCCGCAGCCCGCCACCGCCGCCACCGGTGCGGCGGCCAGGAACGTCCTACGGCTCAGCGACATCGGCGATCTCCCACAGGTGAGAAGGGGAGGCGAGGCTGGCCACCCTGGTCCTGTCGTCGGTGACGACGACCACCGCCAGCCCCGGATCGGCCCGCAGCGCGGCACTCACGGCCGCGTGGCAGGGCCCGTAACCGGTGCGGTCCTCGATCACCATCGCCTTGACCGGCAGCAGCCGGCACAGGGCGCGAGCCAGGGCGACGTTCAGCCGCTCCTCGTGGCCGAGCTGGTGCGGCTTGGCGCTCAGGTGGCTGTGGATGCCCATCCGCCTGGCCATGAACTCGACCCGGCCGTGCACGAACGGGGGCGCCAGACCGTAGCGTGCGGCCAGGGCCAGGTTCTTCGCCACGGTCATGTGCGGCAGCAGGCCCGCCCCCGCCGGGACCAGCCCGATCTCGCGTTCGGCGGGCAGCCGCATGGTGATCTCCTGCCCGCCGACGCTGATCCGGCCGCCGGCCGGCATCTCCAGGCCGAGCAGGATGTCGATGAAGGCGTCCGCCTCGGCGGCGCCGCCCGCCACCACCACGGCGGTGCGCCCTGAGTCGACGGTCAGCGGGTCGGGTGCGATGCCGCGCAGCCGCCCATGGGCTCCCCAGGCGAGGCCCGAGAGCTCGAGTAATGGCACGTCCGCACCCGCCGTCATGTCGGGAAGGTCATCCGTTATCGACGTTCGCACAAAGCAAAGGTCGCGGCAACGTAGTTGAACGATCTCGCTACGTGTGCATCCACGACTCCTTCCGTGGGGCGGCGAAGTGGGTCGTGAACCAGGCCGTGGCATGCTCGGCCACGGCGTCCAGCGCGCCCGGCTCCTCGAACAGGTGGGTGGCGCCGGGCACGACCGTCATCCGGCTGTCGCCGCGCAACCGCTGCTGCGCTCCCTCGTTCAGCTCCACCACCACGGGGTCCCTGCTGCCCACGATGAGCACGGTCGGGGCGCTCACCGCCGCCAGCCGGGGCCCGGCCAGGTCAGGGCGGCCGCCGCGCGAGACGATCGCGGAGATCCGGTTGCCGGGCTCGGCCGCCGCCCAGAGGGCCGCCGCCGCGCCGGTGCTGGCGCCGAAGTAGCCGATCGGCAGCCCCTCGACCTCGGGCCGCCGCCGCAGCCAGGCGGTACGCGCCAGCAGCCGCTCGGCCAGCAGCCCGATGTCGAAGACGTTCGCCCTGTTCGCCTCCTCCTCGGGCGTGAGCAGGTCGAACAGCAGCGTGGCGAGGCCCGCGTCGTTGAGCGCGCCGGCCACGTAACGGTTGCGCGGGCTGTGCCGGCCGCTGCCGCTGCCGTGCGCGAACACCACCACGCCTTGGGCGGCGTCGGGAACGATCAGATCGCCGGACACCTGCCTCACCTCCCTTGATAGCGCTCCGCCGGGGGGTGGGCGTCCCATGTCGCTACCCCCGGATGACCGGCTCTATCCGCCGCGTCCCTGGGCAGGGCATGGGAGGGGGAGGTTGGGGGACCTTGGACACCGAATCGGGGCGCAGGCACGACCGTGCCGCCTCTCCGCTCGAGCGCATCGTGTCGGGCGGGGCGTCGGTGCTCGGGCGCGTCCGGAGCATGGGGGTCGGGCGCTGGCTGCGGATGGAGCGCGAGTCGCTGATCCAGACGGTCAAGGTGACGGCGGCCTGCGTGCTGGGGTGGTGGCTGGCGGCGTACGTGCTCAAGGTGGACCTGCCGGTGCTGGTGCCCATCGGCGTGCTGCTGACGGTGTCGGCGACCGCGTACAGCACGGTCGTGCGAGGGCTGCAGCAGGTCGGGGCCGTGGTGGTGGGCGTGGGCGCGGCCACGGGGCTGATCTGGCTGATCGGCGTGAACGTGGTGACGATGGCGGTGCTGGTGGTGGCGGGCCTGGTCCTGACGCGGCTGCTGAACCTGCCGGCCCAGAACGTGCAGATCCCGATCACGGCGCTGCTGGTGTTCGCGCTGGGCCACACGTACGGCTTCGAACGCCTTTCGGACGTGCTCCTGGGCGCCGGCCTCGGCATCGCGGCGAACCTGCTCATCCTGCCGCCGCGCTTCGTCGAGAAGGCCGGCAAGGAGCTGGCCCGGCTCTCCGGCGAGCTGGCCGACCTGGCCGGGGACATGTCCCGCGGCCTGCGGCAGGACTGGGACAGCGACATGGCGCAGGGCTGGCTGGACCGGGCGAGGGGGTTGTCGCAGCTCCTGGAGGAGACCAAGGACGCCGCCGACCAGGCGGCCGAGTCCGTACGCCTGTCGCTGCGCCGCCGCCGCTACGACCGCCGCCTGAGCCAGGTGGCCGAGGCCGCCGCCTGCCTCGACCACGCCTGCCACCAGCTCAGGGGCCTGGCCAGGGGCCTGGTGGACCTGATCGGCGGCGCGCGCGGCCTGCCCGTGGAGCGCGCCGCGGACCTGCCGGAACCCTTGGCCGAGGAGCTGGAAGCGCTCTCCCGCGTGTTCCGCGCCTTCGGCGAGCTGCAGCTCGGCGGAGGCGGTCAGGAGGAGCTGGAGGAGCTGCGGGCCGCCCTGCGCGACGGAGAGCGCGAGCAGCGGCTGCTGGCCGACGAGTTCCGGCGGACGCGGCACGTCGCGCTCGGGTCGCTGCAGGGGGCGATGCTCGACGACTGCGCCAGGATCCGCCACGAGTTCGACCCGGACAACGGCCCGCACAAGGCGGCCTTCCCCCGGCGGCCCCACCCCGAAAGCACCTGAAGGACCCCGAAACGGCCGACCCGGCGCCGCGCTCCCCGGGTTTCAGCCCGCGAGGCCGTCGTCCATGAGCCGGAGCCGGGTTTCCGCCTGGTCGGCGAGCTGGTCGAGCGGTTGCCGCCCCGCGCCCGAGACCACGGCCTTCTTGGCGTTGAACGCGCGTACCCACAGGCCGGCCGCCCAGGCGACCTCCCATTCCGCGCGCCCCCAGCGAGCCCCCCGCGCCTCCACGTAGGACTCCAGAAAGCGTGCGCTCTCCGCCACGGTGGCGCGCACGGCGGACCGTCCCGTCTCGGTGAACACCGCCGCGGCCGCCCCCGCCAGGGCCGGCTCGGGCAGTGCGACGGCGCTGTCCCAGTCGTGTACGGCCCGCACCTCGTCCCCGGCCCACCGCACGTTCTGCGACTCGAAGTCCCCATGGCCGACGACGGGCTCCAGCCGGGTCGCGAGGAGCGGCTCCCGCACCCGCGCGCTCAGGTCGTCGAGCCAGTCCGGCCCGGGGCGCGCGTTGAGGTCGGCGTCCACGTCGTCGGGCCACGGCCACACGCCGTCCCCCCGGTGCCCCCACCCCACCCAGGGCGGCGCCGGAGTCAGCGGGGCGACGACTTCGACGGCAGGAGCGAGCCGGACGAGCCGGGCGAGCGCCGCCGCGAACAACCGCGCCCGATCGGCCTCGGGATCCAGTTGCGTCCCGCCGGGAACGTACTCCTCGGCGGTCACGACCCACGAACCGCGCGGCACAGGCAAGGCCGATGGCTCGGGCCCAGTCAGTGGCCCAGTCAGTGGCCCAGTCACTGGCCCGGACAGTGGTTCAGGCGCGGTCAGTGGCGTCGGGCAGGGGAAGCCCGCTCCGGCCAGGTGCCGCTGCACGTCGACGCACCCCCGGACGCGTCCGTCCGGCGGCCGGCACTTGAGCACCACGCGCCGCCCGTCCGACAGCTCGACCCTGCGTACCACCGACAGATGCCCCGCACGGAAGAGCTCCCGCACCGGCGCGGCCCCCAGCCACCTCTCGCACCACTCCCGCACCCCGCCAGTATGCCCGGCATGATCGTTTTCGGGGTGGCAGTCGCCTGGCATACTGCTCGGATGTCCGAATTCGCCGAGTTCCGTGCCAGAGGCCGTGCGGCCCTGCTGGACGGCCGGGCCACCCACGACCTCCCCATGGTGGAGGGCGCGAGGCGCTGGGGCGCCGGGGCGGTGCTGCGCCCCGAGGGTGACGTCGTCGAGCGCCTGACGGAGCTGGCCGCCTCCGTCCCCGCCCCGGGCCACTGGGTGCACGGCGGTTCGACGCTGCACGTCACGCTCCGCTCCCTGGAGCCCTACCGCGCCCGCATCCCGGAGGACGACCCCCTGCGCCGCACGTACGGCGACGCCCTGACCGAGGCCGCCACCGGCCTGCCCCCGGTCCAGGTGCGCCTGGCGGGCCTGACCCCCCACCAGGGCGGCGTCCTGGTCTACGGCCACCTCGAGGACGACACCCTGCTCACCCTCCGGAAGCGCTACGCCCACGCCCTGGAGTGCCGCGGCGTCCGCGACCTCGAGCACGGCAGGACCCGCGACCGCTGGTACGTCAGCCTCGTCCACTTCGCCCGCCCCCTGGCGAACCCCCGGGAGCTCGTCGAGTGGTGCGACGCGAACACGGAGGCCGACTTCGGCGTGGCCGAGCTGACCACGGCGGAGGTCGTCCAGTTCACGCACACCGGCACGGGCATCCGCGTCGACCCCCTCGAACGCGCCCGCCTGACCCTCCATGAAGCCCCGCGCGAGACGACGGAGCGTCACCCGGGCCCCATACCTTAGGTGACGCCCCGCCGCCGCCCCGGTCAGCTCATCACCAGCGCGGTGACGAACTGCAGCAGGTGCCAGGCCACGTACGCGCTCAGCGAGCAGAACGCCCACTCCTTGCCCCGGCTGATCCTGGAGATCCAGCGCAGCTCCTCGGCCGGCTCCCGCCGCGCCCGCAGGCTCCTGGAGACGAAGTACGCCGACACCAGCCAGGCCGCGCCCGAGCTCATGACGAGCGCGAACGAGATGGCCAGCAGGAGCACCGGCGAGGCGGCCCCATCGCCGGGAGTGAGCTGGCGGACCCACGCCGCCAGCACGCCGGTGAGCAGGACGACGGTGATCCGTCTGTCCTTGCGCGCCTGTCGCTTGAGCCACTGAAGGTCTCGACGCAAATGATTCTTGAGCACCCGGATCACCTCCGCTGAATCGCTGGTGAAACCAGCTAACGAAAAGATCCGGGAAAGATCTGCGACCTTGCGCCCGAGAATTCCCGACTTTTATCGGGATTCAGCCGAGCTCCCGCAATTCTTCCGACACGAGCTGCGCCTCGAAAAGGTCGCCCACCTCGTCGAGCGTCCGCACGGCCTCACGGAGATACTCGCCGGCCGCCCCCAGATGGCCGAGTTTGGCGGAGATCAGCCCGAGCGCCCGCAGCGCGCAGCCGAGGTCCCGCCGGGTCCCGCACTCCTGGTGCACGTCCCTGGCCTGCCGCGCGTAGACCAGCGCCTCGTCGGCGCGGTCGAGGTCCAGCAGCACCATCGCCAGCGTCGTGAGCGCCGCCGCCCACCGGTCCCGGGTGCCGGTCTCGTTCTGCAACTCGGCCGTCTCCCTGGCCAGCTTCAGCGCCGCCGCCGGCTTGCCCGCCGTGTGCAGCGCCTGCGCCATCGACAGCAGCGCGCTGGCCCGGTTGTCACGCAGCTCCTCCCTGATCGCCAGAGACGCCTTGGAGGCCCGCAGAGCGGGCTTGTGCTGCCCCAGCGACAGGTACGTGTACGCCAGCGTCTCCTGCACCTCGGCCTCCGCCCGCCGGCTGCCCATGCCCTGCACGATGTCCAGGGCTTCGAGCGCGTACACGAAGGCCACCTGGGGCAGCCCCTGCCGCCGCCGCACCCGGGCCAGCCGGTTGAGCATGCGGGCCTCGACCGGCTCGTCATGGATCACCCGGCTGATCGCCAGCGCCTGGCTCAGGTAGTCGTCGGCGCGCAGGTAGTCCGACAGCCGCCAGTGCACCAGCCCGATGTCGCCGAGGGTCTCGGCCTTGCCCTGCTCGTGGTGGAGCTCCACCTGCACGGTCAGCGCCTGCTCGTAGTAGGCCAGCGCCTCGTCGTAGCGCGAGCTGTTGCGCGCGATGCGGCCGAGCGCGCACAGGGCCCGGCCGCAGCCGTACTGGTCGCCGGTGGCCGTGTAGCCGGCCAGGGCCCGCTCCGCGTCGCGCTGCGCGTCGTGCTGCAGGCGCAGCAGGTCGTAGATCTCGGCCAGGCAGAGCAGGGTCTCGGCCTCGGCGTGCTCGTCGCCCAGCTCGTGGCAGATCGACAGCGCCTCCAGGCCCTCCGACAGGGCCGCGTTCGGCTCGCCCAGGTTCCGCTGCACCCGGGCCAGGATGATCAGGCTCTGCGCGGTGCCCCGGCGGTCGCCGAGCTCCTCGCGCACGTCGAGGGCCTGGCCGGCGTGCTGGAGCGCGAGCTCGTACCGCTCCTGTGACAGGTGCAGGCGGGAGAGCGTGTGCAGGCAGCCCGCCACTCCGGTGAGGTCGCCGATCTCGCGGTAGAGGTCGAGGGCCTCGCCCGCGCACTCGAGCGCCTCCTCGCTGTTGCCGGCGATGCCGTGCACCTCCGCGAGGTCGTTGAGCGCCCTGGCCCGGCCCACGCTGTCGCCGAGCGAGGCGAAGTCGGCCAGCGCCTCGCCGATGAACCTGGCCGCCAGAGTGGACGGCCCGATGTCCCGGTGGATGGAGCCCAGGTGACTGCGCATCCGCGCGATCGCCCGCCGGTTGCTCACCTGCATCGCCGCGGTGAGCCCGCCCTGCTGGATCTCCAGGTTGTTCTCGTAGAACCGCAGGCTCCTGAACGGCTCGAACACGGCCTCCGCCAGCCGCCACGCCATCCCGTGCGCGCCGCTCTCCTCCGCCAGCCGCACCGCCGACACCAGCGAGCGCCGCTCCGCCTCGAACCACTCGCGCGGCGTGGCCGGATCGGTGGCGACCGCCAGGTAGTGGTCGAGCAGCCGTACGCGTGCCTCCCGCACACCCGCCTCCGCGTGCCGGCCCAGCTCCCTGGCCAGCCTCTTGACCAGGTCGTGCACCCGGTAACGCGGCCCGGGCAGCGGCTCGACCAGGTACGCCCGGTGCAGCCCCTCCACCGCGATCACCGCCTCGCTGACCGACACGCCCAGCGCCGCGGCCAGCACCTCCGGCGTGAAGTCCCGCCCCGGCAGCAGCCCGACGTGCCGGAACGCCCGCCGCTGCGGGGGACTCAGCGACTCGTACGCCAGGTCGAGCGCCGACCTGAACGCCTCCTCCGGATCGCCCACCAGGAGCTGATCGGAGCTGCGCAGCTCCCGCACCCGCGACTGCACGCTGAGCCCGGGGTGCTCGGCCAGCTTGGCCGCCGAGATCCGCAGCGCGAACGGATGGTAGGAGCACACCCGCGCCAGCTCGGCCAGCGCGTCCCGGTCGGCGGCCCGTGGCGAGCCCTCGCCCAGCACCGCCACCAGCAGCGCGACCGCGTTGCCCGAGTCGAGCACCGGCAGGTCCATGAGGTCGGCGTATCCGATGGCCCGCAGCGGCGCCATCCGCGTCCGGCTGGTCACCAGCACCACGCAGTCCTTGCTGCCCGGCAGCAGCGCCCGCACCTGCGCGGGGTCGGCGGCGTTGTCGAGGATGAGCAGGAGTCTGCGCCCCGCGATCCTGCTGCGGTAGAGCAGCATCAGCTCGGCCTCGTCGGAGGCCGGTTCGCTGATGCCGAGCGAGCGCAGGATCTGCCCGAGCGCCTCGATGGCGCTCATCGGCGGCTGGTTCGGCGACTGTCCGCGCAGGTCGATCACGATCTGCCCGTCGGGGAACCGGTCGGCGTGCAGGTGCCCCCAGTGCGTCACCAGCGCGGTCTTGCCGACGCCCGGCAGGCCCTGGACGACCATGGTGTTGGTCCGCCGGGGCCGCTCGACCCAGTGGGTGAGCAGGTCGAGGCTCTGCTGCCGCCCGGTGAAGTCGGCCACGTCGGCGGGGAGCTGGCGGGGGATCGGCACCTCGACGACCGGCAGCGGCTCGGCCGGCGCGCCGGGGCTCGACAGGAACGGCGTCACCCGCCCGCTCCACGGTGCCGACAGGTGCTCCCAGCTCCCGGCGGCGGTCCGCAGGGCCGGGGGGTCGGCGATCCGCAGCCGCCGGTAGCCGGGCCGTACCAGCCAGCCCCGGTTCACCCATTGCGTGAGCTGGCGCTGCACGACGTCGGGGGAGCTGCCGACGAGGTCGGCCAGCGTCTCCATGGACAGCGGCGGGGACGACTCGGAGGCCAGCCCGTACCGCTCGTCGAGGTGCAGCAGCCACACGGCCAGCCGGGCGGCGACGGGGGCGCGGGCGAGCGCCTCGTGCCTGCGGGCGGCCATGTTCCTGGCGAACAGCTCCTGGACCAGCGCGGTCGCCACGGCGGGGCCGGCGGAGGCGTGCTCGCGCAGCCGCCGCAGGTCGATCGGCCAGACCCGGACCTCGGTCAGCGCGTCGACCTTGACCCGGTCGGCGGGGCTCCAGAAGGCCAGTTCGCCCACGAGGTCGCCCTCGCCGCGCAGGTCGTGGACGGCCTCACGCTCGCCCGCCGGGGTGTACTCGCGGGCGTAGCCGTAGTCGATGAGGTAAACCTTGGTGGCCGGCCGCAATGGCGAGCAAATGGTCTCGTTACGTCGGTAGACGCGGGGCCGGCCGCCCTCGTCCACCAGAGATCTGAACAAACCCACCCCGAACACCACCCATCTGGGGACGGCGGTGTCCTCGACATGACAGGACCGAAACAGCCCGTACGAAAACCTGTCACATCAGTGGACTTCAGCGGTGAGCCCGCTGTCAATCGGCTCAGACGTGGGCGGGGTCGGTGCGGTCGGGGACGAAGCGGTAGCCGACGTTGCGGACGGTGCCGATCAGGGATTCGTACTCGGTGCCGAGCTTGGCGCGCAGCCGCCGGACGTGCACGTCGACCGTGCGGGTGCCGCCGAAGTAGTCGTAGCCCCAGACCTCCTGCAGGAGCTGGGCCCGGGTGAAGACCCGGCCCGGGTGCTGGGCCAGGTATTTGAGCAGCTCGAACTCCTTGAACGTCAGGTCGAGCACCCGGCCGCGCAGCCGCGCGGTGTAGGTGGCCTCGTCGATCGACAGGTCGCCGCTGCGGATCTCGTCGGGCACGTCCTCGCTCGCGGCCTGCGAGATGCGGCCCGTGGCCATGCGCAGCCGGGCCTCCACCTCTGCCGGGCCCGCGCTGTCGAGCAGCACGTCGTCGACGCCCCACTCCGCCGTCATCGCGGCCAGCCCGCCCTCGGTGACGATCACCAGCAGCGGGCAGTCGATACCGGTCGTCCGGATCAACCGGCACAGGCTTTTGGCCTGCACCAATTCCTTCCGAGCATCCACGAGGACGGCGTCGGCGGGAGGGGTGTCGATCAAGGCGGACGCCTCCGCCGGGGCGACGCGGACCGAGTGGAGCAGCAACCCCAGCGCCGGGAGCACCTCGGCGGATGGCTCGAGGGCGTTGGTCAGCAGGAGCAGGTTGCTCATTACGGCCTCCTCAAACGCGCGAGGACCCGGGGGCTACGTCGCCCAGGTCCTGTAGGTGAGGATATCCCACGAGTAAGTCGCGTCCATTGCGCGTCCACCAGGTGAACAGCGCGTCTCCTGAAACAAGGTTGTTAAGGGCGCCGCACAATAGACCCCAAAGCGATTGTGAGGCAGGCATGGCCACAGGAAAGATACGTTATTGGGCCGCGGCCAAGGAGGCGGCGGGTGTGGCGGAAGAACCGTTCGAAGCGGTCACTCTTGGTGAACTCATGACCAAAATCACACAAAATCGTGCAGATCTGGCACATGTCGTACGCCGCTGCTCGTTCCTCGTGGACGGTTCTCCGGTCGGCAGACGGCCCCATGACGAGGTGGTTCTCGGCGACGGCGCGACCGTGGAGGTGCTGCCGCCGTTCGCCGGCGGGTGATGGGGCGCTTTGCGGGGGAATGAGAGATGCCAGTCGATAGGCTCTGACCCCCGCCCGAGACAGGGAGCCCCATGCGCAAGCTGATCGTTTTCCTGATCGTGCTCATCGTTCTGCTCGTCGCGGTCGACAGGGTCGCGGTGGCCGGGGTCGAGCGCGACCTCGCGAACAGGATCGCGGCAGCCTCCAACCTCAGCGGCACGCCGACCGTGACAATTGAGGGCATCCCATTTCTCACACAGGCCGTCTCCGGGCGCTATCCAGAGGTACGGTTCAATCTCGGCACGTTCACCTACGGCGGCGTGCCGGTCAAGAACCTGCGGGGCGCCGCCTACGACGTGACGGCACCCCTGGCCGACGTCCTCCAGAACCGCGCCAACGTCCTGGCCCAGCGCGTTGCCATCAGCGGCACGCTGACCAGGGCGACCATCGACCGGTACGCGCCGAAGGGCGTGAAGATCGGCGGCAACGGGCAGCGGCTCACGGCGTCGGGCGAGGTGATGATGGGGGTGAACAAGGTGAAGTTCAACGCCGAGATGCGGGTCGAGCTGGCCGACGGGGGGATCAGGATCCAGGCCGAGAAGATCCAGGGCGTACCCGACCAGTTCGCGCGGCTGGTGTCGTACACGATCCCGTTCAAGGGCGACCTGCCCTTCGACGTGAAGGTGACCGGGGTCAAGAGCGTGGCCGAGGGATTGGAGTTCTCGGCCGAAGCGTCTGACGTGCCCATTCGTGGATGAGGTTGAACCGCTCCGCCCCGGCGTACGTGAAGAGGGTGTGAGCGCAGCGGGAACGGCCGACGAGGAACTCGTGAGGACCCTCTTCGACGAGCACGCCGGGCCGCTCTACGGCTATGTTCTGCGTCTGACCGGCGATTCCGGGCGGGCCGAGGACGTCGTGCAGGAGACCCTGTTGCGGGCCTGGCGGCATCCCGACGCCATGTCCGGCCGGCCCATCCGCGCGTGGCTGTTCACCGTGGCCCGTAACCTCGTCGTGGACCAGCATCGGGCCAAGAAGGCCAGGCCACCGGAGACCGGCGACGAGGCGCTGGCGGTGCTGCCGGCCGACGACGAGCTCGAGCGCGCGGTCGAGTCGTGGGCCGTGGCCGAGGCGCTGGCCGCGCTGCGGCCCGAGCACCGCGACGTGCTCGTGGAGGTCTACTACCGGGGACGATCGGTGAAGGAGGCGTCGGCGACGCTGGGCATTCCGCCGGGAACGGTCAAGTCGCGCACGTACTACGCGCTGCGGGCGCTCAAGCTGGCGCTGGAGGAGCGGGGGTTGGCGCCATGATGACGTGCGAGGAGGTTCGGCTGGCCCTGGGCGCGCACGCCCTGGGCGCACTCGACCCCGAAGAGGCACTCGAGATCGACACCCACCTGGCGACCTGTGAGGCGTGCGGTGGCGAGCTGCTCGAACTCGAAGGCGTGGCCTCGTTCCTGGGCAAGGTGTCGGAACGCGACGTCGCGCTGGTGGCCAGCCCGCCGCGCCAGGTGCTCGACCGGCTGCTCAACGACCGCGTCAAGCGGACCAGGCGCAGCCGGGTCCTGCTGGCCGTGGCCTCCGCCGCCGCCGTCCTGGTGGTGGGCGGCACGGTCTGGACGGCCATCCAGGACAGGTCGAACGTGGATCAGACCTCGGCGGCGGCCCCGGCGATGTCCTCGCCCTCCCAGGAGGCCGGCTCCCGCATGAAGCAGGACCAGAGCGCGGCGGAGGCGGACAGCGTGCAGCCGCTGAGGAGCGCCCCGCCCACCGAGTCCGCCTCCGATGCGCAGCTCCAGCCCACGCCGTCGCGGACCACGCAGGGCGAGGGCCGCAGGTTCTCCGGCTCGAACAAGGCCGCCGACTACCACGCCACCGTCGTGGCCTGGGCCATGGGCGCGGGCACGGCCCTCGACGTGCAGGTCACCGGCGTGCCGGTGGACACGACGTGCAGCCTCGTCATCGTCGGCAGGGACGGGCGGCGCGAGCCCACGCAGAGCTGGGTCGTCAGCCGCGAGGCGTACCAGGGCAAGGCCGTCTTCCCGCGCGAGACGACGATGGCGATGAAGGAGATCGCCCGGTTCGAGATCGTCGACGACGGGGGCAAGGTGCTCGTCAAGGTGCCCGTGCGGAAGTAGCGGAAATAGCGGAAGTAATCGCGGCCCCGCGTGGTTGCACCCGACGATGACTGGTCTTTGGGTGGCGCTGGCGACTCTGGCGCTCGGTACGGTGATCGGGGTGATCCGACTGCGCCGCGACGGACGCGTGCACGACGTCGACGGCGGCGCGGAGGGCGCCGGCGGCGACCGCCTGTCGGCCGCCGACCTCGGCGCCGGGCTCGGTGAGCGGGCGACGCTGGTGCAGTTCTCGACCGCGTTCTGCCAGCCCTGCCGGGCCACCCGGCGGATCCTGGCCGACGTGAGCGCGCTCGTGCCCGGGGTGGACCACGTCGAGATCGACGCCGAGTCCCGGCTCGACCTCGTACGGCGGCTCGACATCATGCGCACGCCCACCGTCCTGGTGCTCGACGCCACCGGCGCCGTCGTCAAGAAGGCCGCCGGCCAGCCGCGCAAGGCCGACGTGCTGGCGGCGCTGGCCCAGGCCGTACCGGAGGTGTGAGGAGAATGTCGTCTCAACAACCGGACGAGATGTGACAGATGACGAGACGCCGAGTAGTGTCGTCGCTATGAACCCATCGACAGAGCTGCTGACGAAGCGGCGCGCGGTTGATTTCTGCCGCGTCGCCACCGCGCTCTGTCGCGCTGCCTGAGGACGATCTCGCGCGGACTTCCGTGCCGCCCCGTCGACCCTTCAGGAGCATCCCAAGATGCGTGCCGATCCTAGAGCGCTGCGCTTCGGCGCGGCCATCACCACCCTGGTCCTCGCCTCCGTCCTGGTGACGGAGAGTGCCTGGCTGCTCGCCGCCCAGGCGGTGGTCTTCGCGCTCGGCGCCGCCTGGCGGTCGCCGTACGCGATGCTCTTCAAGGCGCTCGTCAGGAGCGCTCCGAAGGAGACCGAGGACGCACGTCCACCCCGCTTCGCCCAGGGGGTCGGGCTGGTCTTCGCGGTCGTGGGCCTGGCCGGGCTTCTCACCGGGATCGCGCCGCTGGCCCTGGTGGCCACGGCCGCGGCCCTCCTCGCCGCCTTCCTCAACGCAGCCTTCGGACTCTGCCTTGGCTGCGAAACGTACCTGCTCATTCGCCGTCTACTGCCCGCCGCCAAAATGGAGGTTTCCCAATGAGCCGCTCCGCCGCACTGGTGGACGCCGACTGGGTCGAGGCCAACCTCGACACGCCCGGAGTCGTTCTCGTCGAGGTCGACGAAGACGTCAGCGCCTACGACAAGGGCCACATCCGTGGCGCCGTGAAGGTCGACTGGCGACAGGACCTACAGGACCCGGTGCGCCGCGACTTCGTGGACAAGACCGGTTTCGAGGCTCTGCTGTCCGACCGGGGCATTTCCAACGATGACACCGTCGTGCTCTACGGCGGCAACAACAACTGGTTCGCGGCCTACGCCTACTGGTACTTCAAGCTGTACGGCCACTCCAACGTGAAGCTGCTCGACGGCGGGCGCAAGAAGTGGGAGCTCGACTCGCGCGAGCTGGTCCGCGACGTGCCCCAGCGGTCCAAGACGCAATACTCCGCGCAGGAGCAGGACAGCGCGATCCGCGCCTTCCGCGACGACGTGGTCGGCGCGATCGGCAAGCTCAACCTGGTCGACGTGCGCTCGCCCGACGAGTTCACCGGCAAGCTGCTGGCCCCCGCCCACCTGCCGCAGGAGCAGGCCCAGCGCGGCGGCCACGTGCCCACCGCCCGTAACATCCCGTGGTCCAAGGCGGCCAACGACGACGGCACCTTCAAGTCCGACGACGACCTGCGCGGCCTCTACCAGGAGGCCGGGGTCGACTTCGGCAAGGACACCATCGCCTACTGCCGCATCGGCGAGCGCTCCGCGCACACCTGGTTCGTGCTGCACGAGCTGCTCGAGCAGTCCAACGTGAAGAACTACGACGGTTCGTGGACCGAATACGGCTCGCTCGTGGGCGTGCCGATCGAGCTGGGGGAGGCCCGCTGATGTCGACCGCTGCACAGGGTTGCGGAGCACCGGAGCAGACGATCGCGCTGCCCGCCGGGATCGACCTGTCCAACCAGGCCGTGATCCAGGGCGTGGTGACCGGCGCCGGCACCGCGTACGCGCGGCTGCTCGACCACTCCGGTGAGTTCACCGGCGAGGTCGTCGTGTCCGACGAGGGCGTCTTCCGTTTCTTCGCCGCTCCCGGCGACTGGACCGTCCGCATCATCGCGGGCGGCGGCGTCACCAGGGACATCCAGGTCGAGGCCAAGCTGGGCGAAGTCGCCCAGCTCGCCGTAGCCGTCTGACCCGTCCGCTCACGTTCACGCTCATCCGAAGGCCCGCGTCCGTCCAGGACGCGGGCCTTCGGCGTGCAACCGATTCCGGACGAGCGGTGTTGTACCTGATGTGAGTGGAATCGACTGTCTCGACCCGGTGCGCAAAGCGCTGCTCGACGACCTCGACGAGGGCTTCGCCGAGTTCTACGGCGCCTACCGCGGCCTGGTCTTCTCGACCGCGCTGCGGCTGAGCGGCCGGTGGGCCGACGCCGAGGACCTCACGGCGGAGGCGTTCCTGCGGGCGTACCGGGCGCTGGCCGGCTACGACCGCGACCGCATCGCCGAGCTCCAGCCCCGCGCGTGGGTGATGACCATCCTGATGAACATCTGGCGCAACTGCGCCAGGGCCAAGTCCCGCAAGCCGCCGCCCGACCTGCGTGACGAGCCGATCGACGAGGCCGATCCCGGCGAGGACGTCGAGGAGGCGGCGGTGCGCCGCGAGACCGGCGACGAGCTGGCCGGGCTGCTGAGCCTGCTGCCGGACGAGCAGCGTGCCGCGGTGGTGCTCAGGCACGTCGTGGACCTGCCGGTCAGCGAGATCGCCACCGTGCTGAAGATCCCCCAGGGTACGGTCAAGTCACACGTGTCACGGGGACTGAAGCGGCTACGCGCACTGGGAGGTGCCCGATGACCCACGACCCACTGCTCACCGGACTCGCGGCGCTGGCGGCCGACCCGCCCGAGGGGCTGCTCGACAGGATCGCGGCGCGGTGGGTGGCCGTGCCGGGGCCCATCGGGGAGCTGCGGGTGGCGTTCACCGACCAGGGCGTGGCGTACGTCCACGTGGGCGACGGCTTCGCCCCCGCCTTCAGGGAGCGCTTCGGCCGCCCCCTCCTGGCCGCCGCCCGCCCGCCCGCCGGCCTCCTGCCCGCGCTCCGCACGGGCCGCGCGGCGGGGCTGCGGCTGGACCTGCGCGGGATGAGCGACTTCCAGCGCGAGGTCCTGGAGACGGTACGCACGATCCCGCGCGGCGAGGTGCGCCCCTACTCCTGGATCGCGGCCAACGTCGGCCGTCCCAAGGCCGTACGCGCGGTCGGCACGGCCCTCGGCCGCAACCCGGTCCCGCTGCTCATCCCCTGCCACCGGGTCATCCGGTCGGACGGCGTGGTGGGTGACTACGTGTTCGGCCCGGCGGCCAAGGAACGGCTGCTGCTGGCGGAGGGCGCGGACCTGGGGCGGGTGCGGGAGCTGGCCGGGGAGCGGGTGTTCTACCTGGCCAGCGACACCACGGGCGTGGTCTGCTTCCCGACGTGCCACAACGCCAGGCGCATCACACCGGCGCACCGGCACGGCTTCCGCGACCTCGCCCAGGCCAGGGCCGCCGGCTACCGCCCCTGCCGCACCTGCCGCCCGGCCCAGACCGGCGCGACGGCGTGAGGGCCTACACCGGCTTGGTCGGGTAGCGCATCAGCAGCGTGGCCCGCACGACGTCGGGACCGTGAGCCCGATAGCCGTGCGGCACGTCGGAGACCCACGAGATGTGGTCACCCGGCCCGGCGGTGAGCGGCTCGTCGATGGGCCCGGCGCTCAGGGTGCCGGTGAAGACCGTGACGTGCTCGCTCACGCCCTCGTGGTGCGCGGGGGAGGTCTGGGTGAGGCCGGGCGGGATGCGTACGCGGTAGAGCTCGTAGGTGACGCGGTCGTCCTCGAACACCTCGAGCAGTTCGGCCTCGATCGCCGTGCCCCGCATGATCTGCGGCTCGGGCGGCGAGTCGAGTATCGCCCCGATCGGCACCCCGAGCTGGGCGGTGATCGCCCACAGGGTCTCCAGCGTCGGGTTGCGCGTGCCGGTCTCGACCCCCGACAGCGTGGCCTTGCCGATGCCCGCCCGCTTGGCCAGCTCGGACAGCGAGACCCCGCGCGCCTGCCGCAACCGCCGCAGCCGGTCTCCCACCACGCGCGGATCGGTGTCGATTGCGGGCTGCGGCTCCATACAGTCATGCTGCCGCACGTACGTCGCCGAGGGGCGGCAAACGACGGCCGATAATTCATCTGTCACCGCCCGGGGCGTCCCGAGCCCGTGCCCGCCTGGTGTGCACGCTACGTGATCATGCAACTTTCTGGAGTTGCGGGTGCGGCACAAGGGACAGACCGATACGATTCGACAGATGTCCGGTTCGACAGGTGTGATGGCACCACCACGACCTGGGCCTACGCCGGCTCAGAAGGTGCCGTCCCCGTACTCGCTTCCCCTGCACGCGCTACGGCTGGCGGGGAAGTGCGCGCTGCCCTTGATCTTCTGGTTCTCCGCCGGCGAACTGGCCCGCTTCCTGCTGCTGTACGGCGCCGTCGAGGTGGCCTACGGCGACTGGCGCCAGGTCCGCCTGGTGGCGGTGATGGTGTTGACCACGCTCATCGTCCTCACGGCGATGACCGTCACCACCGGGATGCTGCACAGCCTGCGCGGCGCCATGTGGGAGATACGGGCCAGGACCGAGGACGGCGTGGCGGACGAGCGCTTCTTCAGGGCCCTCGACCGGGTGGCACCGGCCTTCGCCGTGCTGTATCTGGCGTGGGGCTTCCAGGTGGAAGACGCCAGGGCCGTCTATCAGATGGACATGTTCCACCACTACTACGACGGCACCGAGGCGGCGTGGTTCGGCGAGGAGTCACACGTCGGGCGCGGGTTCATCGACCTGGACTGGCGGGTGTCGCTCGCCGCGATGGTCGCGATGTTCGGGCTGAAACTCCTGTTCAGCAAGCTTCTCGAGAAGAAGCAGGGCGGGTTCTACGGCTTCGGCGCGGCGTTCAGTGAGTTCGCGTTCGTCTTCCTGGGGCTCAACGCCACGTTCACTGTCGCCAAGGCCCGCGCCGAGTGGGTCGAGCACCGCAACGTGGTCGTCGGCTCCGAGGACTTCTGGACGGAGGCGCAGACGACCGTGCCGGGCTGGAAGGCCGTCACCGACTGGTTCGGTGACGTCTGGCCGCTGATCATCGACGCCGTCGTGATTCCGCTGGCCTGGCTGACCGTGGCCATGCTCGTCTTCGGCGCCTTCTCCGACGAGACCCGTGCCCTGGTGAAGGGCACCCGCCTGGAGAAGGGCGTGGATCGGCTGGAGGGCAGCCACGACCTCACGCAGAAGTCGTTCAACCAGGTGACCGGTGGGTTCAGGGACCGGTGGGTGCCGCTGGCCAACTCGCTGCGGATGATCTTCAGGGGCGGATTCCCGCTGTTCGGCATGATGTGCCTGTGCTACGTGACCATCGACGTGGCCGGCCAGTACGCCGAGCGGGTCGTGCTCACGCTCATCGGCACCCGCGAGGAGTGGATATGGGTCGTGCAGGGGCCGCCGGTGTCGTTCGTGCGCGACATGATCGTGAGCGTGCTCACCATGGCCCTCCTGGCGGCCACGTACGACATCGCGGCCACCAGGGCCCGGCTCAAGGGCGAGCCCCTCAACGACGTTTGAACCTCAGGACACGGTCGTCCGGCTCCTTCGTCACCGTGTCCCGCTTGAAAAGGTCCTCCGTGGGGGTGTCCGAGCGGTAGGAGCTCGGCCGGAAACTGAGCTCGACCTCGTTCGCCACCGGGGTGGGCACGATGGCCATGCCCTCGATCTTGTACTCCTTGCCCACCTCGAGCTTGTCCGTCGGCAGGGAGCCGTACTGCTCCATGACCACGGTCCAGGTGCGGCCCGCGCGGTCGTCCAGCTTCACGTCGTAGGGCGCGGCGGTCATCGTGGCGTAGGCGGCGTCGAGCACCTTCTTCGAGATGACGACCTTGAGCCAGGTCACCTCGGGGCCGTGGCTGCTGTCCTTGGGGGCCTGGGTGGTGGCGACACTGGCCTTGAACTCGATGTCGTACACCTTGCCCGCCCCTCCGGCGGCGACGGTCGTCTCCTTGGTCTCCTTGGCGGTCACCTTCTCCTTGAAGACGTAGCCGTCGTACATCTCCGCGCCGGTGGCGAGGAGGGACACGAGCACGGCGCCCACGGCGACCAGCAGGGTGCGGCGCCGGCGGCGCGGCGCGGGCTGGGCGGGGGCCGGTGGCTGCGGCTCCTGCGGGACCGGCGGAGGCGATTGCCGGCCTTCGGGCGTGGGGCTGCCCTGCGGCCCCGCGACGGCCGGTGCCGGTGCCGGTGCCGGCACGGCGGGGATGGGCTGGGTGCTGCCCCCGACGGGCTCCCGGCCGGCGGGAGGCCAGACCTGCTGGTCGGGGTGAAGGTGCCGTGGACGCGCCGGGGACATCCCGTCGGGTGCGGCGGGCATCCCGCGCCGTCGCACCGGACGCGGCTGGCGCGGGACGTCCCGTGGCCCCATGGGAGCGCCACCCCGCGCACGTGCGACATCCGGCCCATAAGGAGCATCTTGCCCGTAAGGTGCGCCGCCCTGGGCCGGCGGCGGGTTCTGTCCGTAGGGTGCGCCGCCCTGGGCCGGCGGCGGGTTCTGTGCGTAGGGTGCGCCGCCCTGGGCCGGCGGCGGGGCCTGTGCGTAGGGTGCGCCGCCCTGGGCGGGTGAGGGGTTGTGCCCGTAGGGCGTGCCGCCCTGAGCCGGTGGCATGTTGTGGCCGTGCGTCGGGCCGAGTCCCGGCGGGTTGCCGGCCGACTGCGGCGGCGCGGCGTGGCTGTGACGCCCGCCTCGCTGCGGCGGCGTCCCCTGCTCGGAGGGCGGCGCCTGCCCCGGAGGCACGCCGGGTCCGCCGGGCGGCACCCCCTGGCCGCCGGGCGGCAGGACGATCTGGCTGAAGGGGACGGTCTCCTCGCCGGGCGTCGGCTGGTCGTAAGGGGCGCGAAGTCCGGCGGGAGGGGTCGGGCTGGGAGGCGGTGGCGGCCGCTCCTCGTCGGGCCGCCGCTCCTCCTCGCGCCGCTGGTCGTTCCTCGGCGCGAACCAGTCACGCCCGTCGTTCGTGCTCATCCTGCGATCACTTCTTATCGGTCGAGTAGACGTCCTGCGGCGAGGCGGCGAGCTTGCGCGCCGCCTCCTCGTCCAGGCCGAGATCCACCTCGACCTCGGGCTGGAACGCCTCCACCAGCCCCGCCTGCTCGGGGAGGGCGAGGACGACCCGCGCGTCCGGCAGCGCCGAGGCCGGAACCTCGAAGAAGAACCGGCCGCTCACCCAGATGTCCGGCTGCACCCATGTGTTCGCGAGCGTCAAGGTGTTCTCCACCCGGTCCGTGGCGTCGAACCTCTTGCCGTCGGCGGTCATCAGCACCGGCTGGCCCATGTGGTAGGGCTTGAGCAGGCTCTTGGCCGAGACGTTGACGATGAGGAAGAGATTGTCGGTCCCGATCGTCTTGTCCTTGATCTGGATCGACTTGGCGGCGGAGAAGGAGTCGAGCCGCGCCGTGAACCGCCCCGCGTCCACGATCTCACCCTTGGCGCCCAAGTACGTCAGGGGCGCGAGTCGCGCTTCGTCGTCCAGAGCCAGCGTCTGCATCCCGACGGCACCCACGACCAGTAGCAGACCGGTGACGGTGGCGATGAAGCCCGCTCGGCCGCCCTCGCGCCGGCGCCCGGACCGCCTGCCGCGCCGGCTGGGAGCGACGGCTGATCTTGGTTCCGTGGCGGTCACGCTCCGTCACCTCTCTCGACCGGCATCGTCACCCGGTTCATGATCTCGGGGAAGAACTTCTCGCCCTTCTGGTCGGTGACCATCCGCCAGGACGGGATGTCGTTGAGGAAGCCGGGTTCGTACTCGAAGGAGGCCACGTCGAGGACGACCTCCTTCGGCGGCTGCTCGGTTTCCTTCATCTTGTACCGCACGACGACCTGCGTTTTCACGCCGGGGTGCAACTGACCGGTCTCGCCGCCGCCCTTGGCCAGCCCGAAGGCGAACGGGCCGGCGTCCTTGCTGAAGGCCGGGGAGATCCTGACCAGGGAACCGGCGAAGGAGGTGCCCAGGTACGCCTTGTCCCACTGGCTGGGCGGTATGCCGACCGACGCGGTCTCGTCCCCCAGGTTGGTGACGTCGAAGACCATCTCCACGAACCGCTTGTCCTCCAGGAAGGTGGACTCGGACTTCTCCACCGTCACCCGCGCCCCGACGAACTTGGTGGAGAACTGGCCCTGGTCGATCACCACGTCCTTCGCGGCGGGGTCGGGCACCTCGGGGACCTCCGTGAGACCGCCCAGCAAGGCGGTGATGCCGACGGCGGTGAGCATCACCAGGCCCGTCGCGGGCACCACTACCGGGCGTCTGGGCTTGTCAGTGCTCTCGCCGGAGGGTTCCGTCATGGATAAGGATGGTAATAGGTCTCGCTTGTCCCATCTGCCGCAATGCTCCCATCGGACTGGGCGAATTGCCGAGAACCCTGCCGCTATCGGGGTTGTAGCTCATACGCTGTCACGAAGCGGAAAGGGCTGACCCCTACTCCTAATGACATATCGGCGGCCGGAGGGTCACGTGACGGACGTGCATCCTGAGCATGCCCAGCTCCAGGCGGACCGCATCTACCTGGGCTGGCAGTACATCCTGCTGCATCCCGACCCCGGCCCCCCGCCGAAACGGCCCTCGCCCGTCGAGGAGACGGTGGCCGACGCCGAGCCCGATCCCGCCCGGCTCGAGTTGCTGCGCCGCGAGCGGCTCCAGGAGGACATGCTCAACCGGCCGGTCAGAATTTTCCGTCTGTTCATGCTGATCCTGACCGTCCTGATCCTGGCCGCGGCCCTGACGGGCTATCTCGGCTGGTCGTTCGCGCTGCTGGGGCTCGTCGCCGCGGGCGGGGTGGCGGGGATCTGCAGCTACGCGCTGGTGCAGGGGGATCGGGCGGTCAAGTACCGGGTGCTGGAGCAGCAGGCCCGGGACGAGCGGCTGCAGCGGGAACGTGACAAGGAGCTGTTCCGCGCGCAGGAGGAGCACGCCCAGCGCTACCGCGAGTGGCAGGACTCCAAGGAGCGGCACGAACGGCAGCTCACCTGGTACGCCGTCGCCGTGCCCGACGAGATCGACCGCATCGACGTCGCCGGTGGCACGCTGCCGGGCTGGTCGGCGCTGATCACCCTGCTCGGCGCCACGCGGCTCTACAGCGGCGGCCATCTCACCGTGCTCGACCTGTCCGAGGGCGCCATCGCCAAGGACCTCATCGAGCTGGCCAGGAAGGGCGGCGACGACCCGCTGGTCTGGGTGCTGCCCGTCGATCTGCCCAAGCTCGACCTGGGCGCCACGCTCAAGCCTGAGGCGTTCGCGGACGTCTTGGCGCACGTGGTGAGCGTCAGCGAGGAGCACCGCACCACGCGCGACCTCAGCTTCGACAACGCGATCCTGGAGCGGGTCCTGGAGGTGCTCGGGGAGAGCGCCACGATCAGCCAGGTGACGGCGGCGCTGCGGGCGCTGGCGCAGGTCGGCGACCCGCGTGACGACCTGAGGTTCGGGCTGATCACCGCGACCCAGCTCGAGCGCATCGGGACGCTGTTCGGACGCGGGGTCAGCGACCGCGTGGTGATCGAGCGGGCCTGGGCGCTGGAGTCACAGCTCCGCAAGCTGGAGACGCTGGGCACCGAGGCCGTACGCCTCCCGCCCGCCAGGCTCCGCGTGGTGAGCATGGACCGCCAGGCGGGCGTGTTCGGCAACCGCGTGCTCGGCACGTACGTGGCCACCGCCCTGACCCACATCCTGCGCCAGTCCGCCGCCTCCGACCGGCCCTGGTACCACACGATCATCGTGGCCGGCGCGGACAAGCTCAGGGGCGACGTGCTCGACCGGCTCATGGACGCGTGCGAGACCTCGCGTACCGGCCTCGTCCTGACGTACCGGTCGCTGACCCCGACCGTGCGGGAGCGGCTCGGCCGAGGCCACGCCGCGGTGGCCTTCATGCGGCTGGGCAACGCCGAGGACGCGCGGGTGGCCAGCGAGCACGTCGGCACCGAGCACCGCCTGGAGCTGGCCCAGCTCACCGAGACGATCAGCGACTCGCTCCCCGGCCTCGACGGCGGCTACATCTCGACGGTCGCGCAGGTCGAGGACGACCGGGAGAACAGGGACGAGAGCCACGCCGACCTCGCGGGCGACATCACCGAGTCCACCGAATGGGGCAGGACCGCCGACAAGATCTCGGAGAAGGAGCGGGTGCTGCAGCGCTCGCGCGAGTTCCTCGTCGAGCCGCACCAGCTCCAGCTCCTGCCCACGACGTCCGTGATCGTCACGGACGCCACGGCCGAGGGCAGGCGCGTACGCCTCGCCGACGCCAACCCGGCCATCCTCACCTTCCCCAAGACCACGCTCGGCGAGCTCGAAGACGTACGCGAGGCCGTGCTGGCCCTCGACCCCAAGGACGGCGACGGCAACGGAGAGCCGCCACCGAACCTCGGGCCACCACCGCCACGCCTGGACTGGCGCAAGGGCAGGCAATGACATGGTCAATGTCAAGGTGACGAGCTGACGGTTGGCGGAATTTAACAAAGAACCGTCTGTGGGGGAATGAAATGCAGCCGAGTGTCTCGCTGAGCGGGCCCTGGTATCGAATCCAGTCGATCGCAGCACCCTCGCGTAGCTCGTCGGCTGAATGGGACTTCGTCACCGTGCTGCCCGCGGTGCTGTCGGCGGCCCAGCGTGACCGGCCCTTCGTGATCGGGTGGCTGTCGCGGGGGTCGGGCGCGCCGCTCGAGCTGATCACCAACGCGGGGCCGCTGTCACCGCCACGCCAGCCACGCAGGTCCACCGGCGCGCCCGACCGGCCGAGCGGGCCGCAGCCGCTGCTGTTCCCCGGCGGGGCCTGCGGGGTGCAGCTCGACGAGGAGTACTTGGCCGACCTCGCCGATCTGGTGTGGACGCCGTGCCCGGGGCGGCAGGCGCCGCCGCTGGGCAGCAAGGGGCGCGAGTTCGACCCCGACGAGCTCAGGCGGCCGACGCTGTTCGAGTCGACGCTGGTGACGCTGATGTCGCGGCCGTTCGCGTGGCTGGTGGTGGCCGAGCCGACCGATCTGCTCGACGCCGAGGTGGCCCACCTGCGCACGCAGCTCAACGTGCTGCGCCAGTACGGCGACGCCTCCGAGCGCTCCCGCTTCGACGCCGAGCGGGCCGAGCGCCGCATGCAGGAGCTGGACGCCTTCCGCGAGGCGGGCCTGTGGAACGTTCGCGTGCTGGCCGGCGGGGCCACGGCCGACGAGCTGCGCCAGATCGCGCCCGTGCTCGTCGGGTCCGTCGAGATGAGCCACCACCCGTACCGGCTGCGCAGCTCCCACGGCGCCGTCTACGCGCTGTCGGAGGCCCTGGCCATCACCATGCAGGACCCGGCCGACGGCGCCGCGGCCCCGTTCGCCGCCACGGCCGGGGCGCTGGCCGCGCTGGCCGGGCTGCCCCGGCGGGAGCTGCCGGGCGTGCGCGTGCTCGAGTCGGGCTTCTTCGACGTGACCTCGGAGGCCGAGGAGGGCGAGCTGGAGCTGGGCGAGATCCTCGACGGCCAGGACCGGGGCGTCGGCTCGTTCCGGCTGCCGCTGGCCACGCTCAACCGGCACGCTTTCGTCACGGGGGCGACCGGCTCGGGCAAGTCGCAGACGGTCAGGCACCTGCTGGAGCAGCTCAGCAGGGCCCGCATCCCGTGGCTGGCGATCGAGCCCGCCAAGTCCGAGTACGCCGCCATGGCCGGCCGCATCGACGACCCCGTCACCGTGATCAACCCGTCGGCCCCCGACGGCGTGCCGTTCAGCATCAACCCGCTCGAACCGGAGCCCGGCTACCCCGTCCAGGCCCACATCGACATGATCCGCGCGCTGTTCATGGCGGCGTTCGACGCCGAGGAGCCGTTCCCGCAGATCATGTCGCTGGCCCTGCAGCGCGTCTACGAGGCCACCGGCTGGGACGTCGTCACCGGCGGCGCGGTGCCCGGCTCGAACGTCCCGCCCAGCATCCCCACGCTCGAACAGCTCCAGCAGCACGCCATGGACGTCATCAAGGAGATCGGCTACGGCCGCGAGGTCCAGGCGGACGTCGAGGGCTTCATCTCGCTGCGGCTGCGCTCCCTGCGGGTGGGCTCGGCGGGGCGCTTCTTCGAGGGCGGGCATCCGGCCGACATCGGCGGCCTGCTGGAGCGCGACGTCGTGCTGGCGATCGAGGACGTCGCCAACGACGAGGACAAGGCGTTCCTCATGGGCACGCTGATCATCAGGATCGTCGAGCACCTGCGCATGCGGGCCAGGAAGGAGAAGTCCGCCGAGCTGCGCCACGTGATCGTGATCGAGGAGGCGCACCGGCTGCTGCGCGACCGCGGTCACGGCCGGGCCTCCACCCACGCCGTGGAGCTGCTGGCGGGCCTGCTCGCGGAGATCCGGGCGTACGGCGAGGGCATCGTGGTGGCCGAGCAGATCCCCACCAAGCTCATCTCCGACGTGGTCAAGAACACCGCGCTCAAGGTCGTGCACCGGCTGCCCGCCGAGGACGACAGGAAGCTCGTCGGCGCCGCCATGAACCTGAGCGAGGAGCAGTCCCGCCACGTGGTCTCGCTCCAGCCGGGGGCCGCCGCCGTGTTCGCGGACGGGATGGACCGGCCGCTGCGGGTGCGCGTACCGCTCGGCGAGTCCAGGGAGAAGGTGCTCCCGGGGCCGCCGCCGCCCATTCGCGGGCGCAGGTCGGCGGCGTGCGGGGCGCAGTGCCGTACCGGGCAGGCGTGCACGCTGGTGGAGCTGCGCGAGGCCGACGTGCTGGCCGACGCGCCCGAGTGGGCCTGGCTGCGCATCTGGTGCGACACGGTCGTCCTGGCCTTCGTCAGCAACCGGCCGCTGCCGGGTGTGCCGCGCGCCCTGTCGGCGGCCTGGTCGGACCTGCCGGCGCGGCGCAGGGAGTGCCTGCTCGCCACGCTGGTCGAGCGCTCGGTGCAGCGGCGCGCCTGGTCGCTGCGGAGCTGGTTCGACCCGGCGCTGCTGACGGAGAAGGCGGCCGAGACGGCCACGCGGCTGCTCTCGGCCCTCGACAGCGGCGGCGAGCGCCCTGGCGCGTCGTGGGTGATCCCGCAGGTGCGCTGGCTGCACGAGGTGGACCGGCTCTTCCCGTACGGCCAGCCGGCCCCCAACCTGCGCAGCCCCGCCCCGCCCATGGAGTACGCCCTGTTCCGCCAGCCGAACGGCGGCGCCGGGGGCGACCTCGTCCACACCGAGCTGCTCGGCCACCGCGCCAAGGCGCTGCGCCACCACCCGCTGTCGATGGAGGTGGACCGCAACCGGGCGCTGGCCTGGCGGGTCATCCTGGGCGACGACGAGAACGAGGGCGTGCAGCGGGACATCACGAACGTCGCGATCGGCATCGAGGCCACGGCCAGGATCCGGCACGTGGGGCAGACGATGGGGGCGGGCTGGCTGGAGGGCGTGCTGTCGTGGCCGCGCCGGTTCGTGCTCCCGTTCGACCACGGCGGGGCGCCGGAGATCGCCTTCGCGGATTCGCCGCCCGCCTGACCCGTGCGGCCCTGTTTTCGTGTGCGTCATCAGACCAAGGCCCAACGACGACTAGGATCCTTGGGCATGACCCAGCTTCCTCTGCGGGCCCAGCTTGCCAGCGCCCTGGGACGCAGTGCCGCCACGCTGTCCAGGATGACCGGGCGCGGCGACGGCTCGGTGATCGGCGGGCGGGTCGGCCTGCTGCTCGAGCCCGACCTTCTGCGCAAGCTGGCCCGCGATCGCAAGCTGGCCCTGGTCAGCGCAACCAACGGCAAGACGACCACGACCAGGCTGATCACCTCGGCCCTGCTCGACCTCGGTGAGGTGGCCACCAACGCCTTCGGCGCCAACATGCCGGCCGGCCATGTCTCCGCGCTCTCCCAGCACAAGGGCGCCCCCTACGGCGTGCTGGAGGTGGATGAGAAATATCTGCCGGAGGTGCTCGACACGACCGGTGCCGGCGTCGTCTGCCTGATGAACCTCAGCCGTGACCAGATGGACCGCGCGGCCGAGATCTGGCTGCTGGCCCAGAAGTGGCGCAGGGCGCTGTCCGGCAAGCCCACCCACGTCATCGCCAACTGTGACGATCCGCTCGTCACCTGGGGCGCCTCGACGGCCGCCAAGGTCACCTGGGTGGCCGGCGGGCAGCGGTGGAAGGAGGACTCCTGGTGCTGTCCCGAGTGCGGCGGCCCGCTCGACCGCAAGGACGCCGACTGGGCGTGCCGGGAGTGCACGTTCCACCGGCCTGAGCCGCAGTGGGTGCTCGACGACGACGTGGCGGTCGACCCGCGTGGGCAGCGGTGGCTGCTCGACATCCAGCTTCCCGGCCTGGCCAACCGCTCCAACGCGGTGATGGCGCTGGCCGTGGCCGAGACGTTCGGGCTGCCCGTCGATCGGGCGCTGCCCCGGCTGCGCGAGGTCACCTCGGTCGCGGGCCGCTACACCACCGTCGAGCGTGAGGGCCGCCACGCGCGGCTGCTGCTGGCCAAGAACCCGGCGGGCTGGCTGGAGGCGTTCGACGTCGCCGACCCGCAACTGCCGATCATCCTGTCCGTCAACGCGCAGGGCCCCGACGGCCGCGACACCTCGTGGCTGTGGGACGTCGACTACCGCATCCTGCGCGGGCGTCCGGTCTTCGTCACCGGCCAGCGCCGGCTCGACCTGGCGCTCCGGCTCGACGTGGCCGACGTGCCGTTCGCCCTGTGCGGCACGTTCAGCGAGGCCCTGGCCATGCAGCCACCGGGCCGGGTCGACGTGATCGCCAACTACACCGCCTTCCAGCAGATCCGATCGGAGTTCGGACGTGCCGTCTGACAGCGCCCTCAGCATCGTCTGGATCTACCCCGACCTGCTGAGCACCTATGGTGACCAGGGCAACGTGCTCGTCCTGGAGCAGCGGGCGCAGCGCCGCGGCATCGAGACCGAGACGATCCACGTGCGCTCGGCCGACCCCGTCCCCGAGTCCGGTGACATCTACCTGATCGGCGGCGGCGAGGACCGCCCGCAGATCCTGGCCGCCGCGCGCCTGCGCAGGGACGGCGGCCTGCACCGCGCGATCGCGCGCGGCGCGGCCATGCTCGCGGTGTGCGCCGGCTACCAGATCATGGGCAGCACGTTCGGCGGCGAGGAGGGCCAGCCGGTCGACGGCATCGGGCTGCTCGACATCGCCAGCACCCGTGGTCCCGCGCGGGCCGTGGGCGAGCTGGTGGCGGAGGTGGACGCGGCGCTCAACCTGCCCACGCTGACCGGTTTCGAGAACCACATGGGTGTCACCAGCCTCGGCCCCGGGGTCAGGCCGCTGTCCAGGACGATCAAGGGCATCGGCAACGGCAACGGCTTCGAGGGCTGCTACGCGGGCCACGTCGTGGGCACCTACCTGCACGGGCCGGCGCTGGCCAGGAACCCGGCGCTGGCGGACCTGCTGCTGTCGTGGCGGGCGGGCGAGCTGGCCCCGCTCGACGACTCACGCTACGAGGCCCTGCGGCAGGAACGCCTGGCGACCGTCCTGGAGACCTGACCGAAACGACTTGAATGCCCCCAACAGGGGTAGTACGTCCGCCGTGGGATCCACCGTCACCGTCCCCCAGACGCGCACGATGAGCGGAGACGAGCTCTCCGCCGACGACGCGTGGGAGACCCTGCGCAAATACGGCGTGTGGCACTTCGCGCGCGACTCGCTGATCAGGTTCAGGTACGGCGACGGCATGAGCCACTCCCGGGCCCTCGCCTTCCAGATCTGCCTGGCCATCATCCCCGGCGCCATCGCGCTGGTCGGTCTGAGCGCCGTGACCGACCAGGAGGAGCTGGGCCGGGTGCTGGAGCTCACGCTGCGGGCCCTGGCGCCCGGAGACGGCGGTGAGGCCGTCGCACAGGCGCTGGAGGGCGGCAACCGCACCAGGGACGAGCTGGCGCTCTGGCTGGGTCTGGGGACCACGCTGGCGGCCCTGACGACGGCCATGGCGCAGTTCGAGCGCGGGGCGAACCGGATCTACGGCGTCGAGCGCGACCGGCCCTTCCACCGCAAGTACGCCAGGGCCGCCGTCCTCGCGCTGACCGCCGGGGTCTGCATGATCACCGGGTTCACGGTCCTGGTCGGCGGCGGCGAGCTGGGCGACGCCATGGCCGAGGTGTTCGGCTGGGGTTCGGGCGCCCGTCAGGCGTTCGGGTTCGCCCGCTGGCCGCTCGGCTTCCTGCTGGCGCTGGCCTCCACGGTGATCATGTTCAGGGCGTCGCCCCGGCGCAGGCAGCCCGGCCACACGTGGCTGGCCGTGGGCGCGCTGGCGGCGCTCGGATTATGGATCCTCTTCACGCTGGCCCTGGCCCTCTACACCGAGTACAACGGCACGTTCGGCAACACGTACGGGCCGCTGACCGCCGTCATGGCGCTGCTGCTGTGGTCGTTCCTCAGCTCGATCGCGCTCTTCCTGGGGCTGGCGTTCGCCGCGCAGCTCGAGGCCTGCCGGGCCGGCTGCCTCGCGCCCGCGCACCCCGACTCGGGGCCGACCGCCGAGGAGGAGCGCGAACCCCTGGTGGGCGACGTCGGGTCCGCCGTCTTCGCCGCCGTCCGAGGGCTGTTCGGCAGGCGCCTTCCGGTGCGTGACCCCGAACCGGACAAGCAGGACGATCACCAGCACACCTGATCCGATTGACATGCAACCGCACGGCTGCCTATGGTCGAACATGCAGCCGAACGGCTGCATGAAGGATGGCGGTAGATGGACGAGGTGTTCAAGGCGCTGGCCGACGCCAGCCGCCGCAGGCTGCTGGACGGTCTCAACGCCCGCAACGGGCAGACCCTGCGCGAGCTGTGCGCCGGGCTCGACATGGCCAGGCAGTCGGTCAGCAAGCATCTGGCCGTCCTGGAGGCGGCCAACCTGGTGACCACGGTGTGGCGTGGCCGGGAGAAGCTGCACTATCTCAACGCCGTGCCGATCAACGCCATCGCCGACCGCTGGATCAACCGCTACGACCGCAGGCGGGCCGGCGCCCTGGCCGACCTGAAGACGGCACTGGAGGAGACCCCCATGACCGATTTCGTGTACACGACGTACATCAGGACCACCCCCGACCGCCTCTGGGAGGCGCTGACCGACCCCGCCTGGACCAAGCGCTACTGGGGGGTCGAGCTCGAGTCCGACTGGAAGGCCGGCTCGACGGTGACGTGGAGGCAGTTCGGGGTCACGGTCGAGGACCCGGAGCAGGTCGTGCTCGAGTCGGAGCCCGGCCGCCGCCTGGTCTACACCTGGCACACCTTCACGCCGGAGTTCGGCGAGTCGGTCGGATGGAGCGCCGAGCGGCTCGCCGAGCTGGCGGGGGAGCCCAGGTCGACCGTCACCTTCGACATCGAGCAGGTCGGGGCGATGGTCAAGCTGACCGTCGTGCACGGCGGGTTCGTGCCGGACAGCGCCGTGCGGGCGGCGGTCAGCGAGGGCTGGCCCGCACTGCTGTCCAACCTCAAGACCCTGCTGGAGACCGGCGAGACGCTGCCGGAACAGGAAGGTCAGTAGACCAGGGCCTGGGCCCCCTCGGCGACCGCCTCCTCGACGAACGCCGGCGCTCCGGCGATGCGGACACCGTCGATGAGATCGTCCACGGTGATGCTCCTGCGGGCCGCGCACTGCGTGCAGAGCGTCACGCGGCCGGCCGCCAGGACGGCGTCGAGCAGGTCGGTGAGCGGCGCGGCGTGCGGCAGGCCGAACTCCTTGGCCCGCCCCGGCAGCGCGAACCACGACGCCTCGCCGGTCAGCCACAGGGAAACGGGTACGCCGCTCGCGAGCGCGGCGGCCGCGACCGTGAAAGCCTGGTTGCAGCGCTCGGGGGCGTCGGCCCCGGCGGTCACCTTGATCACCAGTGATCGTGCCATGTCCGCCACCCTAACCCCCCGGCAGGCCCGGCCCCACTAGTCTTTGACACCATGGAAGAACCTGAGGTGCACCCCGACCTGGAACACATCTCGTTCCTGCTGGGGCGGTGGGAAGGCGCCGGCGTGGGCGGCTACCCGACGATCGAGAGCTTCAACTTCGGCCAGGAGATCGAGTTCGGGCACAACGGCAAGCCGTTCCTGAGCTACGTCAGCCGCACCTGGCTGCTCGACGACGCGGGAGACCGGGTCAAGCCGCTGGCCGTGGAGTCGGGATACTGGCGGGCGCAGCCGGACCGGCAGATCGAGGTCGTGCTCTCGCATCCGACCGGGGTCGTCGAGATCTACATCGGCGAGGTCGTCTTCCACAAGATCGAACTACGCACCGACGTGGTGGCGCGCACCGCCTCGGCCAAGGAGTACACCGCGGGCCACCGGCTCTACGGCCTGGTCAACGGCAACCTCATGTGGGCCTACGAGATGGCGGCCGTCGGCTACCCGCTCACCGACCATATGTCGGCGGAGCTGAAGAAGGTAGCTTGAGCCGATATGAGCACGCCTTTCACCGCTGACGCCATCGAGGCGATCAAGCGCCACATGAACGACGACCACTCCGAAGACGCGCTGATCATCGTGCGAGGGCTGGGCGACCGGCCCGAGGCGCGGAGCGCCGTGACGAGCGACGTGGACGCCGAGGCCATGGAGTTCACCGTGGACGGCGCCGAGCGCGTGCGGGTGCCCTGGGGCGAGACGTTGACCGAGCGGGCGCAGGTGCGCAAGGCCGTCGTGCGGCTCTATCAGGAGGCGTGCGAAAAGCTGGGCATCGAGGCCAGAGGACCGCACTAGGGAATTGAAAAGGGCCCCAGGCAACACTCCGCCTGCCGTGCAGGCGGGCCGGATGGACCAAGGCCGGGATGTGGATCCCGCCCTCCGGCTGCCAGGGGCCCCGGTGGTTGCCTCGTTTTCGCTGAACGTGCACGAGACAACAGTCCGCGACGTTAGCGGACAACCACCTCGCTAGCCCGACTATGACTATCCATTATTCGGACCACCTCCTTTCCGCGTACCCAAGAAGCTATGCGCTCGTCCTCGAGATGGGCAAGTGAATATCACCGCGCCGTAGACTCGGGGCATGACGGAGACGCAGTGGCATGAAGAACTCCGCGCCAAGGGCTACCGGGTCACCCCGCAGCGCCAGCTCGTCCTCGAAGCGGTCAAGGAGCTGGAGCACGCCACTCCCGAGGAGATCTGCGTCAAGGTGCGGGAGACGGCGCGCGGGGTCAACATCTCGACGGTCTACCGCACGCTGGAGCTGCTCGAAGAGCTCGGCATGGTGACCCACACCCATCTGGGGCACGGCGCGCCGACCTACCACCTGGCCTCCGAGGCCGACCACGTCCACCTGGTGTGCCGGGGTTGCGACGAGGTGATCGAGGTCCGCCCCGAGCTGGCGGAAGGGCTGGTCAGAGGGCTCGACGAGGAGCTGGGCTTCATGGCGGACGTGCACCACCTGACCGTCTTCGGACGTTGTCGCAACTGCCGATAGCCTGGAAGGCATGCGTAGCCCTCTGCTCGACCTCCCAGGCGCCGTCCCGGCGGACGGCCCGGACTCCGACGTAGCCGCGCACTACGGCGACCTGTTCGCCGAGCAGCGCGCGCTGGCCAAGGGAGAGGCGGTCGTCGACCGCAGCAACCGCGAGGTCATCCGCATCTCCGGCGCCGACCGGCTGAAATGGCTCAACGACCTGACCTCGCAAAAACTCGACTCGCTGCGGCCCGGCGAGTGGACGCAGACGCTCGACCTCGACCTGCAGGGCCGCGTGCTGCACCACCTGACGCTGGTCGACGACGGCGAGAGCATGCTGGCCCACGTCGAGCCCGGCACCGCGCAGAGCCTGGTCGACTATCTCGACCGCATGCGGTTCATGCTGCGCGTGGAGGTGTCGCGGGTCGACGACCTGGCCGTGCTGTCCACGGCCGGCGAAGACTTCCTGGTGCCGCGGGCCGAGCTGGGCGATCACCTGGGCAAGCCGCTGGCGGGGCTGTGGGCCTACGAAGCGCTGCGGATCGAGGCCCACCGGCCGCGGCTCGGCTTCGAGACCGACCACAAGACGATCCCCCACGAGGTGGGCTGGATCGGCGCGGCCGTTCACCTGAGCAAGGGGTGCTACCGCGGGCAGGAGACGGTGGCCCGGGTGCACAACCTGGGGCATCCCCCGCGCCGCCTGGTGTTCCTGCACCTCGACGGCAGCGTCGACACGCTGCCTCCGCACGGCGCGCCGGTGATCTTCGAAAGCCAGGAGATCGGCGTCGTCGGCTCGGCCGCCCGCCACCACGAGCTCGGCCCGATCGCGCTGGCCGTGATCAAGCGCACGGTGCCGGTGGACGCGTCGCTGCTGGCCGGCGGGGTGGCCGCCGCCCAGGAGGTCGTCGTGCCGCCCGACGCGGGCCGCAACGTCACCATCGACCCGACGCTGCGCCGGCGCATCCGCTAGTCACGTCTCCAGGACGAGTGTGATCGGGCCGTCGTTGACGAGTGACACCTTCATGTCGGCCCCGAACACGCCCGTCTCCACATGCGCGCCCAGCGCCCTCAGCTCCTCGACCACGGCCTCCACGAGGGGTTCGGCGACCGGGCCCGGGGCCGCGGCCTGCCAGGTGGGCCGGCGGCCCTTGCGGGCGTCCCCGTACAGGGTGAACTGACTGATCACCAGGAGCGGCGCGGACACGTCGGAGCAGGACTTCTCTCCGTGCAGGATCCGCAGGCCCCACAGCTTGGCGGCGAGCTTGGCGGCCTCGGCGCGTGTGTCCGGGTGCGTCACGCCCACCAGGACGAGCAGGCCGGGCTCGGTGATCGACCCGACCGTGCGCCCCTCGACCTCGACCGAGGCGGAACTGACTCTCTGTACGACTGCTCGCATGACACACCATTCTGGACCAGCGCAAACCCTTCATACACTCAGGTGAAAGGGGAAATGAGATGTCGATGATCGTAGAAGTCGTCCGATCCGGGTTCGTGGAGTCCACGCATCAGGCCCGCGTGCTGACCGTGGACGCCGCGGGGCGCCCGGTGGAGACCAGGGGCGCGGTGCACGTACCGGCCTCGCCACGGTCGTCGATGAAGCCGCTGCAGGCGCTCGGGATGCTGCGCGCCGGGTTGCGCCTGGAGGACGAGCTGCTCGCGCTGGCCTGCGCCTCCCACTCCGGTGAGCCGTTCCACGTCGACGGCGTCAGGAAGATCCTGGCGGGGGCGGGGCTGGAGGAGTCGGCGCTGCTGTGTCCCGAGGACTATCCGTTCGACCGGGCGGCGACCGAGTGCGGGCGGGTCTACATGAACTGCTCGGGCAAACACGCCGCCATGGTGGCCACGTGCGTGGTCAACGACTGGCCCTTGGCGACGTACCTGGAGCCGGCGCATCCGCTGCAGCGGGCGATCAGGCAGACGGTGGAGGAGCTGACCGGCGAGCGGGTGGCCGCCTCCGGCGTGGACGGGTGCGGGGCGCCGCTGTTCTTCGTGTCGATGCTGGGCGTGACCAAGGCGTTCCGGGCCTTCCCGATGTCGTCCGCGGACTCCTACGAGCGCAAGATCTTCGACGCCATGAGCACCTACCCCGAGTGGACGTCGGGCACCGAGCGGGCCGAGGCCAAGCTCATGCGCGCGCTCCCCGGGCTGATGCTGAAGGCGGGGGCGGAGGCGTTCGACGCGTTCGCGTTCGAGGACGGGCGCGCGGGCACCGTCAAGATCGAGGACGGCTCGATGCGCGCCCGCGTCCCCGCCACGGTGGCGGCGCTGCGCTCGGTCGGCCTGGACGCGCCCGAGCTGGCCGAGCTGGCCGCCCCGCCGGTGCTCGGCGGCGGGCGGCCCGTCGGGGAGCTGAGGATCCGCTAGAGCGTGCGGAACTGGCGGCTGGCGGAGATGGCTCCGGAGGTCGTCGTGGTGAACGTGCGCATCGACCCCGCGAACTTCGACAGGTCCCACTCCGCCGGCCCGTGGTACCAGTACAGGTTGTCGCTCTGGTGGCCGTTGCCCGTGACCGAGGCCACCACGCGCGACCAGTGCTCGACCCCGTCGAAGATCACGGCGTAGGGCAGGTAGCGGGAGAACAGCTCCACCCGGTGCTGCTCGGGCACCTCGCCCAGCTCACCGGAGAACAGGTACTGGCGAAAGCCCATCGTGTGCGCCAGCGCCGCCGAGCCCTTGGCGGTCTTGGCCGGCATGTACTGGCCGCCGACCGCCAGCGCGGCGCCCGCGATGACCAGGGCCAGGCCCAGCAGCCCGTACGTGGTGAACCAGGCCAGCGCCACGGTGGCCAGCAGCCCGGCGCCGATGAGCACCACGCCGATCGTGGTCCACCTGGTGCGCTCGGTGTCCGGGCGGCGGGCGAACCAGCCCTGCCGGACCACGTCGGCGTAGAGCGCGTCGCGCACCTTGCCCAGGTGGCTGGCGAACGAGCCGGAGAGCTGCGACAGCAGCACCGCGTCCCGGCCGTCGAAGATGGCGTCGTAGAGGGCGCGCTCGTACGGCAGGAGCGTGTTGACGGGCGCGCTCGGCAGCCTGACCAGCATCCAGTCGGGCGCGTCGTACGTCTGCCGGGACTGCTCGTCGATGCGCAGGTAGCCGCGGACCGCGAGGTCCACGATCGTGGCGGTCACGTCGACCACGTCGGCCTGCTCGTCCACCAGCGTGCCGATCTGGCCGGGCCGCACCCCGTCGGGCGGGGAGAAGTGACCGTTCTGCACCGGATCGACCGCGCCGCTCTCGTGACCCGCGACCCGGGCGTCACGGCCGCGCGTCCAGTAGAGCAGGACGATGCCGCCGAGCAGCAGCACCAGCAGGCCGGCCAGGGCGCCGCCGGTGACGGTGTCGAGGGTGAACGCGGCGGCCAGCGAGAAGCGTTTCTCCAGGATCGGCTTGCCGCCGCTCGATCCCTTCGGGTAGCCGACGACGACGGTCAGGGCCTGGCCGGAGGAGATGTTCTCCTGCTCGAAGTCGGCCTGGGTGGCCGAATGGTCCATCGAGGCCGAGGTGCAGCCGATGGCGGAGGTGAGTTCGCCCGCGAAGCAGGACAGGTTCTGCACCTGGCCGGGGCCGTTGACCTTGACCGTGGCCTTGGTGACCTGCTGGTTCCAGCCGTTCACCGCGAACCAGCGCAGCTCCTCGACGCCGCCGGAGGTCGTCACCGCGCCCTTGACGTCGTACTCGACCGTGCCGTCGCCCTTCACGGTGAGGACGTCGCCCGCGAGGGTGCCGCCCTTGACGTTCGAGATCTGGTAGACGCGGTCGTTGGCGTCGTCGTAGCGCGTCCTGGTGATGAACGTCCGTTTGAGCTCCCCGGACGAGCCGCCGATCTTCTCGACCACGTGGAGGGTGCCGTCCTTGCCGAGGGTCATCGTCACGTCGTCCGTGATCCCGGCCCCCGCTGCCAGCGCGGGGCCGGCGGTCAACGTCAGAGCGGTGGCCCCTAGAGCGGCCATCGTGAGTCTGAAACCCATCATGGCGGCAAATCGTAGCGGTTTGTCACAGCGTGATGCTGGTCGCCGCTCGCTGGACGCTCTCCGGGGCGGCACCCTGGCCGGGGTTCTCGAACGCGAGCGCCTGGTTCGCGGCGACGAACGGGCGCAGGCGCTCCTCGTAGCGGCCGAACGCCGTCTCCGGGTCCCTGTTGAGCTCCTCCGCCAGCACGTACGCCCCCACCATGGCCAGGCTCGTCCCCTGCCCCGACAGCGGCGAGGCGCAGTAGCCCGCGTCGCCCACCAGCGCCACCCGGCCCGTGGACCAGCGCTCCATCTTGACCTGGGCCATGGAGTCGAAGTAGAAGTCGTCGGCCTTCCACATGGCCTCCAGCAGCCTGGGAGCCTCGTAGACCGCGGAGCAGTGCCGCTCGATGAGACGCCTCTGCTGTTCGAGGTCGCGATAGTCGTATTCGATCACGCCGGCCCTGAAGCCCAGGTTGACCCGCATCACGCTGGTGTCGCGGTCGCTGAAGAGCGCGCCGCCCGCCTCGCCCTCGGTGAACCAGGTCTGCCAGTGGTCGAGGCCGAGGAAGTTGTCGGCGCTGTAGATGGAGACGTACGTGCCCATGTGGTGCAGGAACCGCTCCTCGGGCCCGAAGGCCAGCCGCCGCACGTTGGAGTGCAGGCCGTCGGCGCCGACGATGACGTCGTAGCGGCCCTGGCGTCCGCTCTCGAACGTGACGTGGCCGTCCTGGGTGAGGGTGGCGATCGAGTCGTCGTACAGGTATGCGGCGTCCGAGGCGCCGATGAGAACGCCGTTGAGGTCGTCGCGCATGATCTCGACGTCGGGGCCGTCGAACCGGCCGCCGCTGAGCGTGGCCTCCTCGTCGCGCATGAGCTCGTTGCCCGCGGTGTCCACCATCGACATGCCGCGCATGGTCGTCCGCAGCTCCCTGATCCGGTCGAGCACGCCCATGCGCGCCGCCACGGTCAGCGCCGCGCCCCTGATGTCGATGGCCTGGCCGCCCTTGCGCGGCGCCGGCGCCCGCTCGACGAGCGTGACGTCGTGCCCACCCCGACGCAGCCAGTGGGCCAGGACGGGACCGCCGACGCTCGCTCCGGAGACGAGAACCTTCACGATGTGCTCCCTGCTTGTTGACGTTGTACGCAGAGCTGAATGTACGTTGTACATACAGCAGACAGCAAGGCTATGATGACAGGATCTGTACTAGTACAGGGGAGTGGTGATGAGTTCGAGCGCGCGCATCGTGGCCGACATCAGGCAGCGCATCGCGGACGGCCGGCTACGGCCGGGGGAGCGGGTGCCCTCCACCCGGCAGCTCGCCCGAGACTGGGGCGTCGCCCTGGCCACGGCCGCCAAGGCGCTGACGCTGCTGGCACAGGAGGGCGTCGTGGTCGCCGAGCCGCGCGTGGGCACGATCGTGGCGGAGACGCGCGGGGGCAGGGCGGTGCGGCGGCCGGGCGCGTCCGAGGGCGACCTGACGCGCGAGCGCATCGTGCGCACGGCCATCGAGATCGCCGACGCCGAGGGGCTGCCGGAGCTGACCATGCGCGGCATCGCGAGCCGGCTGGGCGTGGCGACCATGTCCCTCTACCGGCGGGTGGGCGGCAAGGACGACCTGGTCATGCTCATGGTCGACGCCGTGTTCGCCCGGTTCCCGCTGCCCGCCGGCCCGCCGCCCGGCTGGCGGGCCAGGCTGGAGGCGTCGGCGCGCGTGCAGTGGGCCGCCTACCGCGCCCATCCGTGGCTGGCCGGGGTCACCCCGCTGACCAGGCCGCTGCCCGTGCCCGGCCTGCTCCAGCACACCGAGTTCGTCATGGAGGCCCTGCAGAGCACCAGGCTCGAGGCCGAGACCAAGCTGTACGTGCAGATCCTCGTCTACAGCTACGTGCAGGGCGTGGCCGCCCACATCGACATGGAACGGCAGGCCAGGGCGGCCACCGGGCTCACGGACGAGGAGTGGCTGAGCCGGCAGGAGGAGCTCATGGGGGCGGTCACCCGGTCGAGCCCCGCCTTCCGCCGGCTCCTGGAGGAGCTGGGGGACTTCGATCTGGACCTCGACCGGCTCTTCGAGTTCGGCCTGGGTCCGTTGCTGGACGGTCTCACCCGGATGATCGAACCCGGCTAGGCCCCGGGTCGCGGGAGTGTCAGTCGGAGATCTGGATGCGCAGGCGGCGGAAGCCCCGGCCCTTGCTCTCGATCTTGGCGACCTTGATGCGGCCGATCTGCTTGGTGGAGGCCACGTGGGTGCCGCCGTCAGCCTGGGTGTCGAGGCCGACGATGTCGACGATGCGCACCTCCTGGACGCTCTCCGGCACCAGGTTGGTGGCCGTGCGGACGATGTCGGGGATGGCGAACGCCTCCGGCCGGGGCAGCACCCGTACGTCGATGCGCCGGTCGGCGGCGATCTCGGCGTTGCAGGCGTCTTCCACGGTCTCCTTGAACCCCGCGGGCACCTCGGGCAGGTCGAAGTCCATGCGCGCGCTGAGCTCGTCCATGTTGCCGCCGGTGACGAGGCAGCCGTAGTCCCTGAACACGACCCCGCACAGCACGTGCAGCCCCGAGTGCGTGCGCATGAGCGCCGAGCGCCGCGCGTCGGCCACCGCCGCCTCTACCACGGTGCCGACCGGCGGGATCGGGTCGCCCTCCGCCGGGATGAGAACGAGGTCGTCGCCCTTGCGCACTCCCGCGATGCGGGTTTCGACACCTTGCCAGATCAGGACTCCGTGATCCGCCGGCTGGCCGCCACCGCCCGGATAGAATGCCGACCGGCTCAGCACGATCCCTTCGGGCGTGGCGTCCAGGACGACGGCTTCGAACTCGCGCAGGTTCTGGTCCGACAGTTCCAATCGCTGCGTGCGTCCGTGGAGGTCGTGAGTCATATCGGCAGCCTAGTGCCCCGGGGTGTTCATGCGTGGCCCGATGAATCGTCCGCGAATCGCCCCGGTTATCGCGATTTTGGGGATTTTCTACGCAATATCGGGATGCGCTGCCGACGGGCCGGAAAAACCCCGCGCCGCCGTGAGCGCCAAGCCGGAAGCCACGCGCGTCGCCGTGAACTCCAAGCCGGCGGCGCCGGTGATGATGTTCGTGGGCGACAGCTTCACCGTCGGGTCGGGGCCGGTGCCGACGTGGCAGACGTACGCGTCGGAGACCGCGCGCCTGCTGGGCTGGCAGCCGGTCATCGCGGGCGCGGGCGGCACCGGCTTTCTCAGCAAGGGGCGCGTGGGGCGGACGTTCCAGCGTTCCTTCGAGGTGGAGCTGGCCTGGCGCCCGGCCCCCGACCTGCTGGTCATCTCCGGCGGCCACAACGACCGCCGCTGGAGCACCGCACACGTACGCCAGGCCGCCCAGCGCCTGCTGGCCGAGGTGCGCGCCCATTGGCCGGGCACCAAGGTCGTCATGGTGGGCCCGATCTGGCTGGAGGGCGCGCCCGCGAAGGCGTATCGGGTGCGCGACGCGCTGGCGGAGGCGGCCGGCGGAGTGGGCGTGCCGTTCCTCGACCCCATGAGCGAGCGCTGGCCCGCGGAGGCGATCCTGCCCGACGGCGTGCATCCCACGCACGCCGGGCACGAGCGCATCGCCACCTGGCTGGCGGCCGAGCTGTCGTGATCTCTACCAGGGGCCGTAGGGGCCGCTGTTACCCCGGCCGCCCATGCCCTTGACGGCCGGCTTGACGTCCACGATGTAGATCGTGGCCGCCACGACCGCCGCGATGGAGAACAGGCCGAGACCGATGCCCATGAAGTCGGCGCCGCCGACGAGCATGAAAGTGATGAGGTAGCTGTAAGCCCCCGCAGCGGAGAACAGCGTGGCCAAGCCGAGGATCAGCAGCCAAAGGTTCTTCTGCAGTTTGCCCGCCGAGACGAACGCGTCGGCCGGCACCCGGATGGCGTGCACCAGGGCGTAGACCGACATGCCGAAGATGACGGCGGCCAGCACCAGGAAGAGAAGGTTGAAGAGACCGTTGATCATGTTCATGTTGTTGGCTCCGCCCAACGCCGCGATGAAACGGCTTCAGCCTAATAGGCGCCCCCGACAGGCGGGCAACCTCGATGGGAAAGGCCCGCCTCCCGATGGGAGACGGGCCCAGTCGTCAGGTCAGGCCTTGGGCTTGGTGGTGCGGGGCTTCTTGACCGGCTCGACGGGCTCGGCGACGGGCGGCTCGGCGGCCACCGACACCTCTTCGAGCTCGAGCGCGGCCTCACCGCTCGCCTTGCTGACGACCTTGCGGCCGCGCGTCGCGAAGTCCTCGTAGACCTCGGTGGCCTTCAGGGTGATCTGGTCGGCGTACACGCGGGCCTTCTCCGGAAACTCCCGGGCGATGCCCTCGGCCTTGTCGGCGTATTCGCGGGCCTTGACCGGCAGGTCCTTGGCCAGGTCGTAACGGCGCGTCTGCAGCCGCTGAAGCTGCTCGGGCAGCTCACGCAGCTTCTCGACGGCGAAGTCGCCGACACCCGCCACAGCGTAGAACGGCTTGGACTCGGTGAGCTTCTTTACCTCGGTGGCCAGCGTCATGGGTTAACCTTCCTTGGTTTCGTGGGTGACGTCGCCGTTGCGTGAGGTCGTCGCATAGGGCTCAAGTGCGGCGAGAAACTCCTCGGGCAGCGGCTCGTCGTCCGAATCGGAGTCGTGCCGGGGGCGAGCGTTCTGGGAGGTCTGCTCGTCTTCGGCGCGCTTCTCCTTGCGAAAAGATTCGTAGATGTCGATCAGCACCTGGCGTTGCCGTTCGCTCAGAAGTGCGTCGGCCCTGATCGCGGTGATCACGTCGCTCGGCGGCTCGCGGTCCTCGATGAGGCCCGCCTGCACATAGAGCGCTTGCGAGGAGATGCGCAGACCTTTGGCGATCTGGTTGAGGATCTCCGCGCTCGGCTTACGCAGGCCGCGCTCGATCTGGCTGAGGTAGGGGTTGGAGACCCCCGCCGCCGCGGCGAGCTGGCGCAGCGAGATCTTCGCCTGCTGCCGCTGGTCGCGGATGTATTCGCCGATCGAGCCGACTTTGGGTAGTGCCATGCCTCATAGTCTGCCCTGCGGTGCTTGCAATTGCAAACGCGGTGATTAACTTTTGCAAGCGTTAGAGCTGGATGACCCACAGGAAGGGCGCGGAGGTGAGCAACGTCACAGAGAGCGTGATGAATCCGTAGCGCACCGACGTGGCCAGCTCGGGATCCGGCTTGATCAGGCGGTTCACCCTGGCCATGACGTTGTGGGCATGCACGCCCAGCATGCCGTGCGGGGTCGGCATGGCCCCCGCGGTGCCGAACCGCAGCAGCGCCGTGGCCAGCCTGCGCGGTGAGCAGTAGCGCCGGGCCCGGTCGTCGGCGGCCATCTCGATCAGCAGCTCCACCTGCGCCTGCGCGTCCGCGACCACCCTCGACCAGGGCAGTGCCCTGCGCAGCGCGGCGAACGGCAGCAGCACCAGGTCATGGCGCTCGCGTACGTGCGCCGCCTCGTGTGCCAGCACGGCCGCCAGCTCGTCCTCGGACAGGAGCTTGAGCGCGCCCTCGCTGACCACGACCTGCGAGCGCAGCCCCGGGACGCAGTAGGCCGCGGCGCTGGGATGGGCCAGCACCCGCACACCCGGCACGCCGGGGTTGTCGTGCGAGATCAGCGCGAGCAGCATGCGGTGCCGCCTGCGCGCCCGCAGCGCCTGCACGCCCGCGGTGAGCAGCACCGCGACCAGCACGGCCAGCGCGGTGAGCCCCGCGATGAGGGCCAGCACGTGCAGCGGGTCCCAGGCCTGGGCGGGGGTCTCGCCCTGCGCGAACGCGATCAGCCCGGGCAGCACGCCGGCGCCGTAGGGCTGGACGGCGTAGGCGAGCATCGCGCCGGTGGTGGCCAGCCCCCACGTCACGCCGAGGGACTGCCAGAGAATGATGGCCAGCCGGGGGGCGCGAGAGGTCCACCGGGCCGTGGTGAAACGCCAGGAGCCGACCGCGCACGCCGTGGCGAGCGCTGCCAGCGCCGCTGCCGTGATCACTCTTCCTCCAGCTCCGTGAGGGCTCGGCGCAGGATCTCCGCCTCGGGCCCGGAAACGGCCTGGGCGAAGCGGGCGAGGGCGGCCGAGCGGTCACCCGTCAGGTCCAACGCCTCAAGCATAAGCTCGGCGATGTACGCGTCACGGCTTTCCGCCGGTTGATACCTCCACGCGCGGCCGTCGCGGGTGCGCTGGAGGAAGCCCTTGCGGGTGAGGCGGTCGAGGACGGTCATGACCGTGGTGGGGGCAAGATCGCGGTCGGCTATCAGCCTGCCGACCTCGCGGGCGGTCAGCGCACTGCTCTCCGCCCAGAGGATGTCCATGATGCTGCGCTCAAGCTCGCCAAGACCCTTCACGTCATTCAGGGTAGCTCTACAACGCGTCGAGCTGGCAAACGGGTCCGGTCGGCGCCCGTGTCGCGGTGCTTGCCAGGGGCCCCGGTCGCTGGGACGGTCGGTGACATGGAGATCACGCTTGTCCAGGGAGACATCACCGAGCAGCGGGCCGACGCCATCGTCAACGCCGCCAACTCCTCCCTGATGGGCGGCGGCGGTGTGGACGGCGCCATCCACCGCCGGGGCGGGCCCGAGATCCTCGAGGAGTGCAGGAAGCTGCGCGCCTCCCGATACGGCAAGGGTCTCCGGACCGGTCAGGCCGTGGCCACGACGGCCGGCCGGCTGGCCGCGCGCTGGGTGATCCACACGGTCGGCCCCGTCCACGCGAGGTCGGAGGACCGCTCCGCGCTCCTGGCCTCCTGCTACCGGGAGTCGCTGCGGGTCGCCGACGAGCTGGGGGCCACGTCGGTGGCCTTCCCCGCGATCTCGGCCGGCATCTACGGCTGGCCCGTGGACGACGCCGCCCGCATCGCCGTGGAGACGGTGCGGGCGGCGGAGACGAACGTGGCGGACGTCCGGTTCGTGCTGCTCGACGGCGCGGCCTACGCCGCGTTCGAGGCGCGCCTGTGAGTCAGGGCGCCCACGGCGGCGCCACCGCCCACGTCACGTCCTGGTCGTAGCCGGCGGGGGAGTCGAAGGCGTGCGAGCCGCTCGGCACCGCGATGTGGACGGCCTCCGCGTAGTGCCGGACGGCGTGGTTCGAGATGTTGTACGACGCCAGCGTCACCCCCGTGCCCCCCGCCCGCGGCGGCTGGGCGCAGAAGGTGGCGTCCTGGTCGAACAGCGCCGTCCCGTCGCGCGCGTCCTTGCGTACCCGGAAGTCGGCGTGCCGCAGGTAGTGCCCGGAGAAGTTGCGCGACTCGAACGAGTAGCAGCTCCCGTCGGCCAGCCCCCGCCGGACGAAGAAGGTGGCGTCCAGCTTGAGCCCCTGCGCACTGGCCGCGGTCACCACGTCCGTGCGCGCCGGCGAGTCCTGGTGCCGCAGGTAGCGGTCGGTGAAGCCCGGCGTGGTCACCCGCAGCGACTGGGCCGCGCCCACCGTCAGGTCGGCGCCGCTGCGCCACCACGGCGTGGCCGGCAGCCAGGTGACGTCCGCGGCGAACGAGGCGGCCGTGTCCCAGGCGTTCGGGCCGCCGCTGCGCGCGATGTGGACGGCCTCCCCGTAGTGACGCAGGAAGTGCCCCGGCTGGTTGAGCGACTCCAGCGACACGCCTGTGCCCGCCTGCGCGGCGCGGGTGCAGAACGTGGCGTCCTGGTCGAACAGGGCCGTCCCGTCGCGGGCGTCCTTGCGCACCCGGTAGGCGGAGTGACGCAGGAAGTGGCCCGGGAAGTTGCGGGACTCGAAGGAGAGGCAGGCGGCGTCGGCCAGGCCCTGGCGTACCCAGAAGGTGGCGTCCTGCCTGAGGGTGTCCGCGCCGGCCGCGGTGACCACGTCCGTGCGGGCCAGGCCGTCCTGGTGGCGCAGGAAGCGGTCGGTGTGGCCGGAGGTGGTGACGCGGAGCGAGACCAGGCCGCCCGCCGTCAGGCCGGTGGCGGATTGGACGACCGAGCGGTTGACGGCCCGTACGCGGTCGGCGTTCATCTTCATGACCCTGCGGTCGTACGTCCACAGGCCGTTGACCTCGTTCTCGACGTCCGTCGGCTGGGTGTAGACGGAGGCCGACAGGCCGTTGTTCACGATCAGGGGCTTGAGCTGCTCGTTGATCGAGACGTACCGGTTGGTGAGGGCGGTCGGGTCGGGGGTCATCTCGTACGCGAAGCCGGTGCCCGGCCACTGGTGCCCGGGGCTGAGCAGGCCGAGGCCGCCGAACTCGCCGAGCACGGCCACCCGGGTCGCGCTGGGCCGCTGCGGGGTGCCGGGGCCGACGTAGATGTGGTCGTCCACCACGTCGCCGTTGCCGCCGTCGAAGCCGCAGCAGTTGGAGCCCGAGTTGTTGTTCACCAGGCGGGTCGGGTCCCAGCTCTTGACCAGGTCGGCGATGCGGGCGGGGTCGTACTCGCCCCAGCCCTCGTTGAACGGCACCCACTGCACGATCGAGGTGATCCCGCGCAGGTGGTCGACCACGCGGCGCAGCTCGCTCTCGAAGTTGGCCCGGTCGGCGGCCGAGGGGGTCGTCCCGGTGCGCATCGAGGGCATGTCCTGCCAGACCATGAGTCCGAGGCGGTCGGCCCAGTAGTACCAGCGGGCGGGCTCGACCTTGACGTGCTTGCGGACGGTGTTGAAGCCGAGCGCCTTCTGCTGCTCCAGGTCGAAGCGCAGGGCCGCGTCGGTGGGGGCGGTGGAGATGCCGTCGGGCCAGTAGCCCTGGTCGAGCGTGCCGAGCTGGAAGACGAACCTGCCGTTGAGCGTCGGGCGCAGGACGCCGCCGACCACGGCCTTGCCCACCGAACGCATCCCGAAATATCCGGTCACGACGTCGCCGCCGCCGGTTCCGGTCAGCGTGACCCTGAGGTCGTACAGGAAGGGGTCGTCGGGGGTCCACAACCGCGCGTTCGGCACCGGCACCCGCAGGTGCGCGCCGATCGCGCCGGTCGCGGTGCCGACCACGGTCCCGCCCGTCATGACCTCGGCCCGTACCTGCTGCCCCGACGCGCCCGCCGCCTGCACGACGAGGTCGAGCTGCCCGGCCGCCACGTCGGGCACGGTGTCCAGGCGCGTGACGCTCGCGGCGTTGACCGGCTCCATCCACACGGTCTGCCAGATGCCGGAGTGCGCGGTGTAGAAGATGCCGCCCGGTGAGCGGCGCTGCTTGCCGATGGGGGCGCCGGTGGTGTCCACGGGGGCGTACACGCCGACGATGAGCTCGTTGGAGCCGGCGCGCAGAGCCGGGGTGACGTCGAAGCCGAAGGGGTCGTAGCCGCCGGTGTGGGCGCCGACCGAGACGCCGTTCACCCAGACCCGGCTCTCCCAGCTCACCGCGCCGAAGTTGAGCCGCACCCGGCGGCCCGACCAGGTGTCCGGCACGGTGAACGTCCTGCGGTACCACATGCGGTCCTCGTGCCGCTGGACGCGCGACAGCCCCGACTCGATCGGGTACGGCACCAGCACCTGCTCGGCCAGGTTCTGCCCCACCGGCGGGGTGGTGATGGCCCCGGTCCCGGCGAACTGCCACAGGCCGTTGAGGTTCTGCCATTCCTGGCGGACGAGCTGCGGACGCGGGTACTCCGGCAGCGCGTTGGCCGGTGTCACCTCGGCGGTCCATGGAGTGGTGAGCGGGGGCGCGGCCAGCGCCTCCTGCACGGGTAAGGCGACGACTGCTCCTGAGAGGACGACCACCGCGACCATGCGGCGGGCCCAGCCTGAGAACCTGCTCATTTCGGCTCCTTGACGAGGACCGTGCTGACTCCCCCGACCGAACTTGAACGATTTAGAGCGCACTGTGACCATATAACGGAGATCACCTGTGCGAAATAGACCATTTATGAGGGATCTACGGCCGACCACGGCAGGGTCAGCTCGCCCAGCCGCCACCTGCCGGAACCGCCCAGCGGCGGGTGCGCAGGCACCGGCCAGGAGCTCGCCAGAGCCTGTACGGCGGCCAGCCATCGCTGCCGCCGCCCATGGACCCCATAAGGGGCACTGACCGCCCACGCACGGTCGAAGTCGGTCAAGAACGCATGAATGCGCTCACCCGGCACGTTCCGATGGATGAGCGTCTTCGGCAGCCGGTCCGCCAGGTCGGAAGGCCGCTCGAAGGCCGCGAAACGCGCCGAGAACGTGATGGTCAGGGGTCCTTCCGGCGAAAGCCCCACCCAGACCGCCCGCCGCCCGTTCTCGGACGAGGTGCCCTCGACCAGGACGCCGCCGGGGGCCAGGCGCTTCGTGAGCGCCTCCCAGTAACGCCAGGCGTCCTTCTCCTCGTACTGCCGCAGCACGTTGAAGGCGCGGATCAGGGCCGGCGGGCGGGGGACGGGCAGCTCGAAGCCGCCGAGCCGGAAGCTCAGCCCCTCCCGCTCGTACGGCTTCGCCACCGCCACCCGGGCCGGGTCGATCTCGATGCCCACCACCTCGACCCCGGGCGCCACCCGGCGCAACCGGGTGAACAGCTCCAGCGTCGTGGTGTGCGAGGCGCCGTACCCGAGGTCCACCACGAGCGGCCGCTCGGCGCGGCGCAGCGCGGGCCCGTGGACGGCCGCGATCCAGCGGTCGCACCGCCGCAGGCGGTTGTGGCCCGTCGTCCCCCGGGTGATCGCCCCGACCGGTTTAGCCACTTACGCGATGCACCTTGTGCTGCGCGGCCTGGGCACGGGGGCGGATGACGAGGCGGTCGACGTTCACGTGGGCGGGACGGGTCACGCACCAGGCGATCGCGTCGGCCACGTCGTCGGAGGTCAGCGGCCCTGGCACGCCCTCGTACACGCGGGCCGCGGCCGCCTCGTCGCCCCTGAACCGGGTCACCGCGAAGCCCTCGCTCCGCACCATGCCGGGCGCGATCTCGACCACGCGCACCGGCTGCCCGACGAGCTCCAGGCGGAGCGTCTCGGTCATCGAGCTCTGGGCGTGCTTGGCCGCGCAGTAGCCGCCCCCGCCCTCGTACGAGGTCAGTCCCGCCGTCGAGGTCAGCATCACCAGCACGCCGTCGCCCGACTCGACGAGTTTGGGGATCAGCGCCTGGGTCATGCGGAGAGAACCGAGCACATTCGTGTCGTACATCCGCTGCCAGTCATCCAGCCCCCCGTCCGCGACCGATTCCATACCGAGCGCTCCGCCGGCGTTGTTGACCAGGACGTCGCAGCGCTCGAGAGAGGAGGCCAGCGCGTCGACCGACTCCTGAGAGGTCACGTCCAGCGTGACCGGCCTGATCGAGGACACCTCCGCGGCCAGTTTGTCCAGCCGGTCGCGGCGCCGGGCCCCCGCCACGACCTCGAAACCCTCGGCGGCGAGCCGACGCGCGGTCGCCTCCCCGATCCCACTGCTCGCACCGGTCACCACAGCCGTTTTCCGCATGCCCCTCATCCTGCCAGGAGGTGATTGAGGCGGTCGTGTACCCCCAGTTGTGACTGCATGTCGGGAATGTCGAAAAATTCCTGATGGTTATAACCCGCTTGGAGGTGGTGTCGAGTGAGGCGACGACGGGTCAACCGGGTCGCGACCATCAGCATGCACACGTCACCGCTGGACCAGCCCGGTACGGGCGACGCCGGCGGCATGAACGTGTACATCGTCGAGTCGGCCAAACGGCTGGCTCAACTCGGGGTGGAGGTGGAGATCTTCACCCGGGCCACCGCCCGTGACCTGCCACCCGTGGCCGAGCTCGCCCCCGGCGTCCTCGTACGGCACCTGACGGCCGGCCCGTACGAGGAGATGGACAGGGGCGAGCTGCTCGGCCAGCTCTGCGCGTTCCTGTCGGAGGTGCTGCGCACCGAGGCCATGTACGAACCGGGCCGCTACGACGTCATCCACTCCCACTACTGGCTGTCCGGCCAGGTCGGCTGGCTGGCCAAGGAGCGCTGGGGCGTGCCGCTCGTGCACACCATGCACACCATGGCCAAGGTCAAGAACCTGCTGCTCGCCCAGGGCGACAAGCCCGAGCCCAAGGCCCGCGTGGTCGGCGAGGAGCAGGTCGTCGAGATCGCCGACCGTCTCGTGGCCAACACCGCCGACGAGGCCCGCGAGCTCATCGACCTGTACGGCGCCCCCGAGCAGCGCGTCGCCGTCGTCAACCCCGGCGTCAACCTCACCGTCTTCCAGCCCGCCTCACAGGGCGCGGCCCGGCACCGCCTCGGCCTGCCGCAGGACGCGCACGTCCTGCTGTTCGTCGGCCGCATCCAGCCGCTCAAGGCCCCCGACGTGCTGCTGCGCGCCGCCTCCCGGATGCTCATCGACGACCCGTCCCTGCGCGGCCGGCTCGTGGTCGCGTGCGTCGGCGGCCCCTCGGGCAACGGTCTGGCCAGGCCCTCCATCCTCACCGAACTGGCCGCCGAACTCGGCATCTCCGACGTGGTACGCCTCGTGCCGCCCGCTCCCCAGCAGGAACTGGCCGACTGGTACCGGGCCGCCTCCGTCACCGTCGTCCCCTCCTACAACGAGTCGTTCGGGCTGGTCGCCCTGGAGTCGCAGGCGTGCGGCACGCCGGTGGCCGCCGCCGCCGTGGGCGGGCTGCGCACCGCCGTACGGGATGGGGTGTCGGGCCTGCTCGTCGACGGCCACGACCCGGCCGACTGGGCGCAGGCGCTGCGCCGCTTCACCATCTCGCCGCGCTGGCGCGACCAGCTCTCACGAGACGCCCGTACGCACGCGGCCGCGTTCGGCTGGCAGTCCACGGCCTCGAACCTGATGGACGTGTACGCCGCCGCCGTCGCGAACCTGCACAAGATCCCCGTAGCCCTCAACTTCTGACCCGACCTTTGTTCTACCGGCCTTCTATCCTGGTCCGCATGCGCGATGTCGTGGAAGCCGCACTCAAGGCCGCGGACGTCACCTATGACGAGCCGCGGCCAGGTGCGTTCCTGGTCAAACTGCCCGGACAGCACAAGCTCGCCACCATGACCTGGCTGATCGTGGGGGAGCGGGTGCTGCACGTCGAGGCGTTCTTCTGCCGCCAGCCCGACGAGAACCACACCGAGTTCTACCGCTGGCTGCTGGGCAAGAACGGCTCGATGTACGGGGTGCACTTCTCGCTCGACCCCGTCGGCGACGTTTACCTGGTGGGGCGGGTTCCCCTGGCGGCGATCACGGCGGAGGAGGTCGATCGGCTGCTGGGGTGCGTGCTGACGTACTCGGACGACTGGTTCGACCGGGCGCTGGAGCTGGGCTTCGCCTCCTCCATCAGGCGGGAGTGGGAGTGGCGCGCCAGGCGCGGCGAGTCCCTCGCCAACCTCCAGGCCTTCGCCCGCTTCGCCGACCCCGACCGCTGAGTCACCCCGCCACCTCCTCCCCTGAGGCCTTCTCGCAAACCATAGGATTGGCCGCATGGCGACTTTGGTGCTGCTAAGACACGGCGAGAGCGACTGGAACGCGAAGGGCCTGTTCACCGGCTGGGTGGACGTGAGCCTCTCGGCCAAGGGCGAAGACGAGGCCCGCCGAGGCGGCAAGCTCCTCCAGGAGACCGGACTGCGCCCGGACGTCGTCCACACCAGCCTCCTGAACAGGGCCATCCAGACGGCCAACCTGGCGCTCGGGGAGGCCGACCTCCTCTGGCTCCCGGTGAAGCGGAGCTGGCGCCTCAACGAGCGCCACTACGGCGCCCTTCAGGGCAAGAACAAGGCGCAGACCCGGGAGGAGTTCGGCGAGGAGCAGTTCATGCTCTGGCGCCGCTCCTACGACGTCCCCCCGCCCCCGATCGCCGACGACGACGAATACTCCCAGGCCGGCGACCCCCGCTACGCCCTGCTCCCGTCCGAGCTCATGCCCCGGACGGAGTGCCTGAAGGACGTCGTGGACCGCATGCTGCCCTACTGGTACGACGAGATCGTCCCCGACCTGGCCGCCGGCCGCACGGTCCTGGTGGCGGCCCACGGCAACTCCCTCCGCGCCCTGGTCAAGCACCTCGACGGCATCAGCGACGAGAAGATCGCCGGCCTGAACATCCCCACGGGCATCCCCCTGGTGTACGAACTCGACGCGGACTACCACCCGACGGTGCGCGGGGGCCGATACCTGGACCCCGACGCCGCCAAGGCCGCCATCGAAGCCGTGGCCAACCAGGGCCGCTGACCTCGGAGGCCGACTCCGCGCCCGGGGAGTGGGGCAAGCTCCACACCCCGGCCCGTCCTGCGGTGACGCCTCACTCCGGATCCGGCAGGTGCATCGACGCGAGCCTGGCCGGGTCGCTCACGGCCGCGATGCCGACGATCCGGCCGTCCACGACGGTGAACGCGATGACCGAGAGCGGGCTGCCGTCCGCACGCCAGGACACGATCCCGGGAAGGCCGTCGACGAGCACCGCCCGCCCCTGCGTGCCCGCGCCGGCGGGCAGTCGCGAGCCGGCGGCGACCTTGGTGGCGCCGAGGACGACGACCGGACCGTCGGGGGTGTCGATGGTCAGCTTCACCTCGGGGTCGAGCACGCGCAGCAACCCTTCGAAGTCGCCGTGCCGAGCCGCCGCCAGAAAGGCCTGGACCACCTCACGCTGCTCCCGTGTGGGTGCCGCCGGCCGCTCGGTCGCCCGCACCTTCCTGCGGGCGCGGCTGGCGAGCATCTTGGTGGCGTCGGTGGACTTTCCGAGGATCCGGCCGATCTCGTCGAACGGCACCGCGAACAGGTCGTGCAGCACGAACGCCAGCCGCTCGCTCGGTCCGAGCGACTCCAGGACGGCCATGAGCGCGAGCCCGACCGAGTCGGCGAGCGCCACGTCGTCCTCCGGCACAGGGTTGTCGTCGACCGTCACGACGAGTTCGGGCAGCCGGTCGTCGTAGGACGCCTCGGGGCGGGCCTGGCGTGATCGCAGGACGTCGAGGCTGATCCGGCCGACCACCGTGGTCAGCCAGCCGGCGAGGTTGTGGATGGTCGCCGTGTCCTGCCGGGAGAGCCGCAGCCAGGTCTCCTGGACCGCGTCCTCGGCGTCGGCGTGCGATCCGAGCATGCGGTAGGCGACCGCGCGCAGCCGGTCGCGCTGCGCCTCGAACGCCTCCCCCACCGGGTCCGCCGGGCTGGTGTCGGACATGTTGTTACCTTCCTCGGATCCGCTCCGTCATCGGTCATGACGGGCCCGGACGGGCACAGGTAACCGATGAAGGAGCATGACCGATGGAAGCACGTATGAAGAGCAGGGCGAACCCCGACGTGGTGACGGCGATCCAGCACCTCTACAAGGCGATTCACGCAGGTGGCGTCGACCCGCTCGTCCTCGGGCTGGTCCACCTGCGCGCCAGCCAGATCAACGGCTGCAGCCCGTGTGTCTTCGCCGGGATCGCGGCGGCCAAGAAGCAAGGAGAGACCGACGAACGGCTGCACAACGTGGTCACCTGGCGCGAGACGCCGTTCTACACCGAGGCGGAGCGAGCCGCGCTCGCGCTGACCGAGGCCGCCACCCGGATCCAGGACGGCGCGCCAGGCGTGACCGACGAGATCTGGGACGCGGCCGCCGCCCACTTCGACGAGGAGCAGTTGTCCGCGATCAACCTGGAGATCGCGCTGACCAATTTCTTCAACCGGATCAACCGTACGATCCGGGAGCAGGCCGGCAAGACCTGGTAGGCCGGGCGGGGCGTCATCCCCGAATCACGTAGCCGAAGCCCGCGAATTTCGCCAGATGTGCGGTGGCGACGCTTGAGCTGGGCGAAGGCCTTCCTCCGCCCAGCTCGGTAACCGGTCTGTCCGCAGACGATGTTAGGGCCACGGCGAAGGGCTCTTCACACATTCAGCGGATCCGGGACCGCTGTGGAGCACTAATTCCTACGCGGCGGCCAGCTCTTCCACTGAGGCGGCTGATTGGTGTCCTCGATGAACCGCTTGGCCTTGTCCACACAGTCAGGACAGATCGGCTCATCGACCGACCTGGCCACAGCTTCGGGCTTGGCCGGGCGCAGTGTGCCCAGGACCGTGAATCCCGGTGGAAGCCGGGTTTCAGGATCGATCAGCACCGTCTCGACCTCTTTCGGGTCGTAGCTGAAGGTGCGCTTGCACGTGTGGCACCGGCCCGTCGTCTGCGCGTGTTCGTCCGCCATCGGCCCTCCCATCGGCCCTCCCATCGGCACCGTACCGGCCCTCAGCATCGCGCATCCCGGACGGCTTCTCACTTCCGGACTTGCTGGCGTGGCGGCCCTTCGGGGCCGGGGAGCGCGAGGGGCCGGAAGGCCCCTCGCCGGGGGTGTGGGGGCGTGCCCCACAGGACACAGCCTGGGTCCGGGCCGTTGAGCCGAGGACACGCGATGTCAGGCCGGGCGGGCTCCGGTGACCAGGTAGACGACGTCCTGGGCCACTCGCACCGCGTGATCCGCGTACCGCTCGTAATACCGGCCCACCAGCGTGATGTCGATCGCCGGCTCCACCCCGTGCTGCCAGTCCTTGGCCAGGATGTTCCGGAACAGCCTCCTGTGCAGCCGGTCCATCGCGTCGTCGTCCTGCTCGAGTTCGAGCGCCGACTCCACATCCCGCGAGGCCACGCAACTCCCGGCCTTGGTGACCAGGTTCTCCGCGATCTGGCCCATCTCCAGGATGGTCGAGCGCAACTCCGGCGGGATCGCCGAGTCCGGGTGGCGCAGGCGGGCCACCTTGGCGACGTGGACGGCCAGGTCGCCCATGCGTTCCAGGTCGGTGCCCATGCGCAGCGCCGTGATGACCATTCGCAGGTCCACCGCGACCGGCTGCTGCCGGGCCATCAGTTCGAAGATGGACGCCTCGATGTCGGCGAAGGTGGCGTTCACTTCCTCGTCCCGGGAAATGACACTCTCGGCGAGCCCGAGGTCGGAGTCGAGGAGGGCCGTGGTGGCACGGGAGATGGCCGAGCGGACAAGCCTCGTCATCTCGACCAGCTTGTCGGTCAGCAAATCAAGTTCTTCATGGTACGCGTCGCGCATGCCGTCACCGTACGTGCCGCTCGATGAACGAACCCCTACTGCCAGATGAACTTTCCAGGAAAGGGTCGTTCATCCCCTGATGAGAGGGTCTGTCCCTGGGAAAACGCCGCCTACCATCGGAGGCATGAGTGAGATGGCCATGAGCTTCGCGGCCCTGGCCGGGTTCGTCGTGGGCGCCCTGGCGGTCCTGTTCTACCGCAATCAGATCGAGGCTCCGAGCCGGACCGGTGCGACCGACAGCGTCGAGACCGGTGCCGCCCTGCCTCAGGGCGTGGCGTCCGTGCTGGCCGTGCTGCCTTCGTCCGCCGTGGTGCTCGACGCCCATGACCGCGTCCTGCGCGCCAGTTCGGCCGCGCGGGCGTTCGGGCTGGTCAAGGGTGACCGCCTGATGGCCGCGGAGCTGCTCGCCCTGGCCCGGCAGGTGCGCCGCGACGGTGAGATCCGTGAGAGCGAGATCGACGTCGCCGGGCACAAGTTCGGCCAGGAGACCACGAACTTCGCCGTACGCGTGGCGCCCCTGGGCTCCTACGGCCAGGTGCTGGTGCTGGCCGAGGACCAGACCGAGCGGCGCAGGGTCGAGGCCGTGCGCCGCGACTTCGTCGCCAACGTCAGCCACGAGCTGAAGACCCCGGTGGGCGCCATGAGCCTGCTGGCCGAGACCATTCAGGACGCCGCCGACGACCCCGAGGCCGTCAGCCGTTTCGCCGGGCGTATGCAGCACGAGGCCGCCCGGCTCAACTACCTCATCCAGGACCTGATCACGCTCAGCCGGATCCAGGGCGCCGAGCCCATCCCGACGCCGGGCCAGGTCTCCATCGACGAGTCCATTCACGACGCCATCGACCACTGCAACACCAAGGCCGCCGCCAAGGACATCACGCTCGTCTCGGGCGGCACGGAGGGCCTGCGTGTCTGGGGTGACGACGAACTGCTCGTCACCGCCCTGCGCAACCTGATCGACAACGCCGTCGCCTACAGTCCCGAGCACACGCGGGTGGTCGTCAGCGTGCGGCCGGCGGGTGACTCCGTCGAGATCAGCGTCAGCGATCAGGGCATCGGCATTCCCGAGGAGTCGCTGGAGCGCATCTTCGAGCGCTTCTTCCGCGTCGACGCCGCCAGATCGCGGGCGACCGGCGGCACCGGGCTCGGCCTTGCCATCGTCAAGCACGTCGCCGCGGCCCACGCCGGCGAGGTGTCAGTCTGGAGCAAGGAAGGGTCCGGCTCCACCTTCACGCTCCGCCTGCCCGCCTTCGGCGGCACGGCGGTGGCAGTACCACCCTCGATTCCCTTGGAGGCAGCCCAATGACGCGTGTACTTGTCGTGGAGGACGAGGAGTCCTTCTCCGACGCCCTGTCCTACATGCTGCGCAAGGAGGGCTTCGAGGTGTCGGTCGCGGCGACCGGGCCCGAGGCGCTCGACACCTTCGACCGCAACGGCGCCGACCTGGTGCTGCTCGACCTGATGCTGCCCGGCCTGCCGGGCACGGAGGTGTGCCGCTCGCTCAGGCAGCGTTCCAAGGTGCCGGTCATCATGCTGACCGCCAAGGACAGTGAGATCGACAAGGTCGTGGGCCTCGAGCTGGGCGCCGACGACTACGTCACCAAGCCCTTCTCCTCCCGGGAGCTGGTGGCCCGCATCCGCGCCGTACTGCGCCGCCAGGGCGACGTCGTGGAAGAACTGGAGACGGCCGTGCTGGCCGTCGGCCCGGTGCGCATGGACGTCGACAGACACGTCGTCGCCGTACGCGGTGAGCAGGTGCAGCTCCCCCTGAAGGAGTTCGAGCTGCTGGAGGTGCTGCTCCGCAACGCCGGCCGGGTCCTGACCCGCGGCCAGCTCATCGACCGCGTCTGGGGCGCCGACTACGTGGGCGACACCAAGACGCTGGACGTCCACGTCAAGCGCCTGCGCGCCAAGATCGAGGCCGACCCCTCCAACCCCCGCTGCATCCTGACCGTGCGCGGCCTGGGCTACAAGTTCGACGCGACCGAAGACTGAAAAACCCTTGTTCCGGTACGGGAGCCGTACCGGAACAAGGGTTTTCTGGGTCAGTGGCCCTCTTCGGCGGGGGTGGAGGGCGTCGGGGTGGGCGTGGGGGCCGCGGTGGCGCCCGGGGCCGCGGGGTATTCCTGATATTCGCGGCTGCGCGTGACCACAGGCACGTTCATGGACACGACACCCGCGTTGGCGAACTGGAGATCCAACTTGATGGTCTCGCCGCCCCTGAGGCTCCTGGAGAGCGCCTCGAGCATGATCTGCGGGGTGGGCTTGCCGGTGTTGACGAGCTGGTTGCTCGGGAGCTGGATGGGCGCCGTGATCTTCGCGGTGGCGAAGGTGCCGGCGGAGACGGCCTGGAGGGTGTCGGGGGCGCCTGCGGTGTTCAGGATGTTCAGGTAGACGGGGGCCGAGCCGCGCCAGGCGAGCTGTGCGCCGGAGTCGGGGCCGAGGATGAACGCCTGCGGGATGTGAATGCCGCTCTTGTTGCCGTATGCACCCTTATCGATCAACACTTGCGCCTCGTTGGGCGCGTACGGCTTGTTGGTGGTGGCGTCGAATCCGGCCCCGCAGCCCGCCAGCACGGGGGCGGCCAAGAACGCGGCGGCTACGACAATCCAGCGACGGCTGGTCACGGGCGGGTACTCCTTGGTCTTGCGCAGGTCTCGCGCGTGCGTGATGTGCAGCGCCCACCATATCCACCCCAATGCAAGGTCATATCCGCACCCCCGCAGGTCATTCGCTATGTCCGCAAATGCGATTCATAGAGTTGAGCACTTGTCAAGCCCCAATATGCGGCCTTGACCTGCAGTTATGAGGATTTCACTGTTCCGGGAGGCTGTGGATGCGTGGTACCCTGGAGTACAGCGGAAGGGGTACTTGTCACATGACTTTCCAGGTCGGCGACACTGTCGTCTACCCCCACCATGGGGCTGCTCGGATCGAAGCAATCACGAAGCGATCCATCAAGGGTGAGGAAAAGACCTACCTGGTGCTCAAGGTCGACAAGGGCGACCTTACCGTCCAGGTGCCAGCTGAAAACGCAGAACTCGTCGGTGTGCGCGATGTTGTCGGTCAGGAAGGCCTTGAGCGGGTTTTCGACGTCCTTCGGATGCCGCACACGGAAGAGCCGACCAACTGGTCTCGTCGCTACAAGGCCAATCTGGAGAAGCTCGCGTCCGGCGATGTGAACAAGGTCGCCGAGGTTGTTCGGGACCTGTGGCGGAGGGACCGCGAGCGCGGCCTGTCCGCCGGCGAGAAGCGCATGCTCGCCAAGGCGCGCCAGATCCTGGTCAGCGAGTTGGCTTTGGCCGAGAAGACCAATGAGGACAAGGCTGAGGCCCTTCTCGACGAGGTCCTCAACTCCTGAACACGAATCTTCCACGGGTGGGCGTCGGAATCGACGTCCACCCGTTCGCTTCGGCCGACTCCGGCCGTGAGCTCAACCTCGCGGGCCTGCACTGGCCGGAGGAGATCGGGCTCGAAGGTCACTCCGACGGCGACGCCGCCGCGCACGCGGCCTGCGACGCGTTGCTGTCCGCGGCCGGGCTCGGTGATCTGGGCGGGTTGTTCGGCACCGCCGACCCCAGATGGGCGGGCGCCTCGGGCACCGCGCTGCTCGAGGAGACCGCGCGCCAGGTGCGGGCCGCGGGCTTCGAGATCGGCAACGTGGCCGTCCAGGTGGTCGGCAACCGGCCCAAGCTGGCGCCACGCCGTACGGAGGCCGAGAAGGCGCTCAGCGCCGCCGTGGGCGCGCCTGTGAGCGTGTCCGCCACCACCACCGACGGACTGGGCCTGACGGGCCGCGGAGAGGGCGTCGCGGCCATCGCGACCGCCCTGGTGGTCAACCTTTCCTGAGCACCGGGCGTCTGTATTGAGGGACGCGTGAGGGTGTCCCGGCGGGTCGTCGCCTAGCCCGCCGAGTTCGGAGGCGGCGGTTCGTCACTGGCGCGGTACGAGCCGCCGCCTTCTCATGGGTAGTTTGCCTGTTCAGAGGGTATGTGTCCCGATGACATGTGAACGTCTCGGGGGGAGCTACACATGATCGGCGCGATTGTTTCCGCGGTAGTCATCGGCGCCATCGTCGGTGCGCTTGCCCGGCTGATGGTGCCCGGCAGGCAGAACATGTCCATCGGCCTCACCCTCATCGTCGGCATCGTGGCCGCCCTGATCGGCACGCTGATCGCGCACGCGTTCGGCTGGGCCGACACCAAAGGGATCGACTGGCTCGAACACATACTCCAGCTCGCGCTGGCCGTCATCGGCGTGCTCCTGGTCACCCGAATGGGTATGGGGCGCCGCGGGCACGGCGGGCACACTGACAGAACAACGACCTAACCTGCTCGTTCGTAATTTCGGCGCATAAATGCCGTAGATCGGGTAGCGAGCAACCCCGTGAGGATGAACCGCTCACCCTCACGGGGAGGTTTCATATCATGACCATCGAATCCATCCTGGGCGCCATCGTCATCGGCGCCGTGATCGGCGCCCTCGGTCGACTGCTGCTGCCTGGTAGACAGGCCATCGGGTGGATCCTCACCATCGTCGTCGGCATCATCGCCGCCCTGGTGGGCACGCTGCTCGCGCAGGTCCTCGGTGTGGAGACGACGCCCGGCATCGACTGGATCGAACTGGTGATGCAGGTGGTGCTCGCGATCGTCGGTGTCGGCCTGGTCGCCGGGCTGCGCCGCGGTCACCGTGTATAGCGGCATCGACGTCGAGCCGGTGCGCGGGTGAAGGACCCCGATCCGCGTCATCGAGCCAGGCGGGACACACGAGGCCCGCCCGGGAATCACCCGGGCGGGCCTTCTTCAGTCCTCAGGCGGGCGTGGGGTGCTGCGCAGGCGGCCCGCGGGAGCCGGCGTGCCGTCGTCGATCACCGGGTGCGGGGCGGTGTCCTCGAGCTCTTCCCGGCGTTCTTCCGCGTCGGCCGTCTCGGGTCCGTGCCCGGGGTCGGGGATCCCGGGCGTGTCGTCGTCCTCGACGACGGGATGCGGCTGGGTGTCCTCGTCCTCGTCCTTGCTCCCGGAACGCGGGTGGACCAGGACATCGGTCGGCTTGACCCGGTCGCCCCAGCGGACCGGCCGCGTCTGCGCCGCCGGCTCTTCCTCTTCTTCCTCCTCCTGCACGGGCCACTCGGACACGCGCGCCGAGACCGGCGGGGTCTCAGGAGCGGCGGTGGGGCCGACCACCGGGGTGGGCTCCAGGACGGGCACGGGCGCCTCCGTGACGAGCGGGGGCGGTGTCTCGGCCTGGCGCGGAGTCTCGGGCTGGGGCTGGGACTGGGACTGGGGCTCGGGCAGGGGCCGATGGAACGGCACCAGGTCCTGTTCCTCCTCGTCGCCGGTGCGACGGGAGTCACGGTGGGCCTGCACGTGCTTGATCAGCAGTAACCACAGCCACAGCGCCAGGGCCAGCATGACCCAGGGCGCCAGGGCCACGCCCACCGCCGTCGGACGCACGTCGAAGGTGAAGCGCACCGCCGTGGCCACGTTGACCGCCGCCGCGGCGACGATGAGCAGGACCAGCACGAAGGCGGCCTGCACGCGCACCAGCATCCTGGCCGAGCGCAGCAGCAGCACGCCGACCAGCGCGACCACCAGGAGCGCGTCGAAGGCCGCCGGATAGAGGAAGGCGAGATCCTGCCTGCCCTCGCCGGTGATGGCCAGCGCGCGCAGGTCGTCGAAGGAGAGCGCGCAGGCGGCCCCGGTGAGGGCGGCGACCGCGAGCCCCGCCAGGGCGATGCCCAGGCGACGGAGCGTAGAGGGGGGAGTCACGTCCATGGCGGTTTCGAGCCTACAGAAGAATGGTCATCAAGACCGATCGAGGGAGAGCCCAGATGGCCGAGCTGACGGAAGAAGTCCGCAATCTACTGGACGCGCCGAATTACGCGACGGTGACGAGCCTCAACCCCGACGGCGGGCCGCAGTCGTCCGTCGTGTGGGTCCGCACGGACGGCGACGACGTCCTGTTCTCGACCGTGCGCGGACGCAGGAAGCCGCGGAACTTCGAGCGTGACCCGCGGGCGAGCCTGCTGGTCATCGACCCCGCCGACCCGTACCGGTACGTGGAAGTACGCGGCCGCGTCACCCTGACGCCCGACCCCGAGGGCGCGCTCATCGAGGAGCTGTCGCAGAAGTACCGGGGGCAGCCATGGGAGGACAAGCCGGGCGTCGAGCGGCTGATCGTACGGATTTCCCCCGACAGGGTCCACTTGCGGGGCTGATTTATCGACCTGATGACGGCCCTGAGGCGTTAGCCTTGCCTTCGTGAGCCTGCACATCTACGACACCAGCGCGCGCGCCATCCGTGAATTCGTTCCGGTCGAAGCCGGCCGGGCGTCGATTTACCTGTGTGGGGCAACCGTGCAGGCTCCTCCGCATATCGGGCATATCCGCTCGGGCGTGAACTTCGACGTGCTCCGGCGCTGGATGGCGCGATCCGGTTACGACGTGACGTTCTGCCGCAACGTCACCGACATCGACGACAAGATCATCAGGGTGGCGGCCGCGGACGGCGTGCCCTGGTTCGTCGTGGCCGAGCGCAACCAGCGGGCCTTCACGTGGGCCTACGACACGCTGGGCTGCCTGCCGCCGACCGTCGAGCCGCGCGCCACCGGGCACGTGCCCGAGATGATCACGCTGATGGAGCGGCTGATCGAGCGCGGGCACGCCTACGCGTCCGGCGGCGACGTCTACTTCGACGTCCCCTCCTACGCCGACCGCTACGGCTCGCTGTCCAACCAGAAGCCGGAGAACATGCGGGGCGCCGGCGACACCGACGACGAGTCCTGCAAGCGCGACCCCCGCGACTTCGCCCTGTGGAAGGGCGAGAAGCCGGGCGAGCCGACCTGGCCGACCCCCTGGGGCCCCGGGCGTCCCGGCTGGCACCTGGAGTGCTCGGCCATGGCGACCAAATACCTGGGGCCGGCGTTCGACATCCACGGCGGCGGGATCGACCTGATCTTCCCGCACCACGAGAACGAGATCGCCCAGTCGCAGGCCGCGGGCGACGGGTTCGCGCACTACTGGATGCACAACGGCATGCTCAAGATCGGCGCCGAGAAGATGAGCAAGTCGCTCGGCAACTCGCTGCTGATCCCCGAGATGGTGCAGAAGGTCCGGCCCGTCGAGCTGCGCTACTACCTGGCGGCGCCCCACTACCGCTCCTCCATCGACTACTCGGAGGAGGCGCTGCTGGAGGCCGCCGCGGCCTACCAGCGGATCGAGGGCTTCGTGACGCGGGCCGCCGAGGTCATCCACGACGTCGACGCCGACGCGCCGCTGCCGCAGGCGTTCGCCGACGCCCTCGACGACGACCTGGGCACGCCGCAGGCGCTGGCGGTCGTCCACGAGGTCGTCCGCGAGGGGAACGTGGCGCTGTCGCGCGGTGACAAGGAGGCCGTGGCGCGGCTGCTGGCCGAGACCCAGAACATGCTCGACGTCCTGGGCCTCGACCCGCGCTCACCGCAGTGGCGTGGCGCCGGGTCCGACCTGTCTCCCGTCGTCGACGCGCTGGTGGCGGTGGCGCTTGAGCAGCGCAAGGCGGCCCGGGAGCGCAAGGACTACGCGGCGGCCGACGCCATCCGAGACCAGCTCACCGCCGCCGGGATCACGGTCGAGGACACCCCGCATGGGGCTCGGTGGGAGCTGAGCCGCTAGCGGATCCGGGTGAGATCGATGACCACGAACTGGTCGCCGAGCCGATAGACCACTGTCGGCACCTCGGTGACGCCCAGTTGGACGGCGGTCATCTGGCCCTTGGCGTCGGGGCGCAGGCCCAGGTCGCCGGACTTGCCGGTGGTGAGGTCGACCAGCGTCTGCACACGGGTGGGCCCGGTCAGCAGAGCGGTCGTGAAGCGGTCGAGCGCGACGCCCGAGATGCCCGGCTGGCCGAGGCCGCGTTCCTGCGAGCCGTCGCGCAGCCGGTAGAACGGTGAGTCGTCGGCCCGCAGGCCCGCGCAGGTGGTCACGCCGCATCGGACCAACTGCTCACCAGGATGGACGACGGCCCTGCTCGTCTCGCCTGTCTCGGCGTTGAGCAACTCCTCGAAGGCGGGCTCGTCGCCCTGCGTGTGCTCGCCGGGCGTGCCCACCCAGGGCCAGCGCAGGATGTGGTGCCGGTCGGCGCCCGCGACGGGGGTCACGCCGCCGCCCGCCAGAGGGACGGTGAACACGCCGCCGCCGGTGAGGGAGAAGGCCAGCTTGTCGCCTGTCACCGCCGTCTGGTCGGTGGAGCCCGCTATGGGGTCGTCGGTGGTGATGGCCCTGGGCTGTCCGCCTTCGAGCGGCGCCGACCAGAATCGGGTGCTTCTCTTCTCGATCGTCGTCCAGATGACCTGTCCAGCGCCCACCGTGTAGCCCGAGGCGTACACGCCCTTGGGGGTGCGGATGTCGGTGATCTTGCGGATCTGGCGGGTTTCGAGGTCGTAGGCGTAGAGCGCGCCGGCCTTCTCGAAGCTCTCCCAGGTCTCCACGAGGAGCGTGCGGTCGTCGACGAACATGATGGGCCTGGGCTTGCGGCCGGCCAGCAGCTTCGCCGGGATCTTCCACACCGCGTCCGGCCAGACCTTCTCCACGGGGTCGGGTGCGGTGGTGGCCGGGGGGTTCACGGCTATCTGGGGCCGGTCTTCGCCGAGATCGCGTACCGCGGCCGTGACGCCGCCCGCGACGACGGCCACGGCCAGCGCGGTGGCGACGGCGAGCGTCCGCGTGCGGCGCCGCCTGGAGGTGCGCGCGATGTGCGCGGAGAAATGGCTCGGCGCCCGCGGCGCGCTCTCGGCGGCGCGGCCGATGACCCGGCCGAGGTCGTCTTCCAGTTCCTTGGTCATGGGGCGCTCCTCTTGGCGGGGGTACGGCGGGCGGCGATCGCGGAACGGAGCTTGGCCAGGCCCAGGGAGGCGTGGCTGCGTACCGTGCCTTGAGAGATGCCGAGGAGGTCGGCGATCTCGGCGTCGGAGAGCTGCTCGTAGAAGCGGAGCACGAGGACGGCGCGCTGTTTGCGCGGCAGCCCTTCGAGGGCCCGCCAGAGTCCCTGGTCGGCGTCGGAGGGCAGGACGTCGTGGAGGGGCGTCTCGGGCAGCGCCCAGGCCAGGCGTTCACGGCGGCGGCGGCGCCAGATGCTGATGTGGAGCCGGGCCATGATGACCTTGGTGTAGCGCTCCGGGTCCTCTTTGCTGCGTACCCTCTCCCATGATCGGTGCAGCCTGACCAGGGCTTCCTGGGTCAGGTCCGCCGCGTCGTGCGGGTTGCCGCTGAGCGCGTAGCCGTACCGGAGTAGTGCGTTGGCCCGCTCGGCGACGAACTCCGCGAAGCGGGAGTCGTCATCCACTTGTCATTCGCCTTTCCGTGGTCGGTCATGCCAGAGACGGGCTCGGAGGGAGATTTGTTGAACCACCCTGACATTTCTGGACGGGCGTGTTTTGAAGCGAGGTGGGGCGATGTGTTCCCGCCCTGCGGGCGGCGGCTTCGGACGGCCGGTGTGGCCGTTCCCGGGCCCGCTTTCCGAAATACGGGAGGTTGGTGGAGTGGGCTGAGGTGTGTGGTGGCCCGAGTACTCTTGTTGGCATGGCAGCAGGCGGTAGGGCATCGGGCAGGCCCGCGAAGAAAAAGGGCCCGGCCAAGGGCACCGGGGGTCAGGTCCGCCGGTCGCTCGAGGGCAGAGGCGCGACTCCGCCTGCCGAAATGCGGCACTGGTACAAGGACAAGGCCCGCAGCGAGCGCATCGCCCGTGAAGACCGTGGCGACGGGCGGCGCAGCGGCCCCGCGAGGCCGCAGCGGCGCTCGGAGGACGCACCCGAATACATCGGTGGCCGCAACCCCGTGCTCGAGGCGCTGCTGGCGGGGGTGCCGGCCAACGCGCTCTACGTCGCCCAGCGCATCGACAACGACGACCGCGTACGCGACTCCATCAAGACCGCGGCCGAGCGCGGCATCGCCCTGCTCGAGGTCTCCCGCGACAAGCTCGACCGCCTGACCGAAGGCGCCGTCCACCAGGGCATCGCGCTGCAGATCCCGGCGTACGAATACGCCCACCCGTCGGAGCTGGTGGCGCTCGCCGAAGACGCCGCCGAAGTCCCCCTGATCGTGGCCCTCGACTCGGTCACCGACCCCCGCAACCTGGGCGCCATCGCCCGCTCGGCCACCGCCTTCGGCGCCCACGGCCTGCTCATCCCCTCCCGCCGCTCGGCCGGAGTCACCGGAGGAGCCTGGAAGACCTCCGCCGGCACCCTGGCCAACCTTCGCGTGGGCCGCGCCTCCAACCTGACGGCCGCGCTCCGGGAATACCGCGAGGCCGGCCTGTTCGTGATCGGCCTGGACGGCTCGGGCGACACCGACATCGCCGATGTGGAGCTGCTGTCGGAGCCGCTGGTGGTGGTCGTGGGCTCGGAGGGCAAGGGGCTCTCGCGGCTGGTGCGGGAGCACTGCGACGTGGTGGCCCGCATCCCGATGCAGGCGGCGGCTGAGTCGCTCAATGCTGGTGTGGCGGCTGGGGTGGCGTTGTATGAGGTCGCTCGTCACAGGCGCCTCTAGCGTCTACACTGGTAGGCCGTGCCGACGTAGCTCAATCGGCAGAGCATCTGTCTTGTAAACAGAAGGTCAGGGGTTCGATTCCCCTCGTCGGCTCTGCAACAGAAGGCCCCTGAACAGGCATTACGCCGTCAGGGGCCTTCTGCTTTCCGGTCTTCGGCCGGTGTCTTCGGCGTCTTCGGGAGCCACCGGGGGCTGTTTCCCCAGGAGAGCGGTGGAGATGGGCTCCGTTGTCGCGCGCCGGTCGCTTTCGAGTAGGTGACCGTAGACGTCCTTGGTGATCGCAATGCCGGCGTGGCCGAGGGCTTCTGACACGACGTGGAGGGGAGTGCCCTGGGCGAGCATGAGCGACGTGCCGGAACGGCGAAACTCGTGCGGATGCCAATGGCCGAGTCGCCTTCTTGGCCAGGCGGGAGAACGGGTGCGAGAACGTGTCCGGGTTCGGACGGGTCGCCGAAAGCGGTTGGGAATATCAGACCGTGCTCTGTCCAGTCCTCGCCTGCTTTGAGACGCTCCTGGTTGTGGGCGGCCCTTGTGGCGCTTGATCGCCCCGACTCTCGCACGGCATCGATCATCGAGGCGAAGCTCGGCTCGCGGATGATGATCAGCTCGGAGTACCAGAAGTGCCGTCCGCCGAAGTGCTCGCGCGTACCCTTCCAGCGGTCCATGACTCTGCCGACGACATCGAGGGTCATGAAGACTGCAACAGAGGCACACAACGGCGCACGTCCACACCCGACCAGCAGCGGGGCACGTCATCCGCCCGTGGCGTCCTCGGCCTCCCAGCGCAGCAGGTCGCCCGGCTGGCACTCGAGTACCACGCAGAGCGCGGCGAGCGTCGTGAAGCGCACCGCCTTAGCGCGGCCATTCTTGAGTACCGCCAGGTTGGCGGGCGTGATCCCTACGCGCTCCGCGAGGTCGCCCACGGACATCTTCCGCCTGGCCAGCATCACGTCGATGTCGACGACGATCGGCATCAGATCACCTCGTCCAACTCGGCCTGCATCTGCACCGCTTCGACGTCGCGCGCGACGGCCTGGGCGAGCAGCATCCGCAGCACGAGCACGATGAGCGCGACCCCCAGGATGGCCAGGCCAATCCCGCCCATGATGACGGTGACGCCCGGGTCGTCCCGCTGGCCCGGCGCATTGAGGGCCGTGACCGCGAACCACAGGAGGGCAGCCGCCACGATCGCGCCGATCACGGCGTCCACGTACCGGAAGGCGGCGTGGGAGAACACGGTTCCGCGTCGCACCATCGTCACCAGCCGCCACACGCTGACCATGGCGACCTGACCCGTCACCATGCCGAGGATCGTGATCACGCGCAGCGGGGTCAGCGCGAGCGACCCGTCCTCCGGGTCGCTCCCGCTGGCCAACACCCACACCATCAATGCCTGTACGAACACGGTGCCGGTGAGCACCACCACGAGCACGGCGCGAAGCGCACGCACTGCCAGCTTTCCCATGGCTCATCCTTCCATCGAGTTGCGATGAAAACCTATTGAATTTCGATAGGTTAAGCAAGGGCGGGGCGGAGGGTTGGCGGCGGTTTCGCACGGCAGCGGGGCGCTGTCGCCCCTCCCATGGCATGGGCGTTCGCGCGAACCGTCTTGATCTTGCCGAAGTCGACGGCAACCTCCTGCTGTTCAAGCCCCGACGTTTGCCAAGGCTCCCGTCGGCGCGGATGGTTGCCAAAGGTCGGCTTGAACAGGGAGGGGCCGGCCACACACGGCGCGCATCCGATGCGAGGCGCAGGTGTGATCACCACTGTTTGGTGGCCATGAGCCGACGGTGCCGGCAGGCCACCAAATGGTGGTGGCGGGGGCCCGCCGCGACAGCGGGCAGGGGGCGAGGTTGGGAGTTACAGGTCGATGGGGGTGTTGCAGCGTGACAGCCGCCCCATGACGACGGGTGCGGCACAGGAGCGACTCCCTGTACAAGCCGCCATTGGGTGCGCGTGCCCGTTGCGTGCCCGATGGGACGGTGATCAAGGGGAAGTCACGATGACTCGTGGGCAGGGCCGCATGGCCTTTGACCAGAGCCGGAGCATGTCAGCGGATCATGAGCCGAACTCTTCCAAACTGGTGGTGTGCGTTCCGGCTAAGCAGACACTCCACTGTTGAGAATCAACACCCTGGTGGATCTCCTCCGACTGCGTGGAGTGCATCGATGTACCCGCCACCGACGTCGACCGCTTGATGTCCGTCGTCTTGTGCGCGGAGCACGTGAGCGCCCAGTCCGCCGCCGGTCCGATCTCCTGGAGACGCAGTCGCTTCTTCCGATTGATCCCGCGAGCACGACCGATGTAACAGACGTGTAGGTCGATCCTCTCGATGCAGACGGCCATGGGTCTTGGCCCGGTCTACCGTTTTCCCGGTAGGCCGGGCCGTTCAAGGCAGACGTGAGGAGAGCCGTTTGGACTCGAAGACGCCGGCCCACTACGGCCGGCTGGTGGATGAGACGCTGACCGTGCCGTTATGCGTCACCTGGATGGTGAACATGCCTGCCACGGAGGCGCTTGCGGCGGTGGGAGGGCGAGAAGAGAGCTGGGGCGGGCGGACGTGCAAGGAGACGGTGCAGGCCGCCAATGATGCTCTGCCCATGCACCCGGGCGTGGCGCTGGCCGGGGCGCTGGGGGAGTGGACCGTGCTGGTCGAGCCGAACGGCTTCCGGCCTGCCTGAGGCGCTGGCGGCCTGGGCGGAGCTCTGGGATCAGGACGATCCCCGCGTGGCCGGGGTGGAGTTCCGCGACGGCGTCCTCCGGCGGATAGTGCTGGGTGAGCACCCCGAGCGGCTCGGCCGGCGGGGCGGTGGCCAGTTCGCCGATGAGGGGAGCGTCGCGGCCCTCGGCAAGGAGGCGGTCGCGGACGCCGCGTACACCGAGCGGGGGTGAGGCGGACCAGCGGGAGGTCGGGCTCGGCGAGGGCGGTGCGCAGGCGTTCGACCGCGTCCGGTGGCAGGGGCTGGTCGTCGTGGTCGAGGTCACTCGCGTAGAGGGGGTCGGCGGGCCCGCGGGCGAGCTCCACGGCCCCAGAGCTCGGACAGGACCTCGAACATGCGCCCCAGGTCCCGGGTGGCCTCGCGGCACCAGAGATCACGCAGGTGCTCTTCCTCCTGGCCGAGAACGAAATACTCCTGGCAGGCCAGACACACCGTCCCTTCGAGCCGGACCATCGGCATCTCGTCCGGCCCGTACATGGAGTTGAGCACGTCCGGCAGGTCTCGTCGAAGATCTCGGCCAGGAGGGGCTCGGGCCGCCATGTTGCGACGGGCACCGTGACCACCCGCCCCCGCTCCGGCAGCACCTCGAACGTGCGCCGCCACAGCGCTCCGGCTCGCGCAGCAGGGGTGCGGCCTTGGCCACGCGGAAGAGCCGGCCCTTGCTGGTGCGGGTCAGGCGCAGCTTCTCTGCCCAGGCGAGCAGCAGGTTGAGCTGCGGCAGATCGGTGGCGCGGCGGACGCACAGCCGTCCTTGCCCACCCAAGCGACCAGGGTGATGAGATGCTGGACGGTCCGGCTGCGCGCGGTAGCCTCCGTCAGCTCGGACGCGGTCCGAGTTCTGTGCGGCCTTCTGGCAGAGCGAAATTCATTGCAATTCAGAAGGCCAATCGGCTTGCTTGGTCGGGCGTAATTCTGACGGTGAATCTAGTAATGCTTGTCGAGGGTTGATTGTCTATGTACTATCGCTTTCGTAGATCCTTGGCGGCGCCAGGATCGCCTGGGATTTCGTATTCGGAGGTGTTCCGTGGGGTCGAGGATCAAGGTGAAGAAGGTGCTTGTCGTCGCGGCGATCATTGGTGCCGCTATCGCACTCGCGAGCCCGGCCCATGCAATAGGTGAAGAGTCCGGTGGAGGTCCGGTTTCCACCAACGGGTTCACGTGGTCCAATTAGCTGCCGTGCTCATTCCGGAGAAGCCGGTCTGACGTAGGTGACGGTGGTGACGTACACCTGCCGGCCGGCGAAAATCTCCGTCAGGACGGTGTGTGGTGGGGGAGGATCGTTGGATATTCGGCTTTCGTCGTCGCGTGGCGCTTGGAATTCGGCAGGCTGTGGAAGCGTATCCAGTGGTCTCGCTCATAGCGCAGTTCGTAGCCGACGGGCGGGCAGTGCGGCCATTGGGAGTGCCATAAGGCGGACAGTTCTGGCAGGGCCGGGTTCGGGAGTTCGCGTGCGGGCACGCGTGTCAGCGTAGGCCGGCGGAGAGTTCCCTCACGTGGGTAGCGAGGGAACTCCGGGCTGAGACGGCGGGTACGCGTTCAGCCGGGCGCGGTTATTCGCTCACCTTGGTTTCCACGGTTTCCGGGTCCGGGGCCTTGATGGAGACCTTGGCGCCCCAGCCGGTGAAGCGACTGTCGATGGTGACGGTCTTGCCGGCCAACTCGCGGTTGGCCAGGACGCCCGTGGCCGCGTACGAACTCTTGACCCGGTTCACGAGGCCCGCCGGCGTGAGCGTCAGCGTGTAGGAGACCTTTGTGTCGTTGTTCATGCGCAAGGGGATCGAGGCGCCGAACCAGGGGGAGACCTTTTCGAGCTCCTTGAAAGTGATCCTGCCGGTGAGGGTGCTCCCGGACAGCCGGCCCTTTTTGATCAGTGTGGCTAACGTCTTCGGCTCGGCGGGGTTGATGACCTGGCCGTAGAAGCCGCCGGCGCCGCCCAGCAGGCCGTTGGTACGGAACCAGGTCTTGCCCGAAGGGAGGCGGTCTGTCCACATGCCGCCCGAGGTGTAGCTGACCTTGCCGACGCTGATGGTTCGTTCGTCCTCGGAGGCGGGTGACTTGGTGCTGATGTCCGAGGCGGCGATGCCCTTGGCGTTGAACTGGAACGCTCCTTTGCGGGACTGCAGCTTGGCCTTTCCGCCGCCCGAGACCGTGGTGGTCTCGGTGAAACGTACGCCGTGGCCGGAGGTGAGCTTGCCCTTGAGGGCCTGGACGGGGTTCTTGGGGGCGGCCGCCTGGGCGGGGGTGGTGGCCACCAGCAGGGCGGTGCCGCAGGCCGCCAGGGCCGTGATCGTTTTTTTCATAGGCCTGATCATGCCGGAATCGGGCTGCGGCTGCGGCGGCCGGTGGCAGAGCGCTCTCTGGGGAGGCGGGAAAGGGACGGGCGGGCTTTCTGCGATTTCAGGAGAGCGCTCTCTTGACAGCGATACGCAGGTTGCCGGAAGGTTTCGGTAAACTCACACCCGTGGAACCGATGAGGTAACCCACATGATCCGCACCCCCCGTTTCCGTACGCTCCTCGCCGCCGGCGTCGCTCTCGCCGCGTTACTCGTCCCCCTGTCCGCCAACGCCGCCCCCGCTCCCGGCCCGCTGGTCTGGTCCGATGAGTTCAACGGCGGCGCCGGCGGCGCCGTCGATCAGTCGAAGTGGCGCTTCGACATCGGCGGCAGCGGCTGGGGCAACAACGAGCAGCAGTACTACACCAACAGCACCCGCAACGCCGCCATGGACGGCGCCGGCAACCTGGTCATCACCGCCCGCCGGGAGAACCCGTCCAACTTCCAGTGCCACTACGGCACCTGCCAGTACACCTCCGCCCGACTCCTCACCGCCGCCACCTTCACCCGGGCCTACGGGCGGTTCGAGGCGCGCATGAAACTGCCCCGTGGCCAGGGGATCTGGCCGGCCTTCTGGATGCTGGGCAACGACATCGGCTCGGTCGGCTGGCCCAACAGCGGCGAGATCGACATCATGGAGAACATCGGCCGCGAGCCCAGCACCGTGCACGGCACCCTGCACGGGCCCGGCTACTCCGGCGCGGGCGGCATCGGGGCCGGCTACTCGATCGGCGGGGCGTTCGCCGACGCGTTCCACACCTTCGCCGTGGACTGGTCGCCGAACCTGATCGTCTGGTACGTCGACGGCACCGAGTATCAGCGCCGCACCCCGGCCGACCTGGGCGGCAACCGGTGGGTCTTCGACCATCCGTTCTTCATGATCATGAACGTGGCGGTCGGCGGGTACTGGCCCGGCTACCCCGACGCCTCCACCACGTTCCCCCAGACGCTGACCGTCGACTACGTGCGCGTTTACGCCCCGCCCACGGGTGGTTCGGGCGGTCAGATCACCGGTTATGGCGGTAAGTGCGTGGATGTGGCCGGGGCCAACGCCGCCAACGGCACGGCCGTCCAGCTCTACGACTGCAACGGCACCACCGCGCAGAGCTGGGCGTGGAACGGTGACGGGTCGGTGCGCGCGCTGGGCAAGTGCATGGACGTCGCCGGCGGCTCCACCGCCAACGGCGCGCAGGTGCAACTGTACGACTGCAACGGCTCCGGCGCCCAGCAGTGGACCTACAACTCCGGTACGGGACAGATCGTCAACCCACAGGCCAACAAGTGCCTGGACGCGACCGGTGTCAGCTCGGCCAACGGCACCAGGTTGCAGATCTGGGACTGTTCGGGCGGCGCCAACCAGCGGTGGACCCGCGCCTGAATTCACGCCGAAGGCTCCTTCCTGATGGGGGGAGCCTTTTGCGTACGTGCTGAGAGAGCGCGTTCTCGGGCGGGGAATTCGGGACGCGGGAAGGTGCCCGCTCCGGCAAGGCTCCGATCGCCCGCGAGGGCGGGGAACCGCCCGTGCCGATCGGCCAAGTACCGCCGGTGACCGGTTGAGGTCAGGAGCTCATGCGGGGACCAGTTCGTGCAGCGTGTGCGGTGTGTAGACCTTCGTGCCCTCCGGCAGGTCGGCCGGAGGGTTCATCCCGATGTACGTCGTGTGCCCGGCCGACGACTCCTTCGCCCGCATCAGGCCGGTCAGGTAGCGGACGCTCAGGAAGTCGCGTCCGACGATCGAGCGCACCAGCAGGGAGGTCGTCACGCGGTGGCCTTCGACCTGGTTGAAGGAGGGATGTCCCTTCAGGTAGAGATGCAGCCACTTCACCCGCCACGCGCCGTCGTCGCCACGGAGGAAGACGAGCGGCAGGGAGACCCGGCCGGAGCCGCGCAGGTCGGACTTCATGCGCACGGTACGCGGCTCGAACGGCCGGCCCTCCTGCTCGACGTCCCTGGTCATGTATCCGAAGAACGCCTCGGCCGCCTCGTCGAACCGCTCCCCGGCGTAGATGCTCACCTGGGGGATGATGATCGGCAGGGTCGCGTCGGCGAGGCGGATGTCGACGAACTCCGACGCGCCCTGGGCGGCGTCCACGAGATCGCCTGAATACGTGGCGAAGCCGTTGACGTTGTTCGTCCACGAGATGTGCTTCGGGTCGCCGTACGACGCGTCGAGCATGAGAGCGGACAGGTCGTAGTCCGTGGTCCGCTCGGCCTGGCGCCAGTGGACGAAGAACCTGAGCAGCTCGCCGTCCACCGCCGACAGCGAGCCGCGCGGCAGCATGCCGAGCCCGGGGGCGAGGGCCTTGCCGGACAGGGGCAGGGCGACGTCGAGCACGTCGGGGTCGACGATCAGCGTGCCGGGGTCGGGCAGGCGGCGGGTGATCTCCTCGTCCAGGGTGGCCAGCGCCTGTGCCAGGACCTCCTGGTCGAGCGGGGAGCGCAGGTCGGGGGCCGCCCACGCCCTGCTGTCGCGGTTGGTGAACACGCGGTCGCCGGTGGCGGCACGCCGGTTCTGCAGGTGTTCGCGCAGCGACAGCAGGACCCGGCCGGACGCGTTCGCCGCCGCCCGCTCCGCGGCGTCCAGCACGGCGGGGCCGCCGGTCCGCAGCAGGTGGTCCAGGCGGCGGAGCAGGGCGCCGGGCGTGTGCTCCAGCAGCTTGACGGCATCGCCGGTACGGCCCTGCGCCAGCGCGGTCTCGACCCGGCTGCCGAAGCCGGCGGCCTTGCGCGTGCCCCTGGCGACCTCGAAGACCTGGATGGCGCCGGGGAAGCGGGCGTACTCGTGGGGGTGCAGCCGCTCGCCGAGCCGCTTCCACTGCTCCCGATGCCGCGGTACGTCGCCCAGCTTGGCCGGGGCGGCGGTCACCGTCTCGTCCAGGGCCCGCAGGAGGGCCCGGCGCTCGGCGCGGCCGAACGAGCGGAACCTGGTGGGCGTGGCCAGCGTAACGTCGCCGTCGGAGCAGGCGCAGGCGAGCCGGAGCACGTCGGTCACGGTGTCCACGAGCGGCGGCCGGCCGGCGGCCAGTCGTGCCTCGTTCACGATGGCCCGGTTCTCACGTACGGGAATGCGCTCGGGCTGCTCATCCGCGCAGTAGGCGGCCAGCACGCGCAACGCCGCCAGATCCTCGGCCGCCGGCGGCACCTCGGCCCCGGCCAGCGAGAAGTACAGCTCCCGCGCCTCCGACGCCAGGCTTCCGCCCAGCTCCAGCACCGTCACCCGGTCCGCGGCCAGCGGGACCAGCTCGGCGTGCGCGGCCAGCAGGTCGGTGTAGGCGTGCGGGTAACGGCCGTAGCCCGGCAGGCTCAGCAGGTTGAGCGTCGGCGCCCGCACACCCTCGGCCGCCACCGGGTCGAGCAGCGCCTCACGCAGCAGGCCGGCCCAGAACTCCAGGGTGTCGGGCACGTTCCTGGGGAAGTCGATGAAGTACACGTTGTGCCGTACGTGGTCGCCGACCAGCTCGCGGACGGTGGCCAGGACCCGTACGCCGAGGTCCAGCACACTGGCGCCGGGGAGCCGGGCCAGGCGGGCGAGCAGGGCGGGCGAGCACGTGAAGCCGACGCTCAGCAGCGCGGCGTCGAGCTGCCGGGCGGCCACCTCGCCCCAGCCCGCGGCCTCGTCGGCCGGGCCGTCGATGGGCACGCGCAGCCGGCGGGCGATGACCAGGCTCTCCAGAGTGTCCACGACCGCACCATAGTGGTGGAACGTGCCTGTCCGCTGCTTAAGTGATCATCTGGCCTGAGTAGGGGCGGTTAAAGCTCGCCGAGTTCGCCCAGCGGCTTCGTCCAGTGGTCGCGCTCGTATCGCCCACCCCCGCCGGCGGGGGTCGTGGCGATGTGCATGATGTCGTTGAAGGTCTTGAACGCCTGGTCGTCACCCGGCTGCATCTTGCAGTGGTGGATGCGCTGATACCAGTATTGCTGCTCCTCCTCGATCCGGGGGAGGAGCTCGGCACGGGTCAGGGTTCGGGCTTCCTCGATCGTGAGCCGCTTGAAGCTCGGCATGGGTCCATTGTGGCGCGCTCGCCACGCTCAGGGTAGGTCTCGTGCGCACACCGCCGCCCGGCGGATGACGGGGCGCCGGGCGCGACGGCGTCAGGCTCGGCCTCGGCCCTGGCGCCCGGGTCGATCGACGGGCGGGCGCTGGAGGGCATCCACCCTCTGCGGCCGATGGTCCTAAGCACCGCGTACCGCGCAGAGCAGCCGGTTGTTCCCCCGCTGCCACAACGTGCCGATCTCCGAGAAGCCCGCCTCCCGCAGCGCCTCCACGTGGTGGGACAGCAGGTGGGACTCGGAGCCGCGATGGTCGGCGCCCGCCGTGCTGCGGGCCGCGTTGAGCTCGGCGAGGCCGGGGTCGGCGGCGATCGCGTCCCACCACGTCCGCCAGTCCTCCGGGCGGTTCGTGCCGAAGGTCCGTTCGGTCTGCCGGTCGTGCACCGCGTGCTCGAGGCGCGACAGGGCGGGCGCGGTGTCGTCGGTGTCCATGTGGTCGCCGTTGAGCAGCAGGCCGCCGGGGCGGAGCACACCGGCCAGCTCCGTGTAGATCTCCTTCAGGTCCGGCTCGGAGATCCAGTGCAGCGCCGTCGTGCTGACCGCGGCGTCGGCGGGGCGGTCGAGGCCGAGCGTTCGCGTCCAGCCGCTCCTGCGCAGGTCCGCGGCCACGAACGTCAGCTCCGGGTACGCCGCCCGCCCCAACCCCAGCAGCAGCGGATCGGCGTCCACCGAGATCACCGTGGCCCCGGGCAGCCGCTCCAGCAGGCGCGCCGACAACGAACCGGGCCCGCAACCCAGGTCGATGACCAGCGGGTCGGGCCGGCCCAGCGCCTCCACGGCGTCGATGAGGGCGGTGAAGCGCTCCTCGCGGTCGGGCAGGTAGCCCTCCTGCTGGCGGTCCCAGCGCGCGATCCACTCCAGTGCGGCATCGTGAGTGAGCACGAACATCTCCTTGTAACTGTCATCTAAGATTTGGACAGTCACAATGTAGAACGCGAAGGTGTAACTGGTCAAGTGGATTACAACAGTCACACGGACGGCGTGGTCAGGGTGGCGGTGGCACTCGTCAACGAGCTGACCCCGGGTGAGCGGCATGGGCGCGACTTCCCGGCGCCTGAGCACGCCGGGGCGGCCGCCGGTGCCGGGCTGCGGGCCGTCTATCCGGCGTACCGGGAGGTCACCGAGGCGGAGGGGGCGGAGCTGGCGCGGGTGGCCGCCCGGCTGCGCGAGGTCTTCACGGCCGTCGCCGACGGCGACATCGACGCCGCGGCCCTGCGGGTGAACGCGCTCCTGGAGGAGACCCACGCCCGGCCGATGCTCGAACGGCACGACGGCGAGCCGTGGCACCTGCACTTCCACGGCAGCGGCGGCACCCTGGCGGGTGACTGGGCGGCGAGCTGCGCCACCGGGCTGGCGATCGTGCTGGGCAGCGAGTTCAGCGACCGCCTCGGCGTCTGTACGGCTCCGCACTGCGACCGCGTCTACGTGGACGTCTCCCGCAACGGCACCCGCAGGTTCTGCTCCACGGCCTGCCAGAACCGCGTCAAGACGGCGGCCTTCCGCGCCCGAAGCAAGGAATGAAGCCCCAGGCCGGCGCGGGATGAGGCTCAGGTCGGCGAGCGGCGAGGCTCAGGCCGGCGCGACCTGGGCGCGGAGTGAGGCTCAGGTCAGTTGGCGGATCGGGGCCTCTGCGAGGTAGGCGTCGATGTCCTCCACGGCCTCGCGGAAGTAGGTGCCGTAGTTGAGCTCCGTCACATAACCCAGGTGCGGCGTGGCCAGCACGTTGGGCAGCGTACGGAACGGGTGATCGGCCGGCAGCGGCTCGGTCTCGAACACGTCGAGCCCGGCCCCCGCGATCCGCCCCGCCCGCAGCGCCGACACCAGCGCGTCCTGGTCGACGATCGCCGCCCGCGAGGTGTTGACCAGGTAGGCGGTGGGCTTCATCAGCGCCAGCTCCCGCTCCCCGACGAGCCCACGGGTCCGCTCGCTCAGCACGAGGTGGACGGAGACGACGTCGGAGGCCGCCAGCAGCGCCTCCTTGCCGGGAGCCGGTCGCGCGCCGCAGGACTCCGCCCGCTCCTTCGTCAGGTTCTGGCTCCAGGCCACGACGTCCATGCCGAACGCCCGTCCGACCGCCGCCACTCTGGACCCGAGCTTGCCCAGGCCGAGGAGCCCGAGCGTGCGGCCGTGCAGGTCGGAGCCGATCGTGCTCTGCCAGGGGCCGCCCGCGCGCAGGGCCGTGGCCTCGGGCAGCAAATGGCGGGTGAGGCCGAGGATCAGCGCCCAGGTCAGCTCGACCGGCGGCGCCGAGTCGCTGGCGGTGCCGCAGACCGTGACCCCGTGCTCCCGCGCCGCGGCCAGGTCGATGGCCGCGTTGCGCATGCCGGAGGTGATGAGCAGGCGCAGGTTGGGCAGCCGCGCGAACAGCCTGGCGGTGAACGGCGTGCGCTCGCGCATGATGACCACGATCTCGCAGTCGTGGATCGCCGCCACGAGATCGTCCTGGCCGGTGAAGTGCTCGCGGTGGCTCGTCGCCCGCACCCGGGACCAGTCGGCCAGCCCGAGGGCCACGCCCTGATAGTCGTCCAGTACGGCGCATCGCAGCATGACCAGGAATCCTACGCCGTGCCCATAGGACATCCAGAAAGCGCACTTACCGAAGGGCGGCTTTCCCCTTACTTCCCGAACCGGTTCCCGGGCGCAGCCGTGCGAAGGGTGTCCTGAAGTCCAATGGGAGAGGAATCATCCCATGCGCAGACAGCTGGCAGCGGCGACTCTCGCCACAGCCGCCACCCTCACGGTGATCGTCGCGCTCCCCACGCCGGCGGGCGCCACCACCACCGCCTCCGACGTGCACCGCGTCAGGTTGAACGGCAGGCAGGAAGTGCCGGGACCGGGCGACCGCGACGGCTTCGGCACGTTCGCCTACCAGGTACGGCACGGGCGGCTGTGCTACTTCCTCGCCGCGAAGAAGATCAGGCCCGCGACCCTGGCCCACATCCACAAGGGCAGGAAGGGGGTGGCCGGCCCGGTCGTGATCATGCTGAACGCCCCGACGAAGGGCTTCGCGCGCGGGTGCGTCAAGGCGGTCAGGCACCAGAACGTCAAGAACGCCGCCACCACCCTCACCAGGGCCGAGCTGCGGGCCATCGTGAGGTGGCCGCACCGGTACTACGTCAACGTCCACAACAAGAGGTTCCCGGCCGGCGCGATCCGCGGCCAGCTCGGGTGAGTGGTCCCCCTGCTCCAGCTCCCCGGCGCGACCGGGGAGCTGGAGCCCGTTCATTCGGCGGCCAGGCGTTCCGCCTCCGCGTGCAGCGCCAGGACCAGGATCAGCTCCACGTGGAGTTCGTCCAGATCGGGCACGACGTCCAGGACGCGCATATCGGGCCTCCTTCACCATAGGACGCCCCAATTGCCCCAAAGGTTCACGCATGAATCAGCGGAGGCTTACGCGCTCAGGTTTCGCTCTTGAACCGCTCCCAGGCGGATTGGCGGGTCATGCCGAGTGAGGCGCCGATGCGTTCCCAGCTCACGTCCTTGGTGCGCAGGTGTCCCACCCAGTCCCGCAGGTTGTCGTCGACCTGGGCCTGCACGGCGGCGATCTTCGGGAGGTGTTCGAGGATCTGCTCTTCCGACATGGTCTCCCACGTGGGAAGGCGGGGTTCGGTGGAGGCGGCGAGTCGTTCCTGCTCGAGGATCTCGTTGCACAGCCCGATGCACTGGTCGCAAATATGCACTCCGGGGCCGGCGATCACTTTGCTCACGTCCGTGCTCTTCTTGTGGCAGAAGGAGCAGCGGATCTTGTCTTTCCAGTCAGGCATGGCCTGACGGTACTCGCGTCAGGCGGCACCTGACAACCCCGAGCGCCGATCCCGTTCCATCTGGGCCCGCAGGATGTCCTGCCGCTCCTCGTTGATCTTGCGGGTGATCGCCAGGTAGGAGTTGAGCACCTTGCAGTACAGGGTGCGCGCCTGTTCGAGTTGTTCGCGCAGGGCGGTGATGCGTTCGGCGTCGCCGTGCTGCTCCGCCTCGGCCAGCAGCGCGCGGGCCTCGTCCACGATCTCCTCGGACCGCAACCTCGTGCGTCGCAGGACCGCGGAGCACTCGTACAGCTCTGTCAGTCGCGCCGAGGAGACGATGAACTCAGCAGTGTGGACGGCTGTTCCGTCAGCCGTGCCCCTGCGGAGATCCGATCCCATTTCCCGCCACCTCCCGGTCAAGGTTGCCTAACTGTAGACGCGTGACCCTCGCGTGCGGATCACTGGGCGCTCCTGGGAGTGCCTCAATGCTCCCCGCGGTGAGGTTTCTTCCCCCGGGTGGGAAAACCTCCTCCCTGAAACTCATTCGGTGTCGACTGAATGCGGTATTTGGCGGTTGTGCAGCCGCTTATTAGTCGAATGCCGTTATTCTCCGGTCTTCATAAATGGAGAGGACGAAGACCTCCGATCAGCCCTCGCGGAGACCGCCGCTCGTCACATACTGAAACGGAATGACAGCGCAACGTGACTCTGAAGTGGTGGCGGTGGTGGCGATGTCCGCGACAGGGAGCGACGACGACGCGGTTGACGTCAGTGTCGTGATCCCGGTGCACAACTGCCGGGCCTACCTGGACAGGTGCCTCACGTCGGCGCTCGTGCAGCGGGTCAAGAAGGAGATCGTGGTCGTCGACGACGGCTCCACGGACGGAAGCGCCGAGCTCCTCGACCTGTACGCGGCCTACCACAAGGCCAGCGTCAAGGTCATCCACATCGAGCGCAGCGGCGGCGCCGGACGCCCCCGCAACGTCGGCATCGAGCACGCCACCGGCCGGTACGTCTTCTTCTGCGACGCCGACGACCACCTCGGCCCCGAGGCGCTGGAACGCATGGTCGCCATGGCCGACAGGAACGACTCCGACATCGTCCTGGGCAAGATCGTGGGCCACGGCCGGCGCGCGCCCATGTCGATGTTCCAGCAGGGCGCCGACCGGGTGGAGCTCGGCGACAGCACCGTCTACAACAGCCTGAGCTGCTTCAAGCTGTTCAGGCGCGACCTGCTGGAGCGCCACCGCATCAGGTTCGGCGAGGGGATCATGGTCGGCGAGGACATCCTGTTCACCGTCCACGCCTACTGCCACGCCAAGGGCATCTCGGTGGTCGCCGACTACGAGTGCTACCACCTCGTGTCCAGGCCCGACGGCAGCAGCATCATGCAGCAGGCCGGCAGCAGGGACCCGCTGGCCTGGCTCGCCATGATCAGGGAGCCGATCCGAGTCATGACCAGGCACGTCGAGCCCGGCCCGCTCCGCGACCACCTGCTGCGCAGGCACTTCAGGCTCGACGTGTTCGCGCAGCTCGGGGCCGTGTTCCTGGAGAGCGACGACGTCCGGCGCAAGGACATCGCGCGGGAGGTGGCCGCGCTCTGCGACGAGTGGTACACCCCCGGCGTGCACGAGCGGCTCAACACCATCGACCGGCAGCGGGCGACCGCCCTGGACGACATCGACCGCCTGGTGCGCCTGGCCCGCATCGAGGGCGCCACCGTACGACGCCGGCTGACCGGGCTGCGCTGGGACGGCGACCACCTGGTGGTGACGGGTGCCGCCCGGCTGCACGGCATCACCAGGGACGACGGCCTCGCGGTGGTGCTGCGGGCCCGGCACGACCCGTGCACCGAGCTGGTCGTGCCCGCCGAGCGGAAGGGCGGCGAGTTCACCGTGCGGGTGGACGTGGCCGCGCTCGGCTCCGGCATCTGGGACCTGCGGGTGGCGGTCGAGATCGAGGGCGTCATCCGGCTCGGCCGCCTCGGCGCGGACCGCGACAGCGGCCTCACCCGGCCCCAGCCCCGGCTGATCGGCGGCGTGGTGGCCCTGCCGTACTTCACCAGGGACAACGGCAACCTGAGCATCGACAGGGGCGGGCACGTGGTCGCGGTGCCCGGCGCGGCCAGGGCGATCAGGACCAGGTGGGCGATGGGGCACCGGCTGCTCATCGACGGTGAGATCACGGTCGTCGGCACCGCCCCGGCGGCCTCGGCGATCAAGCAGATCGTGTGGCGGGAGCGGCGTTCCGGCTGTGAGCGGAACGAGCGGGTGGTGGCGCTGCCCGGAGGCGGCTTCGCGGCCAGGCCCGCCGTGGGGCGGCTGGCGCCCGGCACCTGGGACGCCTACCTGGAGCTGGACCTGGGCGGGCCGCCCGCGCGGTTCAGGATCGAGACGGACGCCCAGACGGTCACGGTCCCGAGCAAGTGGTGGGGGGCGGCCCTGATGCGGAGCGTGCGGCCGTACGCGACGTCGGGCAAGGGGCGGCTGAGCGCGGTCGTGCGGCGGCTCTCCGCCGAGACCATCATCAAAAGGATCTTGCGGTAATTGCCATCTATGTGCAGGTGCAAGACGATGTCCTAAAGTAGGGATGTTTGTTTCGTCCTCTTCCGGAGGCTGCCGTGCACGTACCCGATGGCTTTTTCAACGCAGTGACCTCGATATCAGCCGGAGTGGTGGCGGCCGCGGGCGTCGCGGTCTGTCTGCGTGGAGCACGGCGTGAGCTCGACGACCGGACCGCCCCCATGGCGGGGCTCGTCGCCGCGTTCATCTTCGCCGTCCAGATGCTCAACTTCCCCGTCGCCGCCGGCACCAGCGGCCACCTGCTGGGCGGCGCGCTGGCCGCGATACTCGTCGGGCCTTATACCGGCGTGCTCTGTATGGCCGTGGTCCTGCTGGTGCAGAGCGTCTTCTTCGCCGACGGCGGGCTGACGGCGCTCGGCATCAACATCACGATCATGGGCATCGTCACCGTGCTCGTCGGCTGGGGCGTCTTCCGGCTGGTGGCGGGCCTGGCCAGGGGCAAGGTCGCGGTGGCGGCGTTCCTGGCGGCGCTGGTCTCGGTGCCGGCCTCCGCGCTCGTCTTCACGCTGCTGTTCTGGATCGGCGGCACCGCGCCGATCGAGGTGGGCACGGTGGCCGCCGCGATGGGCGGCGTGCACCTGCTGATCGGCATCGGCGAGGCGCTGATCACGGCGGTGACCGTCGGCGCGGTCCTGGCCGTCCGGCCCGACCTCGTCTACGGCGCCCGCGGCTTCACCAGGCCGCTGGTCCTGCGCGGCGCCGAGGGCGAGAGCACGACCGTGGGCGAGCCCCGGCCGGTCGCCACCGGCGGCGCGCTCAAGCCGTTCCTGCTCGGCGGCGTCGGCGTGACGCTGGTGCTGGCCGGGCTCGTGTCCTTCTTCGCCTCCTCCTCGCCCGACGGGCTGGAGGCGGTGGCCGAGAACGAGGGCTTCATCGAGCAGGCGAGCGACCACATGTTCGGGCGGTGGGCCCTGGCAGACTACGGTGACGTGGGCGGGATCCCCGTCGGCGTGGCCGGGATCGTCGGCGTCGGGCTCGTCCTGCTGATCGCCGGCGCCGTGGGGTTCGCCGCGCGGAGCCGGAACAAGATCAAGGTGTGAGACGTGGGCGCGGGGCATCACCATCAGCTCTACCGGCCGGGCGACTCGGTCGTGCATCGGCTGCCGCCGCAGTGCAAGCTGCTGGCGGTCCTCGCCTTCGCGCTCGTGGTGGTGGCCACCCCGCGTGAGCGGTTCTGGGCGTTCGCGGCGTACGCGGCGCTGCTGGGCTGCGTCGCGGTGGCGGCCAGGGTACCGGTGACGTACATCCTGCGGCGGATGGTGATCGAGGTGCCGTTCGTGCTGTTCGCGTTCCTCATCCCGGTCATCGGGCTGGGGGAGCGGACCACGGTGCTGGGGCTCTCGCTGAGCGTGCCCGGCCTCTGGGCGGCCTGGAACATCCTGGCCAAGGCCACGCTCGGGGTGGTCGCCTCGATCCTGCTGGCGGCCACCACGGAGCCCCGGGTGATCCTCATCGGGGCGCAGCGGCTGCGGCTGCCGAGCCTGCTGGTGCAGATCGCGATGTTCATGTTGCGGTACCTGGACGTGATCATGGATGAGATGCGGCGGATGCGGGTGGCGCGGGAGTCTCGTGGGTTCGAAGCACGAAATTTCCGGCATATTCCGGTGATCGCCCGCTCCGCCGGGGCGCTGTTCATCCGCTCGTACGAGCGGGGCGAGCGCGTGCATCTCGCGATGCTGAGCCGGGGGTATACAGGTCAGATCCCCATAATTCAGGATATTTCGGCATCCGTACGACAATGGGGCATCGCTCTCGCCCTGCCCGCCGTGGCACTCGCAGTAATGGGACTGACGTGGTGAACTCTCTCGAAGTCAAGCAGCTCGCCTACGCCTACCCCGACGGCACGCAGGCGCTCTTCGGCGTGGACCTCTCGGTGGCCCGGGGCGAGCGCGTGGCCCTGCTCGGCCCGAACGGCGCCGGCAAGACGACCCTCGTCATGCACCTCAACGGCATTCTCACCGCCGGGCACGGGAGCGTCGCCGTGGCCGGCACGCCGGTGCGCAAGGACACCCTCCAGGAGATCAGGCAGCGCGTCGGCCTGGTCTTCCAGGACCCCGACGACCAGCTCTTCATGCCCACGGTCAGGGACGACGTCGCCTTCGGCCCGGCCAACGCCGGCCTGCGCGGCGAGGACCTCGACCGGGTCGTCAAGGACGCGCTGGAGCGGGTGGGCATGCTGGAGGCCGCCGACCGGCCCCCGCACCACCTGTCGTTCGGGCAGCGGCGCCGGGTGGCGGTGGCGACGGTGCTGGCCATGGCGCCGGAGATCCTGGTGCTCGACGAGCCCTCGTCCAACCTGGACCCGGCCGCCCGCAGGGAGCTGGCCGAGATCCTGCGCTCCCTGGACGTGACGGTGCTGATGGTCACGCACGATCTGCCGTACGCGATGGAGTTGTGCGAGCGCTCGCTGATTCTGTCCGACGGCGTGATCGCCGCGGACGGCCCCACCCGGGAGCTGCTCGCCGACGCCGATCTGCTGGCCAGGCACCGCCTGGAGCTCCCGTACGGGTTCGCGATCCCCGCCGTCTGAGCCAACCTGGCCTCCCAATCGGCCGCGGGGGCGGTCGGATGGGTAGGAAACCCTGCGGATGGCTCTTGGCGGGCGTTTGATGCGCGTTTGAGCCTGCCTTGTCCCCCTGTATCCGACTCTTCGTAGTTTGTGCATGCCCGCTATCCGGGGATGTCGAAGTACAGTGGCTCATCGAGGAGGGGCCAAATGAAGCTGCGGCTTGCGCGACACGCCCTTGGTGACGCCGTGGTGGTGGCCGTTGAGGGTGAGCTTGACCTGTTCACCGCACCGTTTCTGCGTGATGAGGTGCGTGATGCCATCAAGCAGGACGGCGCCAGGCTCGTGCTCGACCTGCAGCAGCTGTCATTCATGGATTCCAGCGGCCTGTCGGTGCTGATCGAGGCCTGGCGGCTGGCGACCGGAGAGGGTGGCGGCGTGTCCCTGGCGGCGCCACAGGCGCCGGTGGCGCGCATCCTCCGCACGACCGGGCTCGACCGGCGGATCAAGGTCTACTCCGACGTGGACACCGCGGTGGGGGAGATTTAACCGCCCCCAAGTAGAACTTGATTCGGTAGGCGGGTTAGGGTCCCGGATATGGACGTGAACGGATCTGCAGCAATCATCTCCGGCGGCGCCAGCGGCCTCGGTGAGGCCACCGCCCGCGAGCTGGCCCGCGCCGGCGCCACCGTGGTCATCGCCGACCTCAACGAGGAGCGCGGCAAGGCCGTCGCCGACGAGCTCGGTGGCGTCTTCGCCAAGACCGACGTGTCGGACGAGGAGCAGGTGCAGGCGGCCGTGGACGCCGCGGTGGCCACCGGCAAGCCGTTGCGCGTGGTCGTCAACAGCGCCGGCATCGGCTGGGCCGAGCGCACCGTCAACCGCGACGGCAGCCCGCACAACCCCGCCACGTACCGCAAGGTCATCGAGGTCAACCTCATCGGCACGTTCCACCTCATGCGCATCGGCGCGGCCGCGATCGCCAAGACCGAGCCGGCCGACGACGACGGGCAGCGCGGCGTGGTGATCAACACGGCCTCCGTGGCCGCGCTGGAGGGGCAGACGGGGCAGTTGGCGTACTCGGCCTCCAAGGGCGGCATCGTGGGCATGACGGTGCCCGCGGCGCGTGACCTGGCCGCCATCGGCGTACGGGTGAACACGATCTGCCCCGGCATCATCGACACCCCGATCTACGGCTTCTCCGCCAACGCCGACGAGTTCAAGGCCAAGCTGGTGGCCCCCGTGGTCTTCCCCAAGCGCATGGGCCGGGCCGGCGAGTTCGCGCACCTGGTGCGGTCGCTGATCGAGAACGACTACATGAACGCCGAGGTCGTCCGCTTCGACGGCGGCATCCGCTTCCAGCCCAAGTGAGGTCTCGTGTCTGACGAAGTTCTCGTCGAAGAGTCGGGGAATGTGGCGATCATCACGATCAACCGCCCCAAGGCTCGCAACGCCATCAACGGGGCGGTGGCCAGGGGCATGGCCGAGACGCTCGACGCCCTCGACGCCCGTCCTGATATTTCCGCTTACGTTCTGACGGGCGCCGGGGGCACGTTCTCGGCCGGCATGGACCTCAAGGGCTTCCTGTCCGGGGACTTCCCGGTCGTCGAGGGGCGCGGGTTCGGCGGCCTGACCGAGGCGCCGCCCAAGAAGCCGCTGGTGGCCGCCGTCGAGGGCTACGCGCTCGCGGGCGGGTTCGAGCTGGCCCTGGCGTGCGACGTCATCGTGGCGTCGTCGGAGTCGAAGTTCGGGCTGCCCGAGCCCAAGCGCGGCCTCGTGGCGGGCGCGGGCGGGATCATGCGGCTGCCGCGGCGGATCCCGTACCACGTGGCCATGGAGATCGCCCTGACCGGCGACCACTACCCGGCCGCCCGCCTCTACGAGCTCGGCCTGGTCAACCGCATCACCGAGCCCGGCGCCGCCCTCGAAGGCGCGCTCGAGCTGGCCCGCAAGATCGCCGCCAACGCCCCGCTGGCGCTCGCCGCCACCAAGAAGGTGGTCATCGAATCGCAGGACTGGCCGCTGGAGGAGATGTTCAGGAGGCAGGGCCCGATCATCAACCCGGTCTTCGGCTCGAAGGACGCCATGGAGGGCGCCGCCGCCTTCGCGGAGAAGCGCGCCCCTCAGTGGAAGGGCGAGTGACCGGCCCCTCCCGTTTCCCAAGGGAGCGGGAGGGGACTCTTTAGCGCACGCATAGGCGTTCCTGGTTACGGTAAAGAACAGGAGACGACCTACCGGGAGAGCGCATGAGCGACTATTCGGGTTCAAGATTCGAGTCGGCCAGGCGCGGCGCCGGAGCCCTTCTTTCCGGTGCGCTCAGCGCGCTCATCATCGTGGTCGGCATGCTGGCCGTGATGTGGGTGGTCGAGGGTGTCGACTTCTTCCTCGACGGCGCGCTCGACCGGCAGTTCGGCATCGTCGGCTGGGAGCCCGACGGCCTGGTGGGCATCATCTTCGCGCCGTTCCTGCACGGCGGTTTCGGCCACCTGATGGCCAACTCGCTGCCGCTGCTGATCCTGGGCTTCCTGGCCGGGCTGCGCGACGTCCGCAAGTTCCTGTGGGCCACCGTGCTGATCATCCTGATCGGCGGCCTGGGCACCTGGGCGACGAGCCCGATGGTCTACACGGTCGGGGCGAGCGGCCTGGTGTTCGGCTACTTCGGCTACATCCTGGCCCGCGGCCTGTTCGACCACCGGCTCCTCGACATCGCCATCGGGATCGGCGTGGGCATCGCCTACTGGGGGATCCTGGCGGGGCTGCTGCCCAACCAGGAGGGCATCTCCTGGCAGGGGCACCTGTTCGGCCTCATCGGCGGCGTGGTGGCCGCCTGGGTGCTGCGCCGCAAGCGCGAGCTGCCGGCGGCCCGGCCGTACGGACTCTAGAGATGCGGGCGCGTGTGCTCGGCGGGTGAGGTGGACAGCAGCCGGTCGATGTAGGCCAGGCCGACGGCCGAGACCACGAACGCCAGATGGATGATCGTCTGCCACATCATCTTGTCGTTGGGCGTCGACTGCGCGCGGATGAACGTCTGCAGCAGGTGCACCGACGAGATGCCGATGATGGCGGTGGCCAGCTTGACCTTCAGCACGTTCGCGTTGACGTGGGAGAGCCACTCGGGCTCGTCGGGGTGGTCGTTGAGGTCGATGCGGGAGACGAACGTCTCGTAGCCGCCGATGATCACCATGATCAGCAGGTTGGAGATCATCACCACGTCGATGAGCGCCAGGACCGTGAGCATGACCACGACCTCGGGCGAGGGCGCCAGCGCCGCCTGCGCCGCCTCCTTGTGCAGGAACACCGTCTCGATCAGGTGCCAGAGCTCGAGCGCGAACTGGTAGACGTAGACGGCCTGGGCCACGATGAGGCCCAGATAGAGGGGGACCTGGAGCCAGCGGCTGGCGAACATGAGATAGCCGAGGCTCTTCGGCCGCGCGCTCCGCTGGCGGGGCTTGTCGAGCAAAGAGGTTCCTAAGCCGGAGGGACGGGCTGGACGCGCGAACGGCCGGCACCGATGGCTGCCGGTGCCGGCCAGAGTCGCGTGAGGGTAAGGCTAGAGGCGCTCGACCACGTAGTCGACGCAGGTCGTCAGCTTCTCGATGTCGGCCGGGTCGATGGCCGGGAACATCGCGACGCGGAGCTGGTTGCGGCCCAGCTTGCGGTAGGGCTCGGTGTCGACGATGCCGTTGGCGCGCAGCACCTTGGCCACGGCCGCGGCGTCGACCTCGTCGGCGAAGTCGATCGTGCCGACCACCTGCGAGCGGAACTCCGGCGCGGCGAACGGCGTGGCGTAGGAGGACTTCTCCGCCCACGTGTAGAGGCGCTGGCTGGAGTCGGCCGTGCGGGCGGTGGTCCAGGCCAGGCCGCCGTTGCCGTTCATCCAGTCGAGCTGGTCGGCCAGCAGGAACAGCGTCGCCACCGCGGGGGTGTTGTAGGTCTGGTCCTTGGCGGAGTTGTCGATCGCGACGGGCAGGCTGAAGAACTCGGGCACGTAGCGGCCGGACGCGGCGATCTCCTCGACCCTGGCCAGGGCGCGCGGCGACATGATCGCGATCCACAGGCCGCCGTCGGAGGCGAAGCTCTTCTGCGGCGCGAAGTAGTAGACGTCGGTCTCGGCGACGTCGACGGGCAGGCCGCCGGCGCCGGAGGTGGCGTCGACGAGCACCAGCGAGTCGTCGGAGCCCACGCGCGTGATCGGCATGGCTACGCCGGTCGAGGTCTCGTTGTGGGTGAGCGCGTAGACGTCGACGCCGTCCTCGGCCACCGCGGTGGGGTGGGTGCCGACGTCGGCCTTGATGACGCTCGGCTCGGCCAGCCAGGGCGCCTTCTTGGTGACGGTGGCGAACTTCGCGGAGAACTCGCCGAACGACAGGTGCTGGGACTTCTCGCGCACGAGCCCGAAGGCGGCGATGTCCCAGAACGCGGTGGTGCCGCCGTTGCCCAGCACGACCTGGTAGCCCTCGGGAAGCGAGAACAGGTCGGCCAGGCCGGAGCGCACGCGGCCGACCAGGTTCTTGACGGGCTTCTGGCGATGGGAGGTGCCCATGAGGCTCGCGCCGGAGGCGGCGAGCGCGGCCAGTTGCTCGGTACGAACCTTCGAGGGCCCGCAGCCGAATCGGCCGTCGGCGGGCTTGATGTCAGCGGGAATCACGATGTCAGCCACGTAACGGAGCCTACCGACCGGCGCGGAATGGCTCGTACGCGGTCCGGATTCTGAGACCTGTGAAACTTTCACCTCTGAGGCCACGTCAGGGGCTTGGCGTCTCCTGAAAACTTGACTAAACGCTCCGAGACTCCCACTTTCCAGACAAGCCTTATGGGGTGTGATGGCGATGGATGACGCATATGTCCTAACCGCCAGAGAGTTGGAAATCCTCTCCCTGACTGGTTCAGGTCACAGCGCCCAGGAGATCGCCGACGTGTTGCGGATCTCGCGTTGCGCGGTGGAGAACCATCGGCGGCGCATCTACCGCAAGCTCGGCGTCGCCGGGCCGGGACAGGCCGTGTTCCGCGGGCTCGGGCTGCTCGGCCTGCCGGGGGAGATGCCGCAGATGACCCCCGTGTGCGGCCGCGAGCTGGTGGTCGTGCACTCCAAGTGCCCGCTGGCCTTCGAGGTGGTGGCGCGGGCCCTGATCGGGTGCGGGCGGGCGCTGGCCGCGCTGCGGGACGCTCCGTCGTACGAGGAGGACGCGCTGGGCTGGTCCGGGGTCCGGTTCACGGCGGTGCTCGTGGATCCCGCACCGGCGGACTGGGCGCTGTCCGCGCGGCTGGGGGCCATGGCGGTGGCCGTGCCCTCCACGCCTCCCGAGGCCCCCATGGTGGCGGAGGCCATCGCCAGGGGCGCCCACGCCGTGCTGTGGCTGAGCGACGTGCCCGACCACCTCTGCGCCGTCCTGGACCTGGTGGCCAAGGACTACCTGGTGGTGGGGGCCGGGATGAGCCGGCGGCTGCGGCCCGCGCCGAGGCTGAGCGCCCGCGAGGCCGACGTCCTGGCGTCGATCGCGTGCGGTCGTACCATCAGGCAGACCGCACGCCTGCTGGGCATCGCGAGCAAGACCGTGGAGAGCACCAGGGCCCGGCTGTTCAGGAAGCTCGGCGCGCGCAACAGCGCCGAGGCGCTGACCAACGCCTACCGGGCCGGGCTGGTCGCCGCGGGACCGCCCGGAGAGCGGCCCCGCGCCGAGGTCACTGCCCCCGGCTCGCCGGATCCACCCGCGCGAACGTGAGCAGATCCACCATCCGGAAGTCGCCGGCGGCCCCGGAGCGCCGTGGCAGCGTGGGCCGCCAGGACGGGTTGGTGCTGAGGTAGGAGGTCGGGTCGAGCTGCAGCAGGCCGATGAAGACCTCGCCGACGATCCTGGCGCCGACGCCGGCCAGGCGGAGCCCGCCGCCCAGGACCTCGGCCTCCTTGAGCACGTAGTACCAGAGCGGGGTGCTGGCGGGCAGGCCGTGCCCGAGCTGCTGCAGCTCGGGGAAGTGCTGTGCCTCGAGGGCCTGTACGCCGATGGCGCGGGCGATGTTCTGCCCGGACGGGATCGACCAGGTGATGTGGCGCAGCAGGTTCCGCTGCGGCAGCGCCGTGGGCGGGTCCGCGGACGGGATCGCCGCCAGCGGCAGGTTCAGCAGCGGCGTGGAGATCTTGGTGTCGATGCGCTTGTTCGGCCGTACCTCGCCGTCGCCGAAGTCGAAGAACGTCTGCCAGCCGATGAAGCGCCTGGGCGCCCTGGCCCCGCCGCGCAGGTCCACGGGGTCGGCCTGGCCCTGGCCGGCGGGGTCGAAGATGAAGCCGAAGAAGGGTGTGCCGTCGGGGTTGCCCGCGAGGTTGGCGCGGTAGGACGGCCGGACCTGGCTGTGCCCGAACCGGTAGGCGGCGCCCTGGAACTCGACGGGGATGAACTGCTCGCCGGCCGCCGGCCGGTAGAAGCGCCGTCCGTTCGTGAGGATGTCGTTGACGACGTTCTGGCCGATGGTCAGCGGCAGGAACTCCCTGAGCACGATCCACTGGTAGTGCCACCTGACGAGCTGCCTGGCGGCCTCGAAGACGTTGCCCTGCTGTCCCTGGGCGCGCAGGTGGTCGACCACCCGGTTGTGGAACAGCAGGAACGCGGCGTGCAGGCCGCTGATCATGAGGTTCTCGTCGTTGCGGGGATCGGCGATGATCGCGGTGCGGTTCGGCAGGCGGGGCACGTCCTCGAACCTGCCTCCGCTCTCCACCCGGAACTTGGCGGTGTCGGAGGGGTTGTAGAGCCTCGGTTCGGCGGCTGGCCCGCCGCCGTACACGCTGTCGAGGTCCAGGCCGGGCGTCCTGGTGTTGGGCGTCTGCTCGGGCGCGGTCACCACGCCGAGGGGCGAGGTCTGGTCGAAGGTCATGTCGTGGTCGAGGAACTGGCCCAGGAACGTCACACCGGCGGTGTGCCCGGCGTTGTCCAGGTTGTTGGGGCTGAGCTCCGGGTTGGTGATGAGGCGGATCGGGCCTTCCTGCAGCGGGTCCCTGGCGTCGACGACGCCGCCGGGGCGGCCCATCTCCATCAGGGCTCCGCGCAGGCTGGGCGCGTTGAAGTCCGCGAACGGGGCCAGGTTGAAGATCCGTCCGAACACGTCGGGCGAGGTGGCCAGGCCGCCGGCCCGGGCCGTGACGACCTTCGCGAGGGCTTCCGCGGGGGTGAGCGTCAGGACGGCGGCGCCGGCTCCTACACCGGTCAGAAAACCACGCCGGGATAAGCCAGATTGGGGCTCGTCTAGGGGCTTGGTCATGACATGCCTCCTTACTTCCCTCCCACCGGAGGGGAGGCAGGCGGACGCCGACGACCCGCGTTGGCGTGATCGTCGTGCCTGCTCGTGGGAGGGTTGGGGGTGCCTGCAGTCAGGCTGATCCTTTGACAGGAGGCGGTCAAGGAACCACTTTCCCCTAGTGCTTTTCGGCTCGGCTCCGGAAAGCGAAACGGCTACCGCGAGGCGTGCGCCGCGCGGTAGCCGTGGCCCTGGCTGTGGTCGTGGTCGTGGTCAGACCTTGCCGGTCACCTCGGCGGCGCCGGGAACCTCGCTGAGCGGGCGAGAGGCCGGGCCGATGTAATTGGCGCTCGGGCGGACGAGCCGGCCCGTGAGCTTCTGCTCCAGGACGTGCGCGGCCCAACCCGCCGTGCGGGCGCAGGTGAACATCGAGGTGAACATGTGGGAGGGCACCTCGGCGAAGTCGAGCACGACGGCGGCCCAGTATTCCACGTTGGTGGCCAGCACCCGGTCGGGCTTGCGGGCGTGCAACTCCTCCAGCGCGGCCTGCTCCAGCGCCGCCGCGACCTCGTAGCGAGGCGCGTCGAGCTCCTTGGCGGTGCGGCGCAGCACGCGGGCGCGCGGGTCCTCGGCACGGTAGACGCGGTGGCCGAAGCCCATGAGCCTGTTGCCCTTGTCGAGCTCGCTCTGGACGTACTTCTTGGCGTCGCCGAGCTGCTCCACGCCCTCGATCATGTGCAGGACGCGGGCCGGGGCGCCGCCGTGCAGCGGGCCCGACATGGCGCCGACGGCGCCGGAGAGCGCCGCGGCCACGTCCGCGCCGGTGGAGGCGATGACGCGGGCGGTGAACGTCGAGGCGTTCATGCCGTGCTCGGCGGCCGAGGTCCAGTAGGCGTCGATGGCCTTGACGTGCTTGGGATCAGGCTCACCGCGCCAGCGGATCATGAAGCGTTCGACGATGGTCTTGGCCTCGTCGACCCGGCTCTGCGGCACCATCGGCAGGCCGAGACCGCGCGCGGACTGCGCGACGAAGGAGAGAGCCATCACGGAGGAGCGGGCGAGCTGGTCGCGCGCCTCCTCGTCACTGATGTCGAGCAGGGGCTTGAAGCCATAGGCCGGAGCCAGCATGGCCAGCGCGCTCTGCACGTCTACACGGATGTCACCGGAATGGACAGGGATGGGGTACGGCTCCGCCGGGGGCAGGCCCGGCTGGAACTTGTTGTCGACCAGCAGGCCCCACACGGCCCCGAAGGGGACGCGGCCGACCAGCTCTTCGATGTCGACGCCCCGGTATCGAAGGGCGCCCCCTTCTTTGTCCGGTTCCGCGATCTCGGTTTCGAAAGCTACGACGCCTTCGAGCCCGGGTTTGAAGTCGGACATACTCGGCCGCCTCCCCTTCTCTTGCCATGTTTGGGCAATGCCTTGATGTCGAGATACCGGCGGGTCAATTTAACCCCCTCCCAGCTCATGGTCGGTCTCGGGACCCGCCGTAAGGCCAAACCCGCTGGTGGGGGGTGGTGCGTGGGATCAGCCACACAAGCGCGCAAGAATACCGTCTCGTGGATGCCACCCCGCGCCCGCCCATGCTGGCGGGGCTTCGCCGTACGTACGAGGGCGAGCCGTTGCTCGAATCAGACCTCGCGTCCGACCCCATCGCGCAATTCACCACCTGGTTCCAGGACGCGCTCGACGCCGGCCTGCCCGAACCCAACGCCATGATCCTGGCCACCGCCTCCGCGGGCGGCCTCCCCAGCGCCAGGACGGTCCTGCTGAAGGGCTACGACGAACGCGGATTCGTCTTCTACACCAACTACGAGTCCCGCAAGGGCCGCGACCTGGCCGAGAACCCCCGAGCGTCACTGCTGTTCCCCTGGCATCCGGTACGCCGCCAGGTGCGCGTCGAGGGCACCGTGTCGCGGATCTCCCACGAGGAGTCGGCCCACTACTACGGCTCCCGCCCGTACGGCTCCCGCATCGGCGCCTGGGCCTCGCGGCAGTCCGCGGTCGTGCGGTCGAGAGAGGAGCTGGACGCCCGCTACGAGGAGCTGGCGGCGCGCTGGCCCGAGGATCCTCCGGTGCCCGACTTCTGGGGCGGCTACCGGGTGGTCCCGAACGAGATGGAGTTCTGGCAGGGGCAGCTTGACCGCATGCATGACCGGCTCCGATACCGTCGGACTCGGCCCGGGTGGGTTCTGGAGAGGCTTGCCCCTTAATGTTCTCTAAGTGGCATTCGGGGATCTGGTCAAGCGTCATCTTGTAGACACCCGGCCGCTGGGCGTGCCCGCGTACCGGCGGATCTGGATCGGCCAGGCGGTCTCGCACGTCGGTGTCGGCGTCACCGTCGTGGCCGTCGGCCAGCAGGTCTGGGAGCTCACCCACTCCTCGTTCTGGGTCGGGCTGCTGGGCATGGCCAACCTGATCCCGCTGATCGTGTTCGGCCTGTGGGGCGGGGCGGTCGCCGACGCCGTGGACCGGCGCAAGCTGCTCATCGTCGGCTCGCTGATCGCGTGGGCGGCCACCCTGTTCATCTTCGTGCAGGCCCTGCTCGACCTGAGGAACATCTTCCTGATCTTCGCCGCGGTCGCGCTCAACTCCACCGGCTTCGCCATCACCGGCCCGACCAGGGGCGCGATCATCCCCAGGATCATGGAGCCGGAGCTCGTGCCCGCCGCCAACGCGCTCAACTCGCTGGTCTACAGCATCGGCGCGGTGGCGGGGCCGATGGTGGGCGCGGTCGCGCTGGCCAACGGCGGGTTCGCGGCGGCGTACGCGGTGGACGCCCTGTTGTTCGGAGGGAGCCTCTACGCGGCGCTGAGACTGCCCTCACTGCCGCCGCTGGGCGAAGTGACGCGTCCAGGTGCCAGGGCCGTCGTCGAGGGGCTCAGCTTCATCGTCAGGAGCCCCGTGCTGCTGATGTCGTTCGTCGTGGACATCATCGCCATGGTGTTCGCCATGCCGCGCGCGCTGTTCCCCGAACTGACCGCCGAGAGGTTCGGCGGCTCGATGCTGGCGCTCGGCTGGATGAACTCCGCCATGGCCATGGGCGCCGTGGCCGGCGCGCTGTTCTCGGGCTGGGTGGGCCGGGTGACGCGGCAGGGGGTGGCGCTGTCGATCGTCATCGCCGTCTGGGGCGTGGCCGTGGCCGCCGCCGGGCTCGTGCACGACCTGTGGCTCGTGGTGCTGTTCATGGCCGTCGGCGGGGTGGCGGACGTCATCTCGTCGGTGTGGCGGCAGTCGATCCTGCAGCTCTACGCGCCCGACGAGATGCGGGGGCGGCTGCAGGGGGCGTTCATGGTGGTGGTGGCGGGCGGGCCGCGCCTGGGCGACCTGCGGGCCGGGGCCACCGCGACGGCGTTCGGGCTCACCGGGGCGTGGGTGGGCGGCGGCATCGCGTGCGCCGTCACGGTCCTGGCCGTCGGGCTGTCGGTGGCCGGCTTCAGGAACTTCCGGGCGAAGAGGACCCACTGACCCCCGCGAGGTCCTTTGTCCAAAATGTGCCCTGTGGGCCCATCCGCCCGGCCGCTCGCCCACGAACATGTATCCGGGCTGGTCGGAGCCCTCCCCGACACGGTCCGTACGGCGTTCCCACACAGATCACAGCCCTGGCGGCAGGTGGCGGCGCCTCGAGTTCGGGCAGGTCGGGAAGGAACCGGGCCGTCCCGTTGTTGCCGTCCTTAACCATCGCCGGTCGTTCTCCCAATAGGGTTCGTGTGATTCCTGCGCCCGCAGCGGACGGGCTCAGTCCCCGCCACGACCGGCGTAACATTCAGTTGGGAGGAGCCTTGACCGCACACGGCCTGATCGATACCACGGAGATGTACCTCCGCACCATTTACGAGCTCGAAGAGGAGGGCATCGTCCCCCTTCGTGCCCGCATCGCGGAGCGCCTTCAGCAGAGCGGCCCCACCGTGAGCCAGACCGTCGCCCGCATGGAGCGCGACGGCCTCGTCCGCGTCGAGGGTGACCGGCACCTGTCGATGACCGACCTGGGCCGCACGCTGGCCACGCGCGTGATGCGCAAGCACCGCCTCGCCGAGTGCCTGCTGACGCAGGTGATCGGCCTTCCCTGGGAAGAGGTGCACATCGAGGCCTGCCGCTGGGAGCACGTCATGTCGGAGTCCGTCGAGTCGCGCCTGGTGACGCTGCTCGACAACCCCACCGTCTGCCCCCACGGCAACCCCATCCCCGGCCTGGCCGAGCTGGGTGCCAAGGAGCCGCCCGTCGAGGGCGGCATCAGCCTCTTGACATCCATGACCGATCTCGCCGGCCCGCGTGACATCCCTGTTGTCGTGCGTCGAATTAGCGAACAAGTGCAAAGCGATCCTGCTCTGATGCTTAAACTCAAGCAAGTTGGGATACAACCCGGACGCGAGGTGACGCTCGCGGCGAGCGACGACGGTGTGCGGGTGACAGGTGACGGTGACGCTAAGGAGACTCCCGCGGAGCTTCCGCGTGATGTCGCCGCGCACGTTTTTGTCTCCAAGCGCTGACGCGCGCGCGGCTGCTTGGTTGAATCCCTCTTGGGAGGCCCTCCACTCTCCCCAGGCCAAGACTGTTGCAGGAGCGCCCGTGGTCCGCTTTGCATTCACGCCACCCCGAGGAGTGGTCTCCGGATGAAGCGATGGGGGGATCTGTCACAAGAAGCGGCTGATCACCTTGCTGCCGGATCTGTGCTCGACCACGCCGAAATGGCGGTGGTCGTCACTGATCGTTTCAGCAATCTCCTCTATTGGAATCCATTCGCCGAAAAACTCTTCGGCCGTCAGGGTAAGTCGCCTTCGCGCGACGCGTCCGTCCTGTCCCTCGGGATCATGGAGAAGGACCACCCGCTGGCGATCGAGCTGGCCAAGCACGTGCTCAAGGGCGGCGTGTGGGAAGGCACGTTCGACGTCAGGCGCGGCGACGGCACGATCGTCTACGTCCGCGCGCAGGCCGTGCCGCTGCGCCACACCTCGGGCTCGGTGACGGGGATCGTCATCATGGCCCGCGAGGCGCTGCGCAGCAACGAGCGCGAGAAGGACCGCTTCGGGCTCCTCGAGCGCATCGGCGAGCGGCTGGCGGGCTCCCTCTACGTCGAGGAGACGCTCAAGCGGGTCGCCGAGATGCTCGTCCCCCAGTTCGCCGATCACTGCTTCATCGAGCTGATGGAGGGTGACAGACTCGTCCGCCGGGTCTCTCAGCACGTACAGGGGTGGGCGCCGCCGTCGGGAACATGGAAGCCGGTGGGCGCGGAGATCCGCTACCCCTCCGGCCACTACGCCGACACCGCACTGCGCCGCCAGGAGACGATCCTGGTGGAAGACTTCGCCACCAGCCGTTACCCCGCGCCCCACGAGAACAGCGCGCGGCTGTGCGGCGAGATCGGCATGACCTCGGCCATCGTGGCCCCGCTGCTGGTGCGCGGGGAGACGCTCGGGCTGATGTACCTGGGGCTGTCCAACCTCACCGACCGGCGTAGCCCCCACTACGACGCCTTCGACCGCGACTTCGTGGGCGCCATCGCGACCCGGGTCGCGCTCGCGATCGACAACGCGCTGCTGTTCGAGGAGGAGCGGCACACGGCGGAGTCCTTCCAGAAGCACCTGCTGCCCAGGGCGCTGCCGCAGCTCGACGGGCTGGAGATCGCGGTGCGCTACTACCCGGCGGCGCCGCTGGCCTCCCACGGGCAGGGCATCCAGACCCAGGTCGGCGGCGACTGGTACGACGTGATCCCGCTCTCCGCCGGCCGTGTCGGCATCGTCATCGGCGACGTCGAGGGCAGGGGCGCCAAGGCCGCGGCCATCATGGGCCAGCTCAGGGCGGCGCTGCGGGCCTTCGCCCAGGACGACAAGTCACCGGCCGACATCCTGGCCAGGCTCGACGAGTGGACCCGCATCATCGCCACCCCCGAGCAGGACGACAACGGCGCCGACGTCAGCATCCCGCCCATCGTGACCTGCCAATACCTGGTCTACGACGCCTGGTCCCGCCAGCTCTCCTTCGCCAACGCCGGGCACGCCCCGCCGCTGCTGCTGGTCGACGGGCAGTGCGTCGAGCTCGACATCGAGGAGGTCGGCCAGCCGCTCGGGGTGCGCGCCAAGGGCCTGCACGCCGACCTGGTCTACAAGGAGGAGACCCGCACGCTCCCGCCGGGCGCGGCGCTGCTCCTCTACACCGACGGCCTGGTGGACCGCCGTCCCGGCCGCGACGGCCGGATGCCGAGCGAGGCGGAGACGCTCGGCGTGCTCTGCGACAAGCTCGCCAAGATGTCCGAGGCCGAGGTCGAGCGCATCGCCGACGCCGCCACCGTGGCGGTGCCCGGCGAGATCGACGACGATATGGCCATCCTCGTGGTCCGCTCCAGCGACGACGACCTCGACGTCGAGGAGCGTACGTTCCCCGCCCAGCCGATCATGGTGGGCGAGGCGCGCCGCATGGCGTCGGAGGCGTTCGCCGGATGGAACGTGCCTGAGGAGCGGGCCGAGCTCGCCTGCCTGCTCGTCTCCGAGGTCGTCACCAACGTGGTGCTGCACGCCGCCACCGCCAACGTGCCCCGCAGGGAGCTCGTGGTGGAGGGCCCGCCGCTGCCGTTCGAGGAGTCCTGGGACATGCCGGGCTTCGAGGACGAAGTGGTCGGCGACAAGGAGTTCACGCTGAGGCTGCGCCGGGGCGTGGAGTCGGTCTGGGTCGAGGTCTTCGACCAGGACCTGCGCCTGCCGCGCATCCGCAGCGCGGGGGAGAACGACGAGGGCGGGCGCGGCCTCTACCTCGTCGACCAGCTCGCCCGGCGCTGGGGGTCACGACCCACCAGGGAAGGCAAAGCCGTCTGGTTCGAGATTCCCACCCGCAGCAGGTGATGATTCACTGGCGCAATGGAGCTGGCCTATGAGCGCCGGGGCACCGGCGCGCCGCTGATCCTCATCCACGGCATCGGCCACCATTGGCAGGCCTGGCTGCCGGTGCTGGACCGGCTGGCCGCCGCGCACACGGTCATCGCCGTCGACCTGCCCGGATTCGGGGTGTCGCCCGGGCTGCCCGACGGCATTCCCTACACCGCCGAGTCCCTGGCGGACGCGGTCGAGTCGTTCTGCGCGCTGATAGGCATCCGCGAGCCGCAGGTGGCGGGCAACTCGCTCGGCGGCTACATCGCGCTGGAGCTGGCCTCGCGGGGCGTCGTCCGTACGGCGACCGCGCTCTCCCCGGCCGGTTTCTGGTCGCGCTCCGAGCTGCTCTACTGCCAGTCGGCGCTGCGCGCCCTGCGCGCCTCGGCCCGCTCGATGCCCCACGACCAGCTCGTCATGACGGCCGAGAACCGCTTCCTGCGCGCCGTGTCCGCCGGGCTCCTGGTCGCCCGTCCCGGCAGGCTCGAACCGACCGCGCTGATCGCGGCCACGCAGGCGCTGGGCCGGGCCGCCGGGTTCGACGAGACGCTGGCGTCGTTCAGCGGGCTGATGCCGCCCGCGCCGCCCAAGTCGCCGATCACGATCGCGTGGGGCGAGCACGACCGGCTGCTGCCGCGCCGTCAGGCCGTACGCGCGGCGCGGTGGTCGGGGCAGCGGGTCAAACTGCTCAAGGGCTGCGGACATGTGCCGATGAGCGATGATCCCGACCTGGTGGCCCGGGTCATCATGGAAGCAAGCGCTATTACGTGAAAATGGCGCGTGTGTAGAGGCTCGCCAATATGCTGAGGTGAATTCTCGCGGGAAGAACCGCGAATTACCCCGGTAGGTAGCATATGGCGGATTTCTCCTCGGATGATTCCTGGTACATGCTGCTGTCGGAATGCCTCAGGCTCACGCATCCTCCGGGGCGGCACGAGCTCCCCGTCATCCTCCTGCTCGGGCCGCCGGGCACGGGAAAGACCGCCGCGCTGGGCCGGATCGCCGCCGGCGTGATCGAGCCGCCCTCTCCGCTGGTTCATCTGGAATTCCATCCGGCGGCGGAGGGCTCGGTGCTGGCACGGGTGCAGCGGCTCGCGCACGATCTCGTGGTGCTGCGCAAGGTCAAACTGCCGCGGACGGTGTTCACCCTTCTTGTGCTCAAGCTGGATCCGGATTTGTCGGATTTAGAGATGGAAGAGCAGCTACAAAGTATTCTCCGCGGAAACCGGAGTGATCCGCCCATAGATGTGGGTGCTCTGGGGGACATGCTCTCGTGCATTCCCACCGTGGGGCCCTTTCTCAAATCCGCGGCGGCCACGGTGCAATTCGTGACACGTCTCCGCACCGCCCCCGATTTCCTGCACGATACGGCGAGGAGCTGGCTCACGGAGAGCGTGCCCGGCGGCAACGTCGTGGATCTCGCCCGCGATCTCAGCAGGCGCGGCAGGGACCGTACGGACTTCGTGTCGGGGGTGCTCTGCGACGCCCTGCTGGAAGACCTCGCGCAGGCCTGGTCCAGACACCGCTACCCGCGCAACTGCCTGCTCCTGCTCGATGACGCCGACACCCCGGCGGGAGACGCCTTCCTGCGGGCCCTCATCGCGGCCAGGACCCGACGCACGGAGCCGGATCCGCTGGTCGTGGTGGTCGCGTCGAAGGTCTGGCCGCGGGCGCTGTCCCACTGGACGCGTCCCGGCATCCTCATGCCGGATGCCAACCACCCGCCCACGGCCGGTCAGGCCAGGCACGCCGACTGGCTGGACCGGCGCGGCAAGGGCGAGCACCGATGGTGGTATCCGGTGCTGCTGCCGGCCCTGCCCGCCGATCCCCTGTGGGGTTCGTACGTGACCGCCGTACACGAGCTGAGCAGGGGCTATCCGGCCGCGACCCGCGTGCTGATCGAGCTGACCGAGGGCGTGGGCGACGACGACGAGTTCCGCCGCGTCCTGCACGAGGACGACACGCTCAACCGGCTCCTGCCCGAGCGCCTGCCGCACCGCGAGCTCCTGATCGCCTGGTCGGCGGTCAGGAACGTGGACGACGCGGTCGACGCCCCGTTCTCCGGCCAAGCCCCGCTGCTGCGCGACGAACTGGCGGACACCCTGTGGCTCACCGACCAGGGCATCGAGGAGAACGAGACGGGCGTCCGGCCGCCGCCGGGGACGGGCGGCCCTCGGGTCACCGTCCTGCACGGCTGGCTGCGGCGGCTTCTGCTGCACCGACTCGCCGCCGATCCGTCCCGCTGGGACGCCGTACACGCGGCCATGGAGTGGTTCTACCTGGAACGCGGCCAGGCCGATCACGTCGCGGCCATGTACCACCGGCTCGCCTGCGTGACGGGGGAGGAGCCGGACGACGAGCGGCTGAGCGAGGTGGTGGAGTTCCTCGCCGAGCGGTTCGAGTCGCTCGACCGGCACGACGGGGAGAACAGCCGCCTGCGGGACTGGATCAAGCTGTACGAACAGGTGACCACGGCGCCCAACCGCCTGCCGTTGGACCGTTCCCTCGACCTGCTGTACGACTCACTGGCCACGCACTCGTCCGACCCCGAACGGCGGGCCAGGAAGTCGGTGATCCGGGCGCTGGTGGTGGCCCGGTGGTTCTGGCTCGATCCCCTGCTCGACCCCGCGGGCCGGTGCACCGAGGAGCTCGCGCGCCAGTTCAGAGAGCTGGCCACGCGATGCAGGACCGGTCGTTCGACGCTGCTACGAGAGGCCGATAGGTATGAGCGACGTCCGACGCGTTAGCCCCCGCATCCCACCCGACGAGCGCTACGCGCGCCGTCGCCGCCGGGTGAGGATCGGCGCGGCGGCCACGGCCGTGACGCTGCTGGCCGCCACCGCGGTCTATTTCGCCCTGTGGAAGCCCGCCAAGCTGACCGACTCTCCTGACGCGTTCGGTGCGGAGATGCGTGAGGTCATGGGCCGCATCCATGACCAGAACGCCGAGGTGCGGAAGAAGAATCCGCACGACTACGTCACCATCGTGGTGCTGCTGCCGCTGTCGGCGGAGTGGCAGGCGGCCGGGATGAGCAAGGTGGCCATGGAGCACGCGTTGCAGGGCTCCTACCTGGCGCAGTTGTGGCACAACACGACCCAGCCCAAGGCGTCGCGCGTCAGGCTGCTCGTGGGCGCCAGCGGACCTGACGACTGGGAGGACACCGTCGAGGACCTGCGGTCCCGGTTGATCGGCGACCGCATCGCGGCGGTCGTCGGCCTGGGCGCCAGCACGGCCGCCACCAAGCACGTGATCACGGAGCTGGGCCGGGACAATGTCGCGATGGTGGCCGCGGTGCTGACCTCCGACGACGTCAACGCCCGGCACGGGTTCGTCCGGCTGGCGCCGCGCAACAGCGACCAGGCGGTGGCAGGGGCGCGGTTCGTCGTCGACCAGAGCGACAAGGCGATCAAAGCCGTCATCGTCGAGGACACCAACCCCTCCCAGCACTACAGCCGGACGCTGCACGACAACTACAAGAGAGTTCTCGAGCGGGACAAGGACGTGGTGCTCATGCCGGGGCTGACGTTCGACTCCTCGAACGGGACGTCCGGCGCGGTCCTGAGCGGCAACGCCCAGGCGATCTGCAACTCGGAAGCCGACTACGTCTTCTACGCCGGCCGCGCCGAGCAACTTCCCACGTTCCTGCGCGGCCTCAACCAGTGGCAGGGCTGCGTCGAGCGCGGAATCAGAGTCATCGCTCCCGACGACACCAGCGAGCTGGGCAAGGACGAGTCGAGCACCTGGCAGGACAGCGGCGAGAAGATCAAGCTCTACTACACCGCCCTGGCCCACTCGGCGAATGTGACAGACCCGCAGAGCAAGATCCTCAAATCGGTCAGAGACAGGTTCGGCACGGCCAAGGACGGATACCAGAACCTGTTCCCGAACGGCAGCCTGGACGACGGCGACGCGATCATGCACTACGACGCCGTCTGCGTCGCCATGAAGGCGATCGATGACCTCCTTCCCGAAAAGGCGAATGAGGGGAAGCAGTTGGAGCCGAAGCACGTGTCGGAGCGACTGCGCAGCGGGTCCTTCATCCTCGACGGCGCGAGCGGCCACATCGAGATCGACAAGTACGGCAACGCGTCAAGGCCCGAACTCCCCGTCGTGCGGCTCATGCCGAACGGCGACGTGCGCCTCGAGAAGCTGGTGTCCCTGGCGGCGCGGTAACCCTGGTCAGGACAGGTTGCCCGCCATCCGGCGGAGCACGCCGACGGCACTCTCGTACTCCTCCGGCGAGATCCCCGTCAGCGCCTGACGACGGAAACCGCCGACCCGTTCGGCGATCTCCGCGTGCGCGGCCCTGCCCGCCTCCGTGAGCCGCCCGTCCGCCAGCCACCCCCTGGTGCTCACCGAGGCCGGCGCGGCGGCGCTGGAGCAGGCCCACCGCGCCAGGCGGGCGGCGTTCGGGGCGGCCACGGCGGACTGGACGGCGGAGGAGCGGGCGGAGTTCGCCCGGCTGCTGACCCGCCTGGTCGCGGCCATGCCCGGCTAGCGCATGGTCTGACCCCACAGGAGGAGCATGACGATGACGAACACGATCACCACGCCGACGTAGCCGACGGGTCCCAGGCGGATGGCCCGGCGCACGCGGTTGAGGCCCCAGGCGAACAGTAACGCCAGGAAGACCAGGAGGATCAGGCCACCGTCCATGTTGTCCAGTATGCGGCGTGAACCGGGTCGCCGCGCGGTGACGGTTCAGAAGCCGAAGGACCGGCCGATGATCTCCTTCATGATCTCGGTGGTGCCGCCGTAGATGGTCTGTACGCGGCTGTCCAGCCAGGCCTTGGCGACCGGGTACTCCATCATGTAGCCGTACCCGCCGTGGAGCTGGAGGCAGCGGTCGATGACCTTGGTCTGCAACTCGGTGGTCCACCACTTGGCCTTGGCCGCGTCGACTGCGGTGAGCTGCCCGGCGTTGAGCGCCAGGATGCACTTGTCGACGAAGTGGCGGGCGATCTCGGTCTCGGTGGCCAGCTCCGCCAGGACGAACCGGGTGTTCTGGAACGAGCCGATGCTCCGGCCGAAGGCCTGGCGTGTCTTGCAGTATTCGATGGTCTGCTCCAGCACGACCTCCGCCGCGGCCACCGCCGCCACGGCGATCGACAGGCGCTCCTGCGGCAGGTTGTGCATGAGCTGGAAGAAGCCCTCGCCGTCGTTCGGGCCGAGCCGGTTGGCGACCGGTACGCGTACGTGGTCGAAGAACAGCTCGGCGGTGTCCTGCGCCTTCATGCCGACCTTCTCGAGGTTGCGCCCGCGGGCGAACCCCTCCATGCCCCGCTCCACGATGATCAGCGTCGTGCCCCTGGCGCCCGCCTCGGGGTCGGTCTTGGCCACCACGACCACGAGATCGGCGTTGATGCCGTTGGTGATGAACGTCTTCTGCCCGTTGACGACGTAGTGGTCGCCCTCGCGCACGGCCGTGGTCCTGATGCCCTGCAGGTCGCTTCCGGCCCCCGGCTCGCTCATGGCGATGGCGGTGATCAGCTCGCCGCTCACGAACCCCGGCAGCCACCGCTGCTTCTGCTCGTCGTTCGTCAAATCCACCACGTACGGGGCCATGACGTCGTTGTGCAGAGAGAATCCGAGCCCGCTCGCGGCGTTTCTGATGATCTCCTCGACGATCACCGCGTTGTACCGGAAGTCGGTGATCCCCGCGCCGCCGAACTCCTCCGGCACCGAGAACCCGAACATGCCCAATTCGCCGGCCTTCTTCCAGACCTCGCGCGGAACGACGCCGTCCTTCTCCCACTGCGGGTGGTGCGGCACGACCTCGCGGATCATGAACTCGCGCACGGTCTCCCGGAAGAGTAGGTGTTCCTCGTCGAAGAGGTCTCGCTGCATCAGTCGCCTCCGTTGCCCCAGAATTCCATTCTGTTACCGCCAGGTATACCCCCTTTTCCGCTACGGCAGGGGGCTGGGGACACGGGTTCATCACAAGTGCCGGAAGATGCGTCATTCGGCATGTGTTGCGGGTGTTTTCGACTCTAGGATCTACCCTCGGTCTATTTGTGGTTGATCGGAGTCTCCCGTGAGTCGGTGGCGCAACGCGTTGATCGCCGCATCGGTCGGGTCTGTGGCGACGTTAGGTCTCGTGGTGCTGCCGAGCATCCCCGCGTCGGCCGCACCGGCCGATCTTGTCATCGACTATTCGTGTACGCCGGTCGGGGTCAGCAGCATCGTCAGGAACCCGCCGGTGACGCTGACCACCAACCTCACCTTCGCCACGGACCTCACGGTCGGCGACCCGCTCAACTTCACCTGGAAGATGAACTACACCGGCGACGGCAGCCGGCTGCAGTCACCGGGCTACTTCGGCCCGGGCGGGCAGGTGCACGCGACCGGCAACGTCCAGCTCAGCAAGGACTGGGTGGGCATCCTCCAGCCCAAGGGCACCGCGGAGTCCGAGGACGGGCTCCGCCCCGACGACCCGCTGGGGCTGCCGGAGATCCTGAACGACCCCGGCCTGACCAACAAGCCGGGCACCGTCAGGATCACGCCCAAGGACATCGACCTCGACTTCACCCCGCCGGACGGCGAGGTCCTCGTCAACGACGGGGACGACACCGACAACCCGAGCGACATGCAGATCGTCTACAACAGTGGCTGGACCCAGTTGAACGACCGTCCTGGGTCCGAGAACCACGTGCACAACGACCTGCACCAGACCAACCAGGTCAACGCCGCCGCCGAGCTGACCTTCGTGGGCACCGGCGTGACGTACATCGGGCCGACGGACAAGGACTCCGGGCCGGTCGACATCTACATCGACGACAAGAAGATGGCCACGGTCGACCCCTCGCGCGACGCCGACGACGACCCGGTCAACGACGATCTCAACGGCGGCCAGGAGCTGTGGAAGTCACCGCACCTGACGTACGGGAAGCACAAGATCCAGATCATCAACCCCTCGAACAACCCGGACAAGTACGTGTGGCTGGACGCGTTCGAGGTGTCGACGACCACGGCGCAGACCCCGAGCGGGTACCACAGCGCGAAGTGCACGCCGGTCGCCACCCCGGTCTCGGTCGAGGTGACCATCCGTCCGAAGACGAACCCCACGGACCCCAACTCGCCCGACCCCACCGACACCTCGACGAACGGCCCGGGCCCGGACCCCGATCCGGACCCCGACCCCGATCCGGACCCCCAGCACACGCCCCCGCAGGCCGGTACGGTCACCGACAGCCTGGGCCGCGTGATCGTGGTGCCCCAGGTGTCGGCGACGGGCACGTCCACGCCGAAGTCCACCGGGCCGACCGCGACCAAGTACTACAGGGCCCAGGTCGGCAAGACCCCCAAGGGCGGTGTGGACAGCGGTGAGGCGCCAGAAGAGGACAGGCCCTACGGCCTGATGGCCACCGGCATGGCGGTGGTGATGGGCAGCGCGGGCGGCGGGCTGCTGCTGCGCCGGCGCAGGGCCGCGCACGCGGGAGGAGCGCTCTGATGGCCGAGCAGAAGACACCGATGCAGAAGGCGTTGCCGGGGCTGCTGATCGCCGGCTCGCTCGGCGGCGTCGGCCTGGTCATGGTGACCCTGCTCTCGTTCGTGCCCCCGGTGCAGGACGGCTCGCAGCCGCTCGCGGCGGCCCGGGACGAGCCGACCAAGGTCGAGGTGGCGAACGCGGGCGCGTTCGTCCTCCCGGCCACGGTCGGGCCCGGCGGCAAGAACTCCCCGCTGACCCCGGCCCGCCTGGACGCGCCGCCCCCGCTGGCGGCCCTGCCGGTCGTCCCGCCGATCGCCACACCCAAGACCAAGGCCGCCAAGGCCAAGGCCAAGCCCACCCGCATCAAGATCCCCAAGATCAAGGTGAACTCGCCGATCGGCGCGGTCACGGTGAGCATGAAGGGCAAGCTGGGCACCCCGCCGTTGAGCAAGCCCAACCAGACGGGCTGGTACCGCTTCTCACCGGTGCCCGGCGAGGCGGGACCGGCCGTCATCAACGGCCACGTCGCCACCCGCAAGGGCCCGGCGGTCTTCGACCGGCTGCGGGAGCTGGCGAAGGGTGACCACATCTACGTGTACCGGTCGGATGGAAAGGTCACCCGGTTCACGGTCAGTGGGATCGAGCAGGCCAGCAAGACGGCGTTCCCGACCAAGCGGGTTTACGGGAACACGGACGACTCTCAGCTCAGGCTCATCACTTGTGGTGGGGTCTACAACAAGACGGCGCACAGTTACACGGACAACATCGTCGTGTACGCAACGTTGTCGAAGAAGAAGGGTTAAGAGGGATAGGCTGTGGCCGATTTGGTGGTTTACGGGAAGTTGACAGGGACAGTTCGTAGGATCTCTACCTAACCGTGACCAACGGCTGGAATTCTGGCACGACTGTTGACACTGCTTTGAAACGGAGATGGACCCGTGCTTATGTCCCAGGCGTGGCGCCGCCTCGCCATCAAGACGTCCGCATTGGGGCTCGCGAGCACGCTGGTCGCCTTCGTGTGCTCGGTCTTCATAGTCGCAACGCCAGGCACGGCTTCGGCAGCGGTAACGAAGCAGTACACCTACTCCTGTGGGTCCGGCGGGCCGTTCACGAACACCTCGATCACCGTCGGGCTCAGCGCCCCTGACACGGTGACGGCGGGTCAGACCTTCGACCTGACGGTGAACATCCCCACGCTGACCCTCACGCCGGCTCCAACGGTGGCTGCAAAGGTGAGCGCCACTTTGGCCCTGACGCCGACGAGTGCCACCGTGAACGACGCGACCACAGCGAAGGAGGGTGCGACGGTCACGATCAACCAGACCGCCGTGCCCGCCGGCAGCGTCGTCTACAAGGTCGCAGTAACCGCCGGCGCGACAGGCAACGTCACGCTGAAGCCCGGTGAGCTGAAGCTGGGCCTGACCGCTGGTGCGACCACCACGTCGACGTGCACCGCGCCCACCACTGCCGAGGCGCTGTCCGTCCCGATCGGCACGGGCGGGGGTGGTGGCGACACCGACATCATCACCTACGACTGCGACCTCGTCCCCACCAACACCACCATTGACCCGGCCGACGTGGACATCAAGGTCGTCCTGACGCCCCCCACCAGCGCCTCGGCCAACGCCGACGCTGAAGTCAAGTGGGCCGGCACCATCCAGACCACCGGCGATCCGCTGAAGGTGCCCACCGGCTTCCCGACCACCGGTTCCAAGATCTTCGCCACGATCAAGGCGAGCGGCGCCGGAGCCCCGGCCACGACGACCGGCGAAGCGGCGCTCACCGGCATCACGGCGGGTTCTGATTTCCCCGCGACGCTGCCCCAAATCACCTTGAAGGTGAAGCCGACCAGCACCGGCACCGTGACGCTGACGCCGGGCGACATCGCCTTCGGCACGTCGGCCACCTCGCCCGCGCTCAAGTGCCTGGCCCCCACGACCGGTCTGAAGACCTACACCTTCACCGTCGGCAACGCCAGCACCTCGCCCACCCCGACCCCCACGCCCACCCCCACGACGACGAGTCCCCGCCCCACCAGGACCAGCACCGCCACGGTGACGGTCACCCCCAGCAGCAGCACCAGCCGGAAGTCCCAGACCCCCAAGGCCGGGGCGGACACGGGTGCCGGTGGGTCGATGGGGCCTGACGGGCGGTTGTTCATCCTGACGGGTACCGGGCTGATCGCGGCCGCGGCCGTCGGTGGGCTGGTCATGCGGCGTCGATCGATCAAGGGCTGACGGCCGTGTCCGGTTACTACCCCTACGGCGGCGGCGCCCCCACGCCTCCGCCGCCCGCGGACAAGGGCGGCACCGCCCTGCGTACTGTGCTGATCGTGGCCGCCATCGCCGGTGTCGTCACGGTCGTGGCGGGCATGCTGATCGTCCTCAAGTCACCCGCCGAGTACGGCCTCCAGAGCAACAGGGACAGCCTGGCCCTGCCCTCGCAGCCCACCGGCAAGCCCGAGCAGGCCATGTTCCAGGCCGCCCCCGACGTGCCCCCGCCGCTGCCGCAGATCGTCCCGGCGCCCCCCATGCTGCCCTCGACGCCCGTCCGGCTCGTGGTCAAGCGGCTGGGGATCAACGCGCCGATCAAGTCCGTGGGCCTGCGCAAGGACGGCTCGATCGAGGTGCCCCCGGCCGACAACCACAACCTGGCCGGCTGGTACCGGAACATGTCCACTCCGGGCGAGGCCGGCCCCGCCGTGCTGCTCGGGCACAAGGACACCAGGACACGCCCCGCCGTCTTCAGCCGCCTTCCGGAGCTGAAGAACGGCGACACCATCGAGGTCAAGCGCCAGGACAAAACAACGGCGGTCTTCACCGTCGGCGGCGTGGAGCAGGCCAGCAAGAAGACCTTCCCGACACAGCGTGTGTACGGGACCCAGGAGAACGCCCAGCTCCACCTGATCACCTGCGGCGGCATTTACGATCGTCGTACCGGGCACTACACCGACAACGTCATCGTCTACGCGACGATGACGAGCTCCTATCGAAGCTGAGCGCGGAGGCGGGCATGGGCTGGTTGGCGAAGCGGAGATTGCGTACTGGCCCGACGGCGGCACTGCCCGCCAAACCGGACCCGGAGGAGTTGCTCCGGATCGTCAGGCTCGCGGATCCGGACGCCCGCATGGACGGCGGCGACATCGTGGCCACGGACGTGCGCGTGTGCGCGCCGGTCGAGGCGGAGGCCGATCTGACCGGCGGCGAGCTGGAGAAGACGTGGGCGGTGCGGGTGACCGGCGAGGGGCCGCTGCCGCTCGACTTCTTCGACCGCTACCTCGCCGAGGGGCTGGCCTTCCGGCTCAAGGGCCTCGCGGTGTGCCGGGGCGAGGTGAGCGATCCGGCCGACGACGTGGAGAGCGGCCCGGCGGTGATCCTGCCGGTACGCCCCACCGCCGAGGAACTGGCCCCGTTGCTGCAGCCGGACGAGGAGGACGAGTTCACCTTCACGGCGGGCGACGTCAAGGCCGTCCTGGTGTCGCAGAAGGGCCGGCCTCCGGCCGTACAGGAGTTGCTGCCCTTCGCCACCGAGCTGACCGCGATCGAGCTGCGCGGCGATGAGCCGGTGAAGCTCGGCGCGCTGGCCCTGGAGTTGTCCGAGGCGCTCAACGGCCTGGTCGTGGACCGGTGGCGGTTCCGGGTGGACGCGGCGGAGGACCTTGTACCGCCTGCGTGAGCAGCCGCAGAACGTCATTCTGTTGTAGTCTGCCCCTAGTAACCGAATAATGCTCGGTTTCCAGGAGGCACTGTGGCAGAGGCGTACATCGTCGGGGCAGTCCGTACCCCCGTCGGAAAGAAGAAGGGCGGCCTTTCCACCGTCCACCCCACTGACCTGGCCGCCCACACGCTGAAGGCGCTGATCGACCGCACCGGCGTCGATCCCGCCGCGGTCGAGGACGTCATCATGGGGTGCGTCATGCAGTTCGGCCCCCAGAGCATGGACATCGCGCGGAACGCCTGGTTGTCGGCGGGGCTGCCCGAGACGACCGCCGGCGTCACCATCGACCGGCAGTGCGGCTCCTCGCAGCAGTCGATCCACTTCGCCGCCCAGGGCGTCCTGTCCGGCACGCAGGACCTGGTCGTGGCGGCCGGCGTCGAGTCGATGAGCATCGTGCCCATGGGCTCGTCCATCACGGCCGCCCTGGAGAAGGGCATGCCGTTCCCGTTCGGGGACAAGTGGGTCGAGCGCTACGGAAAGCAGGAGATCTCGCAGTTCCGCGGCGCCGAGCTGATGTGCGAGAAGTGGGGCTACACGCGGGAGACGCTCGAGCAGTTCGCGTTCGAGTCCCACCAGCGGGCCGCCAAGGCCATCGCGAACGGCCACTTCAAGGACCAGATCGCGCCCATCAACGGCGTCGAGGACGACGAGGGGCCGCGCGCGGACACGACGCTGGAGAAGATGGCCGGGCTGAAGACGCTGAAGGAGGGCGGCCAGATCACCGCCGCCACCTCCTCGCAGATCTCCGACGGCTCCGGCGCGGTGCTCATCGCCTCCGAGCAGGCCGTACGCGAGCACGGCCTGACCCCGCGCGCCCGCATCCACCAGCTCGCCCTCATGGGCGACGACCCCGTCTACATGCTGACCGCCCCCATCCCCGCCACGCAGCGGGCGCTGAAGAAGGCCGGCATGGCGATCGGCGACATCGACGTGGTCGAGATCAACGAGGCGTTCGCCCCGGTGCCGCTGGCCTGGATGGAGGAGCTCGGCGCCGACCCGGCCAGGGTCAACCCCAACGGCGGCGCCATCGCGCTCGGGCACCCGCTCGGCGGCACGGGCGCGATCCTGATGACCAAGCTGCTGCACGAGCTGGAGCGCACCGGCGGCCGGTACGGCCTGCAGACGATGTGCGAGGGCGGCGGCCAGGCCAACGTCACGATCATCGAGCGGCTCTAGAAGAAGCGACCCCGGAAAGGGTGGAGCGCCGCCTCCCAGGGCGTAACAGAGGGGAGGCGGCGCTCGCTAACTACCATCCCGGTAGTTGTCTCAGCGGCCCTTGGGCGGGATGCGCCGGGGTGGCGCGATCGGTCGCTGCGGCATCTTGGGCATCGGCCGCACCACGGGCAGTTGAGGGTGGCTCTTTTCACCTGAGCGAACACGCATAAGGCAGCACTCCTTTACCGAACTCACTACGGGACGAATGGTCTGTGGGCGAATTACTGGTAAAGGCGCATGTCCATGAAGGTATGAGGTCGCCGGGACCCCGTGCAACCGATTAAACGAGCTGCCGTTCGAACCCGGTGACCATGGCGATCAGCCCCGAGTCGAACCAGTGGTCGTAGAAGGCCAGGGCCGCGTCGTCGTGGTGTTCCGGCGGGGTGCCGACCTGGGCCAGGGTGTGGCCGAGCACGTAGACGCCGACGGACTGGACCGCCGTGAGCGCGTCGTGCGCGGCGATGCCGGCCGCCTCGAAGCGCGACAGCAGCCCGGTGAGCAGTTCGAGCCCGAGGTCCACGTTGACGGGGTGGGTGGCGAGCAGGCGTACGGCGTGGGGGTGGGCCAGCAGCGTCCGCCGGTACGCCAGCCCGAACCCCGTCAGCGCCTCCGGCCAGGTCGCGTCGGGCGCGTAAGCGGAGACGGCCTCGGCGAACAGCCGGTTGACCACCCCGCCCAGCAGCGCGTCCCTGTTGGGGAAGTGGCGGTAGAGCGACATGGCGGCCACGCCGAGCTGAAGGCCCAGCCGGCGCATGGTCAGCGCCTCCAGCCCTTCGGCGTCGAGGATCTCGACGGCCGCGGCCAGGATGCGCTCGGTGCTGAGCACGGCAGGCCGCCCCGCGCGTCTCCGCCCTTCGGTCATGCGCTCAGCGTAGCGACGAGCGTGGTCGCCGGCCGCGCACGTTGTGGCCGGTGAGGTCGTTGAGCGGGAACATCGGCAGCCAGCCGGTGACGACGAGCCAGGCCGGCCGGACGAAGGGCGTCACGATCGCGAGAGTGTGCACGGTGGCCTTCGGCGTTTGCGTACCTTGTAAGCTTACACGGTACACAATTTCTAGGCGTCGTCCAGCCGGGTCGGGACGGCCTTCTGGACCTGCTGGAACACCACCGACGTGCGGAACCCGACGATCTCCTTGCGCTTGCTCAGCCGGTCGAGCAGGAACGCGTGCAGGTGGTCGAGATCCTGCACGCCGACGTGCAGCAGGAAGTCGTCGCCGCCGGCCAGCACGTACACGCTGAGCACCTCGGGCATCTCGGCGGCCGACGTCTTGAACGCGTTGATCACCGCCCGGCTGAGCGGCCGTACCTGGACCGAGACCATGGCCTGCACGCCGCGGTTGAGCGCCGCCGGGTCGATGTCGGCGTGGTAGCCGCGGATCACGCCGCGGCGGGTCAGCGCCCTGACCCGCTCGAGACACGTCGAGGGCGCGATGCCGAGCTGCCTGGCGAGCTCCCTGTTGGACTGCCGCGCATCCGTTTGGAGCAGCCGTACGATCGCCGAATCAAGTTCGTCCATGGCCACAGATTGGCAGAGGTTTCCGGTCATTCGTTCGCTGACGCGGCCGAATGACCGAATGGCCGCGCTAGTTTCGGCGGCATGACTGGACATATGGGTGCATGGCAGGGCGCGGCACTGCTGGTGGGCGCGGTGCTGGGGCCGGGGATGCTGGTGCTGCCGCACCTGGCGGCCGAAGCGGCGGGGCCGGCCTCCGTGCTGGCCTGGGCGGGGCTGCTGGCGCTGAGCGTCCCCGTCGCGCTGACCTTCGCCGCGCTCGGCGCCCGATACCCGGGCGGCGGGGGAGTGGCCGCCTTCGCGGGGCTCGCGTTCGGCAGGCATGCCTCCGCCGTGACGGGATGGTGGTTCTACGGCGCCGTCCCCCTCGGCACCGTGGCGGGCGCGTTCGTGGGCGGCCAGTACGTCGAAGCCTGCCTGGGCGTCAACGGCACCCTGGCGGGCTGCCTGATCCTGCTGGCCGCGTTCGGCGCCAACGCCGCCGGCCTGCGTACGTCGGGACGGCTGCAGATCGGCCTCGTGGCCCTGCTCGTCGCGTTGCTGGCCGCCGCCGTCCTCACCGCCGCCCCGCACGCCGACCCGGCCAACTTCACCCCCTTCGCCCCGCACGGCGCGGCGGGCGTGACGGCGGCGGCCGGGGTGCTCATGTTCGCCTTCGTCGGCTGGGAGGCCGCCAGCCACCTGTCTGCCGAGTTCGCCGACGGCAGGCGCGGCCTGCTCAGGGCCACCGTGGTGACCCTCGCCGTGGTCGCGCTCCTGTACGTCGGCGTGTCCGTCACCTCCGTCGCCGTGCTCGGCCCGGACATGACCGGCGTGCCGCTCACCGCGATGCTGGAGCTCGGCCTCGGCCCGGTGGCGCGGCCGGTCACCGGGGTGGTGGCGGTGCTGCTGACGTTCGGGGCGATCAACACCTACCTCGCCGGGGCCGCGCGTCTCGGGGCGGCCCTGGCCAGGGACGGCGCGCTGCCCGGCTGGTTCGCCAAGGGCGGGGCGCCGGGCGAGACGCCGTACCGGAGTCTGGGGCTGCAGGCGGCGCTCAGCGTGCCGGTGCTGGTGTGGGCGGTGGATCTGGACCTGCTGATGAGGGCGACGTCGGCCTGCCTGGCGGCGGTCACGGTGGTCGGGGTGGCGGCGGCGGTGCGCATGCTGCCCGCGGGCCGCCACCGGATCACGGCCGTGGTGGGAACCGGGATGTCGCTCGCCGCGCTGACGTTCTGCGGCGTCTACCTGGTGGTTCCCGCCGTGCTCGCCCTCGTGGCACTGGCCGCGCTGAAGGTCAATGCTCGCCGTTCCTACAAAATCGGGCTATAAACGGCGCAGGGCGCCGTCAGGCGGGCAGTACTCATGGCACAAGGACGGCGCAACGTCGGGAGGTGCTATGACCGAGCACGCCAAGTACGCGGAGTCCAGGGAGGTAGGCGAGCAGGCCCGCGAGAAGGAGTGGACGCGGCCCAGCTTCGCCAGGCAGCTCTTCCTCGGTGACTTCCGGCTGGATCTGGTGTATCCGGCGCCCGCGCTGTCCGACGAGGCGACCAAACGCGGGGAGGACTTCGTCAGGGCGCTGCGGCGCTACCTCGACGCGCACGTCGACCCGGCCCTCATCGAGCGGACCGCGCAGGTGCCCGACGACGTGGTGAAGGGACTGGCGGGGCTCGGCGCGTTCGGCATCACGATCAGCGAGGAGTACGGCGGCCTCGGGCTCCCCTACCTGTACTACTGCCGCGCCCTCATGCTCGTCGGGTCGTACTGCCCGGCGCTGGCCACCCTGCTGTCGGCGCACCAGTCCATCGGCGTGCCCCAGCCGCTCAAACTGTTCGGCACCGAGGAGCAGAAGCGCGAGTTCCTGCCCCGGTGCGCGGCCGGCGAGATCTCGGCGTTCCTGCTGACCGAGCCCGACGTCGGCTCCGACCCCGCCCGGCTGTCCACCACCGCGGTCCGCGACGGCGACGAGTACGTGCTCGACGGCGTCAAGCTGTGGACCACGAACGGCGTCGTCGCCGACCTGCTGGTGGTCATGGCCAGGACCGGCAAGAAGATCAGTGCGTTCGTGGTCGAGGCCGACACGCCCGGCATCACGGTCAAACGGCGCAACACCTTCATGGGCCTGCGTGGCATCGAGAACGGCGTGACCGAGTTCTCCCAGGTCAGAGTGCCCGCCAGAAACCTCATCGGGGCCGAGGGCCAGGGTCTGCGGATCGCGCTCACCACGCTCAACACCGGCCGCCTGTCGCTGCCCGCCACCTGCGCGGGCAACGCCAAGTGGGCCGTGAAGATCGCCCGGGAGTGGGGCAACGAGCGGGTGCAGTGGGGGCGCAAGATCGGCAAGCACGAGGCCGTGGCCACCAAGATCGCCTTCATCGCGGCCACCGCGTACGCGCTGGAGGCCGTCTGCGAGCTGACCGGCCGCCTGGCCGACGACCAGAGCAACGACATCAGGATCGAGGCGGCGCTGGCCAAGCTGTACGCCTCCGAGCTGTCCTACCAGGCGCTCGACGAGCTCATCCAGGTCAGGGGCGGGCGCGGCTACGAGACGGCCGAGTCGCTGGTGGCCAGGGGCGAGCGCGGGGTGCCGGCCGAGCAGATGCTGCGCGACTCGCGCATCAACCGCATCTTCGAGGGCTCCTCCGAGATCATGCGCCTGATGATCACCAGGGAGGCGGTGGACGCGCACCTGTCGGCCGCCGGCGAGCTGATCAACCCGGAGGCCTCCCGGCACGAACGCACCCAGGCGCTGCGCCGGGCCAGCCGCTTCTACGCCAAGTGGCTGCCCACGCTGGTGGCCGGGACCGGCAACCTGCCCACCGCGTACGCCGAGTTCGGCCCGCTGGCCGCCCACCTGCGCTTCGTGGAGCGGACCAGCAGGAAGCTGGCCAGGTCCACCTTCTACGGCATGTCCCGCTGGCAGGGCAGGCTGGAGCACAAGCAGTCCTTCCTCGGCCGGATCATCGACATCGGGGCCGAGCTGTTCGCCATGACGGCCGTGTGCGTCAAGGCGGAGGACGACTCCAAGGACCTCGGGCGCAGGCCGTACGAACTGGCGGACTCCTTCTGCCAGCAGGCCAGGCGGCGCGTGGACGCGCTGTTCGACCGGCTCTGGGACAACAGCGACAGCCAGGACGTACGGCTGGCGGCGTACGTGCTCGAAGGCCGGTACGGCTTCGTGGAGGAGGGCATCCTCGACCCGTCCATCGAGGGCCCCTGGATCGGCACGCCGGAGGGCGGGGGCAACGTGCGGAGAAAGATTCTCTGACGTCCGGTCTAGACCGGTTGTGCGAACTTTCCCACCCGAGTGTTGCGAAACCGAGACTATCCGGTATAGACCGGCTGCTTAACTCAGGCTTACGCTGACGCAAACACGGGTGAGCCATGGCTCGCACGCCCCAATCCCCCTGGGCGGGGTCCGTTGGCTGGTACGGACCAGCGTCACCCGTCCGAAGAGAAGGCGGTATCTCCAGTGAACATGAAGCTTGTGGGCGGCGCCGCCCTGGGCCTGGTCACCACGCTGGTCCTGTCCAGTTGCGGATCCGGCGGATCCGGCGGCGGCGGTGGCGGCGGTGGCGACACCCAGGCGTCGGGAGGCGGCCAGGTCACGCTGAAGATGGTCGCCGCCGACTACGGTGACGGCCCCGGCAAGCCGAACTCGGGCGAGACGTTCTGGAAGGGCGTCGTGGACGAGTTCCAGGCCGCCAACCCGAACATCAAGGTCGAGGTCCAGGTCATCAACTGGAACGACATCGACAAGCAGGTCGCCACCATGGTCCAGAACGGCCAGGTGCCCGACATCCTGCAGACCGGCGACTACTCCGGCTTCGTCAAGGACCAGCTCCTCTACAAGGTCGACGAGGTGCTGTCGCCGAACGTCTCCGGCGACATGCTGCAGAAGTTCGCCGACTTCGGGAAGGTGGACGGCGCCGCGTACGGCATCCCGTTCGTCTCCTCCGCCCGCGCGCTGTTCTACAACAAGGACCTGTTCGAGAAGGCCGGCATCGCCGAGCCGCCGAAGACGTGGGACGAGATCAAGGCGGCGTCCGAGAAGCTGAAGACGGCCGGCGTGACTCAGCCCTTCGGCCTGCCGCTCGGGCAGGAGGAGGCCCAGGCCGAGTCGTTCCTGTGGATGCTGGGCAACGGCGGCGGCTACAAGGACGCCTCCGGCAAGTGGGCGATCAACTCGCCGCAGAACGTCGAGACGTTCACCTACCTGAAGGGCCTGGTCGACGCCGGCCTGACCACCCCGAACCCGGGCACCAAGGACCGCAAGACGGTCTGGGAGGACTTCGGCGCCGGCAAGGTCGGCATGGTCAACGGCGGCCCCATGTCGATCCCGATCTTCGACGCGGCCGGCCTGAAGAACTACGGCGTCGTGCCCATCCCCGGCAAGTCCGGCCCGCTCGACACCACGCTCGGCGTCATGGACTGGATCATGGCGTTCAACAAGAACGGCCACGCCGCCGAGATCAAGAAGTTCTTCGACTTCTTCTACACCGGTACCGCCGCCCAGAAGATCTCCGACACCTACAAGCTGCTGCCCGTCACCAACGGCGGCATCCAGAAGCTGTCCGGTGACGAGAAGCTCAAGCCGTTCCTCGACGCGCTGCCGAACGCCAGCTTCTACCCGTTCCAGGACCCGAAGTGGGCCGAGGTGAACCCGGCGATCAAGCAGACCATCGGCGGGGCCGTCAAGGACGACCCGGCCAAGGTCCTCGGTGAGCTCCAGAAGACCGCCGAAGCGGCCGGCTGATCCATCGGGGTTCGTACGGTCGGTGCCCCTTGCCCGGGTGCCGGCCGTACCGTCCTGGAAAGGTGATTCATGAGAAGGTTGCGCGCCCTGGAGCCCATCGCCTGGGTCGGGCCCGCCGTCGTGCTCATCGTGCTGGTCGTGCTCTGGCCCGTGGTCGAGATGATCAGGTCCTCGTTCCTCGAGATCAGCCGGTTGGGCGTGGAGCGCGGGTACAACGGGTTCGAGAACTTCGAGAAGCTGTTCGGCGAGAAGGACTTCGCCGACATCATGCTCCGCAGCGTGGTCTGGGTGGTCGCGGTCGTCGTGCTGACCGTGCTGATCTCGCTCGCCCTCGCCCAGCTCTTCCACCAGCAGTTCCCGCTGCGCAAGGTGGCCCGGTGGGCGCTCATCGCGCCGTGGGCCGCGTCCGTGCTGATGACCGCGATCATCTTCAAGTGGATGCTCGACCCCGAGGTCGGGGTGATCAACCAGATCCGGCTCAAGCTGGGCTGGATCGACGCCATGGGCGGGGCCTCGGCCGACCAGCTCGGTGACGCCTCCACCGCCATGCCGTGGCTGGTGTTCGTCGCGGTGTTCGTGTCGGTGCCCTTCACGACGTACGCGCTGCTGGCCGGACTGGCGACGATCCCCTACGACGTGTACGAGGCGGCCACGATGGACGGGGCCGGCAGGTTCCGGACGTACTGGTCGATCACGCTGCCGCTGCTGCGCCCCGCGCTCACGGTCGCGGCGCTGATCAACGTGATGAACGTCTTCAACAGCTTCCCGATCATCTGGGCGATGACCCACGGGCAGCCGGGCTACTCGACCGCCACCTCGACGATCTTCATGTACATCCTCAAGGGCTCCGACATCGGTGAGTCGGCCGCCATGTCCGTCGTCAACTTCGGCATGGTGATCGTGCTGACCGTGATCTTCCTCAGGGTGTCGCGGTGGAACAAGGAGGTCGCGTGATGGCCGTCAACACCGCGCCGCCGCGGACCAGGCCCCACCACCACGCCAGGCCGACCCGGCCCTCGTCGCGCACCATGCCGCGGCTGAGGACGGTGCTCGTCGCCGGGAGCGCGTACGTCATCGCGTTCATCTTCGTGTTCCCGTACCTGGTGATGCTGCTGACCTCGCTGCGGTCCCAGGACACGCTGCGCGACGTGACGTTCTGGCCCGAGGAGTGGGTGTGGTCGAACCTCACCAACTTCTGGACCAGCGGGCTCGCCGGCAACCTGTGGGTGACGATCAAGGTGGCCGCGGGCTCGACCGTGCTCGTGCTGCTGGTGGCGCTGCCGGCCGCCTACTACACCGCCCGGCACCCGTTCAAGGGGCGCACCGCGTTCCTGATCCTGGTGCTCATCACCCAGATGTTCCAGCCCACGGCCATGGTGGTCGGCATCTACCGGGAGTTCTTCCAGTTCGGGCTGGTGGACTCGGTCTGGTCGCTGATCCTGGTCAACGCCGGGTTCAACCTGGCGTTCGCGGTGTGGATCCTGAACGCGTACTTCGCCTCGATCCCGCGTGAGCTGGAGGAGGCCGCGTTCATCGACGGGAACGGGCGCTTCGGCGCGCTGTTCAGGATCACGCTGCCGCTGGCCATGCCGGGCGTCATCACGGCACTGATCTTCACGTTCATCGCCGCCTGGAACGAGTTCGTGGTCGCGCTGACGCTGACCACGAGCCAGGCCAACCAGCCGCTCACGGTGGCGCTCAACTCGTTCATCGGGCAGTACCAGGTGGACTGGCAGAACCTGTTCGCCGGTTCGGTGATCGCCACCATCCCGGTGATCATTCTCTTCGCCCTGATCGAGCGGAAGGTGGTCGGCGGTCTGACCGCCGGCTCCATCAAGTGATCCGTCCGGCCGCCGCCACCACAGTGACGGCGGCCGGACGTGTCACGCCTGCGGCACCCGGGCCACGCAGAAGACCGTCTGGCCGAACGGCGGGCGGAAGAAGCGCTCGATGAACCGGGTCGTCGGCACGACCGTGCGGTCATAGATCTTGACCAGTCGCGGGTCGGGGTAGCCCACGCCGCCCCGGCGCACGGCCAGCCACCACGCGATGCCGCCGAGGAAGTTGATCGGCTTGAGCACGTCGACGTCGAGCCCGGCCTTGGCGACCGTGGCGGCCAGCGTCTTGGGCGTGTAGCGCTGGACATGGCCGACCTTGCGGTCGAAGTCTCCATAAAGCTGCATGTAGCCGGGCACCCAGATGATGATCCGGCCGCCGGGCTGCGTGACGTCGGCCAGCGAGCGCAGGGCCCCGGCGTCGTCCTCGATGTGCTCGAGGACGTTCATCATGACGACGGTGTCGACCTTGTCCTCGAGCGGGATGTTCGTCGGCAGGCCGAACTGCAGGACGCTGATGTCGTCGTTGTCGGCGAAGCGCTTCTCGAGCTGCTCGACGCAGTAGGGGTCGAAGTCGCTGACGACGAGCCGGTCGAGCCGCGGCAGGAACTGCTCGGCGAAGTGCCCCAGCCCGGAGCCGATCTCCAGCATCGAGCGGCCGACATGCGGAGCGACCATGTCGAACTCGTACTGCCGATAGTTCTTGGCCTCGTCCCCACCTAGGTGGTTCTCCAGGGCCTCGTCACCGGCCGCCGGTTGGACTACACGGTCATACCCAGACATAATCCCGTTCCTTCGAGGGGCTGTGGATTGCCCGAGTCTAATGCCCCGATCAGCGGTCAGGGGCACACGATCGGTGAACACCCTTCCCTGAAGGCCCTTCCATGCGGTGGAATCTGACTCGCCATGGACGACGACGAGGCGATCGCCCGTTCGCTCGAAGGTGACCTTGCGGCCTATGAGGTGCTGGTCGCCCGCTACAGCGCGCTCGCCCACCGCACCGCCGCCATGCTGGGAGCGGGCGACGAGGCCGAGGACGTCGTGCAGGAGGCGTTCGTCAAGGCGTTCCGCCATCTGGCGGGCTTCCGGCGCGACGCGCCCTTCCGGCCGTGGCTGCTGCGCATCGTGGCCAACGAGACCCACAACCTGACGCGGTCGCGGGGGCGCAGGTCCGAGCTGGCCATGCGGCTCGGCGCCACCGCCGACACGCGGGCCCCCGACGACCCCGAGGGCGCCGCCGTGGCCACGGACCGGCGCTCGCGGCTGCTGGCGGCGGTACGCGGGCTGCCCGAACGGGAACGTCAGGCGGTCGTCTGCCGGTACTTCTTACAACTGACGGAAGCGGAGACGGCACAGGTGCTCGACTGGCCCGTGGGCACCGTCAAGTCCAGCACCCATCGGGGGCTGGCGCGGCTGAGGGAGGAGGTGGGCAATGAGCTCGCATGAGCCGTACGACGATCTCGAGGCCGAACTCCTCGCCCTGGGCGACCTCCTCGACGTCCCCTCCCCGCCCCCGGCCGACGTGGCCGCGGCCGTCCGCGCCCGCCTCACCTCTGACCCCGAGGCCCCTGGCACCGAGACCACCGCCACTGAGACTTCCGACACCGAGGCCACCGACGTCGAGGCCCCCGAGCGGGATGTTCCCGAGCCCGCCGGTGGTGAGGGGCCCGATCCGGCGCACGGCCCCGTCGTCGGGCCCGTGCGGCCGCACACCCGGGTGCCGCGACGGCGGGACGCCGGCCGCCGGCCGCCCGCACGGAGCCGCCGCAGAAGATGGCTGGTCGTCTCGGCCGTGGTCGCGGTCGTCGTCGCCATCACGGCCGCCACCCCCCAGGGCCGGGCGGCGGTGGCCCAGATCCTCCGCTTCGCCGGGATCGAGCTGCGGATCGGCGACACCCCGCCCCCGCCCGTCACCACCACGGCGCCCCTGCCCGGCGAACGCACCGTCCCCCTGGCCGAGGTGCCGGGCCAGGTACGGTTCCAGGTCAGGACCCTCAAGGAGCCGGGCCCGCCGGAGCGCGTCACCGTGGCCGACAGCGGCAGGGTGGTGTCCATGTTCTGGCCCGGCGGCATCAGGTTCGACCAGTTCGACGGCGCCCTCGACCCGATCTTCTTCAAGAAGCTGGGCCCGCCCTGGCCCGACTACGTCAAGGTCGGCGCGTACAACGCCTGGTGGCTCCCCGGCGACCACCCCCTGGGCTACATCAAGCGCCAGGACGGCACCGAGGTCCCCCTGCGGCAGGCCGCCCCCACCCTCATCTGGGAGCAGGGCACGCTCAACTACCGCCTGGAGGGCCTCAGGACGAAGGAGGAGGCCATCCAGGTCGCCACGTCACTCCAGTGACCCGGCCAGCCAGTCGTCCACGCCCTTCAGCAACTCCTTGCGCACCGGCTCGGGCGCGGCCGACGACCGTACGGACTGGCGGGCCAGCTCCGCCACCTCGGGGTCGCTGAACCCGTAGGACTCCCTGGCCAGCTCGTACTGCCGCAGCAGCCGGGTGCCGAACAGCAGCGGGTCGTCGGCCCCCAGCGCGATCGGCACCCCCGCGTCGAACAACCGCCGCACCGGTACGTCGGCCGCCCGCTCGGCCACGCCCAAGCCCACGTTCGAGGTGGGGCACACCTCGCAGCAGATCTGCCGGTCGGCCAGCCGCCCCATCAGCCACTCGTCCTCGGCCGCGCGCACCCCGTGCCCGACCCGGTCGGCCGCCAGGTCGTCCACGCACTGCGCCACGCTGCGTGGCCCCAGCAGCTCGCCGCCGTGCGGCACGGACAGCAGCCCGCCGCGCTTGGCGATCCTGAACGCCCGCTCGAACTCCCTGGCCTCGCCCCGCCGCTCGTCGTTGGACAACCCGAAGCCCACCACGCCCTTGCCGGCGTACTGGGTGGCGAGCCGGGCCAGCGTGTTCGCGTCGAGCGGATGGCGGATCCTGTTGGCCGCCACGACCACCGCCATCCCGACACCCGCGTGCCGGGAGGCGGCCGCCACCGCGTCCAGCACCAGCTCCAGCGTGGCCGTCAGCCCGCCGAAGCGCTGCGCGTAGCCCGAGGGGTCGACCTGGATCTCCAGCCAGCGGGACCCGGCCGCCGCCTCGTCCTCGGCCGTCTCGCGCAGCAGCCGGTAGACGTGCTCGGGCCGGGTCAGCACGGACCTGGCGATGTCGTAGAGGCGCTGGAACCTGAACCACCCGCGCTCGTCGGTGGCCCGCAGCCTGGGCGGCCAGTCCTGCTCCAGCGCGTCGGGCAGGTGCAGCCCTTGCTCCCTGGCCAGCTCGAGCAGTGTGGAGTGCCGCATCGAGCCGGTGAAGTGCAGGTGAAGATGGGCCTTGGGAAGCGCGTGCAGGGGCCGTGGCATTTGCATATCTTGCCACTCAACCTGGGGCCGGGTTCGCGCGTTGGGGAGGGCGAAAGGGGACCCTCGCTCATGACAGATGACGACGAAGCGGCGTTCGACGAGTTCCTCGCCGCTCGGAGCACCTCGCTGCTGCGTACCGCGATCCTGGTCTGCGGAGCGACCAAGCACGACGCCGAGGACCTGGTCCAGCACGCGCTGGAGAAGGTCTACCGGAACTGGCCGCGCATCAGGCGCGACAACCCTGAGGCGTACGCGAAGAAGGTCGTCGTGAACGCCGCGATCAGCAAGGCGCGCCGGCGCAAGGTCGTGCAGGAGATCACGTTCGCCCGCCCGCCGGAGACCGCGGCCGGCTCTCCCGACCTCGACCTGCGCGACACGCTCATCGGCGAGTTGCGCAGGCTGCCGCCCCGGATGCGGGCCGTGCTGGTCCTGCGCTACTGGGAGGACCAGTCCGAATCGTCCACCGCGGCCCTGCTCGGCTGCTCGGTCGGCAGCGTGAAGAGCCAGGCGGCGCGGGGGCTCGCCAGGATCCGCGAACACTTGAATGTCGCAAAGGAAGTGACCAGATGACGATCGAGGACGAGCTCGCCGACGCCATGAAGGCGCACGTCGCCGGTGTGCAGGCGGCACCCGACCTGGGCCGGTCCGTACGCCGCCGGCACCGCGCCCACGTGCTCCGCTTTCGCGTGGGCGGCGCCGCGCTCCTCACCGTGGCGGTGGCGGCGGCCGTACCGGTGGTGGTGAACTCGTCCGAACCCGCGACCACCCCCAACGCCGCCAGCGGCCAGGACCGCGCCGTCATGCTGCCCGACGTGACCGTGCCCGACGTGACGGGCAAGCGCGGCACCGAGGCCGCGGCGATCCTCCGCCAGGCCGGGCTGGTGACCTCGATCTCCGGGGCCGAGGTGAGGGACGGCCGGGTGACCGGGCAGGAGCCCGCCGCCGGTCTGCAGGTCGCGCACGGCAGCCACGTGAGCATCACCATCGAGCCACCCGTCCAGATGCCACAGGACCTCGGCGACCTGGGCGACGGGCGGGAGTTCGGCGGCATCCGGCTCGACTACCTGCCGGAAGGGCTCGAATGGGGCAAGTGGTCCGGCAAGGACGGGTTCGGGAAGCACAGCTACACCACGAGCTTCGTCAAGCCGGGCGCCGAGCCCGGCCACTACGCGGTCCAGGCGATCGTGTTCGAGGGCGAGGCCACCGAGCAGCTCTTCGCCAACTTCCCCAAGAAGGACGCCGAGGCGTTCGACGCCGGAGGCAGGCAGGCGTGGCTGGCGACCCTGTCGGAGGGCGGCGAGGCCGTGGCGCACGGTTCTGAGGGGGGCACGCTCACGATCCTCCTTGAGCTCCGCGACGGCCTGGCGGTCGAGGTGTGCGTCAGCCCCGACTACGCCAAGGAGGTGGACGGCGCGGTCGAGCTGAAGAAGATCGCCGAAGGCGTGCGCGCCATCAAGTAGCGGCACGGTACGGACGGCGCCCACCGGGGGATCATCGAGGCATGATCTCCGAAGGGCAGGACATCGGCCAGGTGCCGCGGGCGGCGCTCGCGGCCCTGGCGCTCGCCGCCGCGGCCGTCACCATCTACCTGCTCTTCTCCACGGGCTTCGGCCGCCCCCCGTCCGCCGCCATGGAGCCGCCGCGACCCGCCCCTCCGCCCCGGGCGCCGGGCGGCGTCACCACGCTGGAGACCGCCCTCGGGGTGGTCTCCGGCGACTTCTGGCTCACCGCCCTGCCCAAGGGGCTCGAACGCGAGGGCGGGGGAGCGATCGCGCCGCGGGGCGGCTGGGCCAGGTTCGGCTCGGCGGCCGGATTCGTCGAGGCCCGGGTCGACCACGGCGACGTGGCCGCCGGCTGGAACGACTACCGCGGGCGGATCAGCCTGCTGAACGCGCGCCCCACCACCGTGCGCGGCAGGCCCGCCGTGGCCGGCAGGCATCCGGCCGGCGGCCGGGTGATCGCCTGGCTCGAACGCGAGGGCACGGGCGCGTGGATCCGGGTCAGCGACTCGTTCGGCAGGGAACTCGTCGCTCTTGCCGCTTCCGTCCAGGCTCCTGTAGGAGACTAGGAGCCTTTTCCCTGCGAAAACCACTCATGTCATGGGGGCCTCGATGCGGCGGCTGGCGGCGGTGCTCCTCATGTTCGCGCTCACGGCGTGCGGCGGCGGAGCCGATGAGGCGCCGGAGCCCCAGGCCACCCCGCCGCCGCCCAAACCGGCGTTCACGCGCGCGACCACCGCGCTGTCCTGTGGCGCCACCAAGGTGCGGATTCCCGCCACGATTCCCGGTATAGACCGGGCGGGCTCGTTCGCCCGCCTCGACTCGCTCCAGCGGCCGCTCAGGGTCAGGGGCCTGATCTGGAGCGACGACGACGAGCGCGTGTACGTGGGCGTGGTGTGCGGGGTCAGGACGGCCGAGCAGTTCGCCACGGTGGTGGCCAGGTCGGCGCTGACGGTGTACAGGGGCAGGCCGGCGCTGCACTGGACCACGCGTACGGGCCTGCGCAACTTCATGTGGCTGGAGCGGCCGGGCACCGCCGTCTACGTCGCCGCGACACCCGGCCTCGCCACGGAGATCAGATCGATCGCCGCGGACATCACCACGGGCTGAGCTCAGCGCGCGTCGGACAGCAGCTTGCCCAGCCGGCTGACGCCCTCCACCAGGTCGTCGTCGCCCAGCGCGTAGGACAGCCGGAAGTAGCCCGGCGTGCCGAACGCCTCACCCGGCACCACCGCGACCTCGGCCTCCTCCAGGATCAGCTCCGCCAGTTCGCTCGACGACTGGGGCCGCCGGCCGCGCACCTCCTTGCCGATCAGCTCCTTGACCGAGGGATATGCGTAGAACGCCCCCATCGGTTCCGGGCAGAACACGCCCGGGATCTCGTTGAGCATCCGCACCATCGTCTGGCGGCGCCGGTCGAACGCCGTGCGCATCTCGGCCACCGCCGACAGGTCGCCGGACACCGCCGCGAGCGCCGCCATCTGGGAGATGTTGGAGACGTTGGAGGTGGCGTGCGACTGCAGGTTGGTGGCGGCCTTGACCACGTCGGACGGCCCGATCAGCCAGCCCACGCGCCAGCCGGTCATCGCGTAGGTCTTGGCCACGCCGTTGAGGATCACGACGCGGTCGCCCAGCTCGGGGACCGCCGTGGCGATGCTGGTGAACTCGGTGCCGCCGTAGACCAGGTGCTCGTAGATCTCGTCGGTCACGACCCACAGGTCGTGCTCGGCGGCCCAGCGGCCGATCGCCTCGGTCTGCTCACGGGTGTGCACGGCGCCGGTCGGGTTGGACGGCGACACGAACAGCAGCGCCTTCGTACGGTCGGTGCGCGCGGCCTCGAGCTGGTCGACGCTCGCCAGGTAGCCGGTGGACTCGTCGGTCACGACGTCGACCTGAACGCCTCCGGCCAGCTTGATCGCCTCGGGGTAGGTCGTCCAGTAGGGGGCGACGACCAGGACCTCGTCACCCGGGTCGAGCAGCGTCGCGAACGCCTCGTAGACCGCCTGCTTGCCGCCGTTGGTCACCAGCACCTGCGACGCCTCGGCCGCGTAGCCGGAGTCGCGCCGCGTCTTGGCCGCGATGGCCTGCTTGAGCTCGGGCAGGCCGCCGGCGGGCGTGTACTTGTGGTTGCGGGGGTCGCGGGCCGCCTCGATCGCCGCCTCGACGATGTAGCCGGGCGTCGGGAAGTCTGGCTCGCCCGCGCCGAAGCCGATGACGGGCCGACCGGCCGCCTTCATCGCCTTCGCCTTCGCGTCGACGGCGAGTGTGGCGGACTCGGAAATCGCGGAAATTCTCGCGGAGATGCGGGATCGAGTGGACATGTGTCCATGCTCCCACGCGGCTCCCACGCCGTCGTGACCTGGGCGATCACGTATTGGTTCGACGTGGACGGCAAGTACCCGTATGCTTTCGCCTGGTCCTTCCGCCGCATGTCGGCGAGCGGTTCGGTCCAGGCAGTGAGTCGATCAGGGTAGTCTGGTCAACGACATAGGGCACTGGCGCAATTGGTAGCGCACCGGTCTCCAAAACCGGCGGTTGGGGGTTCGAGTCCCTCGTGCCCTGCGAGTGCGGTCCGCGCAATAATGGGTGCGTAAGCGCGCCGCAAAAACTGCGTTGGATACGACAGATCAGGTGAGGACTGTGGCGATCGACACTCGCGGCGAGACCGCAGACAAGCCTAGTGGCGACAAGAAGTCTCGCACTTCTCCTGCCCTCTTCTACCGGCAGGTCGTCAACGAGCTTCGTAAGGTCATCTGGCCGACACGCAAGGATCTCATCACCTACACCACGGTCGTTCTGATATTCGTTCTGATCATGGTTGCGATCGTGTACGGGCTCGACGCCGCCCTCGGGTGGGCGGTCCTCAAGGTCTTCGGCGGGTCCTGACCGAGACCCCGTCGGTGTCGTCTGACGGAGTAGCCATTCGATACCAGGCAAACGACAGAGACGAAAGAGGAAGAGACACCGTGTCCGAGTCTTCTATTCCGGCCGACGAGTCCCGCGACGAGTGGGGCGACGAGCTGGAAGAGGCCACTGACGAAGCCGTCGAGGCGGCTCTCGAAGAGGCCGAGGTCGAGGAGAGCGACGAGGCAGCCGAAGACGAGGCGGCCGAGGACGAGACTCCCGCCGTCGAGGACGAGGCGGATCTTCCCGACGTCGACCCTGTCGAGGAGTTCAAGACCTCGCTGCGCGGCCTCCCCGGCGAGTGGTATGTCATCCACTCCTACGCCGGTTACGAGAACCGGGTGAAGTCCAACATCGAGAGCAGGAACGTCTCGCTCAACATGGAGGACTACATCTACCAGGTCGAGGTGCCGACGCACACCGTCCAGGAGTTCAAGAGCGGCAAGAAGGTGCCGGTCAAGGAGCGGGTGCTGCCCGGCTACGTGCTGGTGCGCATGGAGCTGACCGACGAGTCCTGGGCCGCCGTGCGCAACACGCCCGGCGTGACCGGCTTCGTGGGCCTGTCCAACAAGCCGAGCCCGCTCAGCCTTGACGAGGTCGCCAAGCTGCTGGCGCCGGAGCCGACCGAAGAGACCAAGAAGGCCACGGCCAAGTCGGCCAGCGGCCCCACGGTCGAGTTCGAGATCGGCGAGTCCGTCACGGTCATGGACGGCCCGTTCGCCACCCTGCCCGCCTCGGTCAGCGAGATCAGCCCCGAGTCGCAGAAGCTCAAGGTGCTCGTGTCGATCTTCGGCCGCGAGACTCCGGTCGAGCTCTCGTTCAACCAGGTCTCGAAGATCTGAGACGATCACATACACTAAGACGTTCGGCCGGCCGCCTAAACGCGACCAATGAGAAGTTCGCCCCACGGATCACCGCCGCGGTCTTAGCCGGGACCGGCAACCGGCGGCGCTCCGATGGACGACCTTCTCGTTGAGCAGGGCGGCCTCCAACGTGTCAGGGGCGCAACCCGCGACCCTGACAGGCATCGCAATCAGGACCCGGAGAAGGACAAATGCCTCCGAAGAAGAAAATCGCCGCGCTGGTCAAGGTGCAGTTGCCTGCCGGTCAGGCCACCCCGGCGCCGCCGGTGGGTACCGCGCTCGGTCCCCACGGCGTCAACATCATGGACTTCGTCAAGCAGTACAACGCTGCCACGGAGTCCCAGCGGGGCAACATCATCCCCGTTGAGATCACCATTTTCGAAGACCGCAGCTTCGTCTTCGTCACGAAGACGCCGCCGGCGCCCGAGCTGATCAAGAAGGCTCTGGGCCTCGACAAGGGCAGCGCGGTCCCGCAGCGCGACAAGGTGGGCAGGCTCAGCCGCGAGCAGCTTCGCAGCATCGCCGAGACCAAGATGCCCGACCTCAACGCCAACGACATCGAGGCCGCCGAGAAGATCATCGCCGGCACCGCCCGGTCGATGGGCATCACGGTCGCCGAGTAAGACTTCCCCAGCAGTCGTGGGAGGGCCGTCTGAACCCGGCCCGGACACCACTAGGAGTATGAAATGAAGCGCAGCAAGGCGCACAAGGACGCGGCCGCCAAAATCGACCGCGACAAGCTCTACACGCCCGTAGACGCCGCGAGGCTGGCCAAGGAGACGTCGGCCACCAAGTTCGACGCCACCGTGGAGGTCGCGCTCCGGCTGGGCGTCGACCCTCGCAAGGCCGACCAGATCGTGCGCGGCACGGTCAACCTCCCGCACGGCACCGGCAAGACCGCCCGGGTCCTGGTCTTCGCGACCGGTGACCGTGCCGAGGCTGCCCGCGAGGCGGGCGCCGACATCGTCGGCGCCGACGAGCTGATCGACGAGATCGCCAAGGGCAACCGGCTCAACGAGTTCGACGCCGTGGTGGCCACGCCCGATCTCATGGGCAAGGTCGGCCGCCTGGGCCGCGTGCTCGGCCCGCGTGGTCTCATGCCCAACCCGAAGACCGGCACCGTGACGCCCGACGTCGCCAAGGCCGTGACGGAGATCAAGGGCGGCAAGATCGAGTTCCGTACCGACCGGCAGGCCAACCTGCACTTCATCATCGGCAAGACGTCGTTCGGCGAGCGCCAGCTCATCGAGAACTACGCCGCCGCCCTTGACGAGGTGCTGCGTCTCAAGCCGTCGGCGGCCAAGGGCCGCTACCTGAAGAAGGTCACCTTCTCCACGACGATGGGCCCGGGTGTCCCGGTCGACCCCAACCTCACCCGCGGCCTCACGGCCGAGCTGGAGAGCTGATCCCTCCTTCGCACTGAAGGCTCGCTGAAGGCCCTCGCCCGACTCCGGGTGGGGGCCTTTCGCATGCGCCCAGCAGCCTCCAGGAGGGCCGTTGGGCCCCTCGGGGCCGCGCGGTGACAGGCGTGCTCGTGCTGCCGCCTGTGGTGCCGCCGTGTGGGCGATCGCGATGCCGGGCACCGTCTTCGGTGTGACGCTCGGCCTCGTCACCCGGACGAGATCATCCCGATTCCGCCGGAGCCTCGCCGGCGATCGCCCGGCTCGTCCCGCTGACCGTCGCCGCAGGTCCGGCCACGTTCCGTCGCGGCGATCTCCGCCGGGCCGCCGAGATGTGTGGAAAGTGTGCGGAAGGGGTGAGGGATAACCCTGGGTTTTCCCTTATTTGTGCGGGGAAGGCGCCCCAGCGACAAAACTTAAACGTAAGGTCAAAACATGCTGAAGCGCACGATAAGTATGACTGCGGCCGGTGCCGCGCTCGTCGTAGCCGCCGTCGCTGGTTGCGGATCGAACGCCCAGCCCATCCAAGTCAACCTGGCCGCCTCCGAGGTGCTCGCGCAGGCCGCGCAGAAGACCGCCGAGGTCACCAGTTACACGGTCGACGCCGTGGTGAACGTGACGCATCCCCAGGAAGGCAACGGCAAGGTTCAGGGCCGCATGCTCTACCAGAGCAAGCCCCAGCTCGCCGTCGACCTCACGCTCGACACGCTCAACATGGGGAGCCAGAGCCTGCCCGGCGGCATGCGTGCCGTGCTGCAGGGCGACACGGTCTACGTCCAGGTCGAGGCGCTCAAGACCCTCCTGGGCACCACCAAGCCGTGGATCAAGTTCTCGCTGAGCGAGATGGGCGGCGGTTCCAACGAGGTCAACCAGTACCTCACCCAGATCCAGCAGTTCGACCTGGGCAACATGACCAAGCTGGTCACGGCCTCGCAGGACGTGAAGTCCGTCGGCAGCGAGAGCGTCAACAGCGAGGACACCACCCACTACAGCGGCACGTTCCCCGTGGACGTCGCCGTGCAGCAACTGCCCGCCGACAAGCAGGAGCAGGCCAAGGCGAACCTGGCCGAGCTGAAGGACGTCAAGTTCGACATCTGGGTGGCCGCCGACGGGCTGCCGCGCAAGCTCGCGCTGAACGGCTCCAAGGAGGGCGCCACGCTCGACGCCACCCTGTTCTTCAAGGGCTTCAACGAGGCCGTCACCATCCAGACTCCGCCGGCCGACCAGGTCGGAGAGCTGCCGCAGCGTACGACCAACTGAGACCCGATACCGAGAACGATTTGGAAACTCGGCGGCCAGCACGTACTCTGGTCGTTGCCGAAGACCGCCGGTTGTCGCCAGGTGCCTCAAAGCCTGGCGGCCGAAGGATCCACATCATGTGGACGGCCCGCGCAGGTGTGATGCGAGTTTCCCACATGGTCTGATCCGTGTGAGTGAGCCCCGTGTGCGCCCTGCGCCCGGGGCTGTTCTCATTTCTGCGGGGCCCTTCGCCGGTGGCACATCTGGAAGGAGGCCCATGGCGAGGGCGGATAAGGCGACAGCGGTTGCCGAGCTCAAGAACGAGTTCGAAGGCAGCGCTGCCGCCGTTCTGACCGAGTACCGCGGTCTCACCGTCGCGCAGCTCAAGGAGCTGCGCGTCTCTCTCGGTGAGAATGCGAAGTTCGCCGTGGCGAAGAACACCCTGACCAAGATCGCGGCCACCGAGGCCGGTCTGTCGGGCCTTGACGGCCTGCTCACCGGTCCGACCGCGATCGCCTTCGTCAACGGCGACGTTGTCGAGGCGGCCAAGGGTCTGCGTGACTTCGCCAAGGCCAATCCCCTTCTGGTGATCAAGGGCGGCGTCCTCGACGGCAAGACGCTCGACGCCTCCGAGATCACCAAGCTCGCCGACCTCGAGTCCCGCGAGGTCCTCCTCGCGAAGCTTGCCGGTGCGCTCAAGGCGAAGCAGAGCGCTGCTGCCGCTGTGTTCGCCGCGCTGCCCACGCAAATGGCTCAGCTGGCCGAAGCCCTTCGCGCGAAGCGCGACGAGGCGGGCGAGTAACACGGGGATTGCCGCAGCTACCGCGGTCCCGTTCCTAGTTTTCTGCAAGTCCTAAACGTAAGGAAGACAACATGGCGAAGCTCAGCACCGACGAGCTGCTCGACGCGTTCAAGGAGATGACCCTCCTCGAGCTGTCCGAGTTCGTGAAGCAGTTCGAAGAGGTCTTCGACGTCAAGGCCGCCGCCCCCGTCGCAGTGGCCGCCGCCCCCGCCGCCGCTGGTGGTGGCGAGGCCGCCGCCGTTGAGGAGCAGGACGAGTTCGACGTCATCCTCGAGGCTGCCGGCGACAAGAAGATCCAGGTCATCAAGGAGATCCGCGCCCTCACGTCCCTTGGCCTCAAGGAGGCCAAGGACCTGGTGGACGGCGCTCCCAAGGCCGTCTTCGACGGCAAGGTCAACAAGGAGCAGGCGGAGAAGGCCAAGGCTGCCCTCGAGGGCGCCGGCGCCACCGTCACCGTGAAGTAATTCACGCAAGACGACGCTCTTCGAAAAGAGGCGGTCACACCCTGGTGCCGGGTGTGCCGCCTCTTTTCGCGTGTCCGGGGCCTCAGAAAGTTCTCATGCTCGTCTCATCGCCCCGCCAAGCGGCCTGCCTAGCGTGCGGGGTGTGGTTATCGAAGCGAAGTCTCGTTGGGCGCCGGCCGCGCTGCTTCTCGGCACCGGCGTGCTCTACCTCTGGGGTCTGGGGGCCTCGGGGTGGGCCAATTCCTTCTACTCGGCGGCCGTGCAGGCCGGAAGCCAGAGCTGGAAGGCGTTCTTCTTCGGGGCCTCCGACGCCGCCGGCGCCATAACGGTCGACAAGACGCCGGCCTCGCTGTGGCCGATGGTGCTCAGCGTGCGGCTGTTCGGGCTCAACTCCTGGGCCGTCCTCGTGCCGCAGGCGCTCATGGGGGTCGGCGCGGTGGCGATGGTGTACGCCGCCGTCCGCCGGTTGTTCTCCGCCTGGGCCGGGCTGCTGGCCGGAGCCGTGATGGCGCTCACGCCCGTGGCCGTGCTGATGTTCCGCTTCAACAATCCCGACGCGCTGCTGGTGCTGCTGCTGACCGTGGCGGCCTACTGCGTGATCCGGGCGCAGGAGCGCGGCGCCACGCGGTGGCTGGTGCTGGCGGGCACGGCGATCGGGTTCGCGTTCCTGGCGAAGATGTTGCAGGCGTTCCTGGTGCTGCCGGGGTTCGCGCTGGTCTACCTGGTGACGGCGCCGGTGGCGCTCTGGCGGCGGGTGTGGCAGTTGCTGCTGGCCGGTGCCGCCATGCTGGTGTCCGCCGGGTGGTGGCTGCTGGCCGTGGCGCTGGTGCCCGCGTCGGAGCGGCCCTACATCGGGGGCTCCCAGACCAACAGCGTGCTGGAGCTGGCGCTCGGCTACAACGGCATCGGGCGGATCAACGGGGGCGACTACGGTGGGCTGGGCAATCTCAACCAGCAGGCCGGATGGCTGCGGTTGTTCGACACCGAGGCGGGCGGGCAGATCTCGTGGCTGCTGCCGGCGGCGCTGGCGGCGCTGGTCGCCGTCACGTGGTTCACGCGGCGGGCGCCGAGGGTCGATCCGGTGCGCGCGGCCCTGTGGGTGTGGGGGAGCTGGCTGGTCGTGACCGGGCTGATCTTCAGCCTGATGCAGGGGATCTTCCACGCCTACTACACGGTGGCCCTGGCCCCGGCCATCGCGGCGCTGGTGGGCATGGGTGTGGCGGTGCTGTGGGAGCGGCGGGCGTACCGGCTGCTCGCCCTGCTGACGGCGGGGACGGCCGGCTGGTCCTACCTGCTGCTGGCGCGCAGCTCCGAGTGGAACCCGTGGCTGGGGGTGGCGGTGCTGGTCGCGGGGGTGGGGGCGGCGCTGGCGCTGGTGTTCTCGCGCCGGGTCGTGGCCGTGGCGGCGATCGCGGTGGTGGCGTGCCTGGCGGGGCCGGCGGCGTACGCGGTGGACACGGCCGCGTCCCCGCACACGGGGGCCATTCCGACGGCCGGGCCCGCCACCGGCGGGGGCTTCGGGAGGCCGTCCGGTGGCGGGTTCCAGCGTCCGGGCGGCCAGGCGTTCCGGCGGCCTCAGGGAAGTGACGGCGGCCGCGGGCGGGGCGGGATGGGCACGGGCGGGATGGGGCGCGGCGGGATGGGCGGGCTGCTCAACGCCGGCACCCCGGACGCCGAGCTGACCGCGCTGCTGAAGAGCGGCGCCTCCGCCTACACGTGGGTGGCGGCGGCCGTCGGCTCCAACAACGCGGCCGGCTACCAGCTCGCCGCCGGTCGGCCCGTGATGGCCGTGGGCGGCTTCAACGGCACCGATCCCGCGCCGACGCTCGAGCGGTTCAAGCAGTACGTCGCCGAGAAGAAGATCCACTACTTCATCGGCGGCGGCATGGGCGGCGGTCGTGGCGGCACGGGTGGCGGCACGGGCACCACCACGGGCGGCGACACGGGTGGCAGCGACGAGGCGGCCCAGATCGCGGCCTGGGTGCAGGACACGTTCACCGGCACCACGGTCGGCGGGACGACCGTTTACGACCTCGACACCGCCGCCCAGAGCTGAGCCCGCGGGCCGGGGACTGACAGAATCCAGCGATGGTCAACGCCACCCCGCACACCGTCCGCCTCTGGATCGCACCCCGGTCCGCGCGGTTCGCGGCCTTCTTCATCGATCTCCTGCTGTGGGCGCTGCTCGCCATCTGGATCGAGGCGGCGGCGGACCCGTTCCTGCAAGAAGGGGAGGAGCTGGTCGTCCTGGTCCCCGAGTTCCTCTACTACTGGCTGCTGCACGCCCGCTACGGTCAGACGCTCGGCAAGGCGCTCCTCGGGATCAAGGTGGTCGCGCGGGCCACGGGTAACCCGCCGTCGTTCAGGGAGTCGGCCGTCCGCGCGGGCTTCTACCTGATGGTGCCCCTGCTGCCGCTGGTGGGCTGGATCGTCGCGCTGGCCAACGGCCTGCACATCTTCCGGGATCGCCGGCACCGGTGCTATCACGACCGGCTCGCGGACACCGTGGTCGTCTCGGTGCCTCCGAAGGCGGCCGGTTAGCCGGCGGCGGCCCGTACCTGGGCGATGGCGCTGGTGTCCATGTAGTCCCTGGTGTGGATGATCCGGCCGTTCCTGATCCGGAGCACCAGGAGGCTGGGCACGGTGATCGAGCGTTCGTTCGCGGTGACGAGCGTGTCCTGCTCCACCACCACGACCTCCGGGTCGTCCGTACGGTGCAGCGCGATCCGGCGCACCTCCTTCGCCTCGATCCCGGTCGCGCCCCACATCCGGCGGTAACCGGCACGGATCTCCTCCCTCCCCTCGTACGCCGCCAGCCCCCCGAACGGGAACTCGTGCAGCCCGTCCTCGGCGTACAGGTCGGCCAGCTCGTCGGCCGACTTGTGCAGCATGGCCGCGTGGTAGCCCGTGACGATCTCTTCGATGCCCATGGCGGACCCCTTTCGTTTCGCTCAACAAGCGTAGAGTGAAAAGGTGAATTCGGTCAACGCATGTAGAGTCGGCGCGTGGGCGAGAACGTGCTGACGCGGGCCGAGAGGCGGCGCAGGAGCGAGGCCAGGATCCTCGACGCGGCCAGGGCGCTCTTCGCCGAAGTGGGCTACGAGCGCGCCACCATCAGGGGCATCGCCAAGGCCGCCGAGGTCGATCCGGCCCTCGTGATGCAATATTTCGGCAGCAAGCAGGAGCTCTTCCAGCAGGCCGTACAGGTGTCGCCGGCCGCGGAGCCGGGTGCGGAGGAGCTGGTCGAGCACCTGCTGGGCACGCTCAACGTCAAGCTGGGCGAGCTGCCGCAGAGTTCCCTGGCCATGATGCGCTCCATGCTCACCCACCCCGAGGCCGCCGCGTCGGCGCGGGAGGTGCTCGGCCGGCAGATCGACCGGCTCGCCGGCTCGATGACCGGTGACGACGCGCGGCTGCGGGCGGCGCTGATGACGTTGACCCTGCTGGGCGTCACCGTCGGGCACCAACTGCTGGAGCTCGACGAGCTGCGCGGGGTGCCGCAGGAAGAGCTGGCCCGTCTGCTGCGGCCCAGCCTGCGCGCGCTTACTGGACCTGACGTCTCATAACCGGCCGATAACAAGCTATTGGAACAGGTTCCAATTCGCCGGAACGCCGTTACGGTGATGACATCCCGCGCGTAAAGTGTGCGGCACGTTATCCCCTGAACACTCCCTGCGATCGGGAAGGCTGACAGTGGGCGTCGAAGTCGTGGTCGACGGGCTGACCAAGTCGTTCGGCCGGCAGGTCATCTGGGAGGACGTCTCGCTCACGCTGCCCGCGGGCGAGATCTCGGTGCTGCTCGGCCCCTCCGGCACCGGCAAGTCGGTCTTCCTCAAGACCCTGGTCGGCCTGCTGCGTCCCGACCGAGGCCACATCTGGATCGACGGCTACGACCTCGCCAACTGCAACGAGAACAAGCTCTACGAGCTGCGCCGCCTCTTCGGCGTGCTGTTCCAGGACGGCGCGCTGTTCGGCTCGCTCAGCCTCTACGACAACATCGCCTTCCCGCTGCGCGAGCACACCAAGAAGAGCGAGACCCAGGTCCGCCAGATCGTCATGGAGAAGATGGAGCTCGTCGGGCTGCTGGGCGCCGAGGGCAAGCTGCCGGGCGAGATCTCCGGCGGCATGCGCAAGCGGGCGGGGCTGGCCAGGGCGCTGGTGCTCGATCCGGAGATCATCCTGTTCGACGAGCCCGACTCGGGCCTCGACCCGGTCCGTACCGCCTATCTCAACCAGCTCATCGTCGACCTCAACTCCGAGATCGAGGCGACGTTCCTGATCGTGACCCACGACATCAACACCGCCCGCACGGTGCCCGACAGCATCGGGCTGCTGTTCCGGCGGGAACTGGTCATGTTCGGGCCGCGCGAGATGCTGCTGTCCAGCGACGAGCCGGTGGTGCGGCAGTTCCTCAACGCCAGGCGGCACGGGCCCATCGGCATGTCGGAGGAGAAGGACATCTCCGAGCTGGAGGCCGAGGCGCAGCTCGGGCATGATCCCGGCGCGCTGCCGCCCATCCCGCCGCAGCTCATGCCGACCGGCAACCGGATCCGGCGCACCCAGCAGCCGCCGGGCACCTGGCTGGCGGCCCACGGGGTGATCCCGCCGCAGGGGTCGTTCGTGGACGAACGCGGGCGCAACTGGCTGGATGAGTATCCCCGTCTCGTCAACGCCCATCTCCACGGCATCGGATAGATCACGACAAGAGCGAAGGGCCGCTCTTTTCGCGCCCTCACGTGACTACTTTCCGCGGGTTAAGCGTCGCACATGGTAGGGGTCCCTGGCGATGATGCTCGCCGCGGCCAGGGTGGCGGCCGTGCTGGGGGTGGGAGTTCGTCCGGCGGGTGTGGTTCATCGTCAGCGTTTGCGCGCTACCGACCGGCTGCTCGCCTCCGTGGACCCGCGCGATCTGGAGACGGTCGTCAGCGAGTTCGGGAAGCGTTCGGGACGGGCGGGGCGCATTCGGGGCGGCTGATCGGCGTGAGCGGCACGCTGCTCGGGCAGGGGGCCGAGGTGCTCCCTGAGACCGCCGGCCTCCCAGAGGGACGGGAAGGCCGTGCTGGAGGCTCAGCGGGCCTCTGAGGGCCATCTGAGGGCATTTGCGGGAGATCTGGCGACCTTGACCGATTCCCTCCGTGCTGGGTCGCGCGATCTGTCGAACATGCTCCGCCGCACGCGGTCGAGGGTGTTCGACCGCGCGGCCCGGTTGGTGGAGCGGCTCGTGGACGGCGTCGAGCCCCTTATGCGCCCGTTGCTCACCAACATGATCGCCGGAGGGCAGTCTGTCTCGGCCCTACGGCCGCGCCGCGACAGCCCGGCGGGGGCGTTCACGGTGGTGGACGAGGACAGGCCGCACGTCTGGTTCGACCTCAACCTCAACGTGCCACGCGCAGGACGAGGCACCCAGGTCGGCCCCGGGCGTACCGCACGGCAGCCGCGCCGGCGTGTGCGGGGAACGTGACGCGAGCCCATCCAAACCGCCTCCGTCGATTTCAGGGCTGTATGAGTGGGTCTCGCGTTATGATCCGGCGACCGGCCGGGGAAGGGGTGACCAGACGTGGCAGGACTCGCTGTTCGGCCGGCTCGGCTCCTGATCGCGGCACTCAGCGGAGTGCTCGCGGTGCTCGTCGGGACCGGCGTGTGGATCGCCGCGCAGGCGCGTGACGAGCAGGGCAGGGCAGGCGACAAGCAGGCGGCGCTGCTGGCGGCGGGGACCCACGCGAAGAACCTGGTCTCGCTCGACCACAAGACCGTGGACGCCGACGTACGGCGCATCCTCGACACCTCAACCGGGGCCGCCAGGGCCGAATACGCCGCCAACGCCGGCAAGCTCAGGTCCACCACGCTCGCCAACAAGGTCGTCCAGCACGGCGTCCTGCGCGCGACGGGACTGGTCTCGATGACGGGCGCGACGGCCAAGGTCCTGGTCGTGGCCGACGTGGAGATCCGCTGGGAGGGTTCGGACAGCGCGCCCCAGGAGCGCTACTACCGCTGGTCCATGGACGTGGCCAAGGTCGGCGGCCTCTGGCTGGTGTCGAAGGCGGTGCAGGTGACGTGAGGATCTTCACGATCGTGCTGCTGGGCGTCCTCGTGGCCGCGGCGGCCGTGCTGGTGCCGACGATGTGGTTCAACCTGCGCGACCTGCGGGCCGCCGACGCGGCCGGAGCGGCCGCCATGGCCGCGGCCAAGGAGGTCGCACCCGATCTGCTCTCGTACGACTACCGGACGGTGGAGGAGGATCTGGCCCGGGCGGGCACGTACACCACGGGCGAGTTGACCAAGCACTACAAGGAGCTGACCACGACTTTGGTGTCCCGGGCCAAGGCTCAGAAGGTCGTGCAGACCGTGGCCGTGGCCGGGGCCGGGGTGGAGCGCGCGGAGCCCGGCCGAGTAGAGGTTCTGCTGTTCGTGAACACTGGTACGGTCAAGGAGATCCCCGGTAAAGAAGGGCTCCAGCAAGAGTTCACCCAGAACCGCGCCAGGTTCGTCATGGTGCTGCAAGACTCTCGCTGGTTGGTGGCGGACCTGTCCACACTGCTGGGGACGGCCTGAGGCCCCGGGACTCCGCGGGCGCGTCGCTTCCTTCAATTGTTACCAAAAATCAGGTTTAGCGAAGCCCACGCGACGGGTATCTCAGTCACTGCTACACCGGTTGTCGGCATGGGTTCGGCCCCCGGTGTGACAGAGCGTTAACCGCCCCCGTTCGCGGGTATCGTCTTGGGCCTGGCGGTAGGCGATCGGTCACACAGGGGAGAAAACCCAGCGTCCGGGCCCCTAGTCGGCTAAAAGTCGGGCTTGTGGGCTTGACGTTTCCGCCTGAACGGGCGATGCTGCGACCAACGTGGAGCATGCAGCGAGGGCGAAGTGGACAGGCGTGTGCCGTTCGGCTACACTGCCCCTTTGCGCTGCCCTTTGACGACCCGTGATGCTTGCTCACGTTGCGAGGTTGTCTGGCGTGCGTGTAGTCAGTCCGCCGCGAGCCCTCGGAAGGACATCTGTTGGCAGCCTCGCGCAACGCCTCCGCCGTACCCGCTGGTCCCCGTCGCGTCTCATTCGCGCGTATTCAGGAGCCTCTCGAAGTTCCTGACCTCCTTGCCCTGCAGACCGAGTCTTTCGATTGGCTGCTCGGAAACGAGAAGTGGAAGGCCCGGGTAGAGGCGGCTCGTCAGGCCGGGCGCAAGGACGTCCCGACCCAGTCGGGCCTCGAAGAGATCTTCGAAGAGATCAGTCCTATCGAGGACTTCTCGGGGACCATGTCCTTGTCGTTCCGCGATCACCGGTTCGAGCCGCCGAAGTACTCAGTCGATGAGTGCAAAGACAAGGACATGACCTTCTCCGCCCCGATGTTCGTGACGGCGGAGTTCATCAATAACACCACCGGTGAGATCAAGAGCCAGACGGTGTTCATGGGCGATTTCCCGCTCATGACGCCGAAGGGCACGTTCATCATCAACGGCACCGAGCGTGTCGTGGTCTCGCAGCTCGTCCGTTCCCCTGGCGTCTACTTCGAACGCAATGTCGACAAGACGTCGGACAAGGACCTGTACGGCTGCAAGGTCATCCCGTCCAGGGGCGCCTGGCTGGAGTTCGAGATCGACAAGCGCGACAGCGTCGGTGTGCGCATCGACCGTAAGCGCAAGCAGGCCGTCACCGTGCTTCTCAAGGCACTGGGATGGACCAGCGAGCAGATCCTCGAGCGGTTCGGCCAGTACGAGTCCATGCGGGCCACCCTGGAGAAGGACCACACGGCCGGCCAGGATGACGCCCTGCTCGACATCTACCGCAAGCTGCGGCCCGGTGAGCCGC